>NZ_JADPIX010000122.1:0-455000 GCF_023073155.1 Bradyrhizobium sp. 45 | reverse complement strand
AGTCTCTGTTGATGTCCTTTCCTCCAGGTACTTAGATGTTTCAGTTCCCTGGGTTTGCTTGAAACCTCCTATGTATTCAGAAGTCTCATACCTTCTTTTGATAACCGGAAATCCAAAACCTCTTCGATCGAAATCTAAAGGCCTAGGCATCTCACATTTCTGTTCGAACCCCACACCACAGTCTTTCGACTGAGGTCTTGGAGTTCCGGCTATCGAAGGTGGGTTTCCCCATTCGGAAATCCATGGATCAAAGCTTCTTCGCAGCTCCCCACGGCTTATCGCAGCGTAGCACGTCCTTCATCGCCTCTCAGCGCCAAGGCATCCACCGAACACCCTTAAGGCACTTGATTGCTCTCATTATCAATGTCCACACACTCGGCAGAATGTTGTCTGCAGAACTACCTTGCGGCACGCGCCCTCGATGAACGCTATCTGCAGCCGGACAATGATTAGAAAGACCAGCTTGCTTCGTAAGATCGTTCCGATAGCGAGGCGGTCAAGCTTCGCTAAAAGGATCATTTACAACTCGCTTGTCTTTCAAAGCAGCCTTGTGAGCTACAATGGAAGACGCACGAGCGCCGAAATGATCCGGAGATAATGAAGTATCGCGCAACAATTACTTGTTGCCCGATCCAACTCGGATCGATCTCCTCTTTACGATGTCAGAAATCACGCAGCTTACTGTCCATCCGGACTAGTAAGTGCGAAGTGATGTTTCGCGGACGACGGTATGAGCAGCCGGTGATCAAACCATCTGGTGGAGCCAGACGGGATCGAACCGACGACCTCATGCTTGCAAAGCACGCGCTCTCCCAGCTGAGCTATGGCCCCGTAACCAGAAGACGAATGCTCACTCGATGAGTGTGGTGGGCCTGGGAAGACTTGAACTTCCGACCTCACGCTTATCAAGCGCGCGCTCTAACCAACTGAGCTACAAGCCCCTAACGCATATCCAGTCAAGGACCAGGGATTCTGCAAGGTTGCAGCCCCAGCGCGTGTTCGTCCGCGAAGAAAGAGAAACGAAGACGGCGAAATCCCGCCAATGCAGCTCAACGATCCTGACGACCGTTGGCCACTGATGTTTCTAAAACGGTTCGATAGAAGCAAGCTTCTGAAGAACCATCCTTAGAAAGGAGGTGATCCAGCCGCAGGTTCCCCTACGGCTACCTTGTTACGACTTCACCCCAGTCGCTGACCCTACCGTGGCCGGCTGCCTCCCTTGCGGGTTAGCGCACCGTCTTCAGGTAAAACCAACTCCCATGGTGTGACGGGCGGTGTGTACAAGGCCCGGGAACGTATTCACCGTGGCGTGCTGATCCACGATTACTAGCGATTCCAACTTCATGGGCTCGAGTTGCAGAGCCCAATCCGAACTGAGACGGCTTTTTGAGATTTGCGAAGGGTTGCCCCTTAGCGTCCCATTGTCACCGCCATTGTAGCACGTGTGTAGCCCAGCCCGTAAGGGCCATGAGGACTTGACGTCATCCCCACCTTCCTCGCGGCTTATCACCGGCAGTCTCCTTAGAGTGCTCAACTAAATGGTAGCAACTAAGGACGGGGGTTGCGCTCGTTGCGGGACTTAACCCAACATCTCACGACACGAGCTGACGACAGCCATGCAGCACCTGTGTTCCAGGCTCCGAAGAGAAGGTCACATCTCTGCGACCGGTCCTGGACATGTCAAGGGCTGGTAAGGTTCTGCGCGTTGCGTCGAATTAAACCACATGCTCCACCGCTTGTGCGGGCCCCCGTCAATTCCTTTGAGTTTTAATCTTGCGACCGTACTCCCCAGGCGGAATGCTTAAAGCGTTAGCTGCGCCACTAGTGAGTAAACCCACTAACGGCTGGCATTCATCGTTTACGGCGTGGACTACCAGGGTATCTAATCCTGTTTGCTCCCCACGCTTTCGTGCCTCAGCGTCAGTATCGGGCCAGTGAGCCGCCTTCGCCACTGGTGTTCTTGCGAATATCTACGAATTTCACCTCTACACTCGCAGTTCCACTCACCTCTCCCGAACTCAAGATCCTCAGTATCAAAGGCAGTTCTGGAGTTGAGCTCCAGGATTTCACCCCTGACTTAAAGACCCGCCTACGCACCCTTTACGCCCAGTGATTCCGAGCAACGCTAGCCCCCTTCGTATTACCGCGGCTGCTGGCACGAAGTTAGCCGGGGCTTATTCTTGCGGTACCGTCATTATCTTCCCGCACAAAAGAGCTTTACAACCCTAGGGCCTTCATCACTCACGCGGCATGGCTGGATCAGGCTTGCGCCCATTGTCCAATATTCCCCACTGCTGCCTCCCGTAGGAGTTTGGGCCGTGTCTCAGTCCCAATGTGGCTGATCATCCTCTCAGACCAGCTACTGATCGTCGCCTTGGTGAGCCATTACCTCACCAACTAGCTAATCAGACGCGGGCCAATCTTTCGGCGATAAATCTTTCCCCGTAAGGGCTTATCCGGTATTAGCACAAGTTTCCCTGTGTTGTTCCGAACCAAAAGGTATGTTCCCACGCGTTACTCACCCGTCTGCCGCTGACGTATTGCTACGCCCGCTCGACTTGCATGTGTTAAGCCTGCCGCCAGCGTTCGCTCTGAGCCAGGATCAAACTCTCAAGTTGGACTTGAACTTTGAACCGGCTGATCACAACGTTTTGACGAGGTCCCACCATTTTTCATCGACCGAAGTCGATGAGCTGCCCGCGATTCACATCGCTGGCAACGATGGTGTAACCTTAAAACGTGTACCGCCGAAGTCTTTCGTCCCCTCTCAGAACTCAAAAGCCGAAGCTCTTCAGTATCCGAGAGGCGCAAGGACTCCGCCGTCCACGTTTCTCTTTCTTCATCTTCACTTGTCAAACAGCCCGGGACCAGGAGGTCCCAACCTTCCAGAGAGGAAGGGTTCCGACACCCTTACCGACGATGGATGAACTCCAATCGACTTACGTCGACTGTTGTGTCACTCAACAAGGTGAGGAGCATCAGTGGCGCGTTCGCTCGCCTTGGTCAGTGACCCGGCGGCGCCGCGCTCAGTGGTCGGGTTATAGGCCCCGCCCATCGGGGTTGTCAACGACCATTGTCAGAAAATCGTCGCACGGTGGATTGTTCGAAAAATCCACGCGATTACAGCAGGTTAGAAAGTCGGTGAGCGGCTGGATCGCGCCGGCGCGGAGAAAAAACTCAAAAAAAGTTTGGGCTCGAGAGGGCTCCGGAGGCGGCATGAGGCGACTTGGACGCGACTTGGATCGCTCGTCCCTGGAAGGCCCCTGACGCCCGGCCGTTCGGGAAACTTTTCCATATTAGGCGCCGTACTTGAGCCACAATCCCCCGGCGTTCTGGTACAGACAAAGCTTGAATCGCAGGGATGCCAGTGGGGGCTGCCGGCGGTTTGTGTGGGGTCAGAGGAAGGCGATCATACGATGAAGCGGCCTTCTTCAGACATTCGAGACACATCGAGAGATCTTTTTCCGCTTAGCTGTTCGTAAATTCGGCCGGTCCGACATCTGGGCCTTCTGACCGCGGACGCCTATGCGGCTTGCCTTTTCCAGAGACGCCCCGAAGAGGGCGGCTCAAGGAGGGGCTCGAAACAGGGTTGCTCGAAACGGGGCTGCTCGAAATCGGGCTCTCGGATCGTTGATTGGGGGACTTGGGTTGAACCATAGGACGTCACGCGGCGCTTACGGGCGTGAGACCGGGATCATCGATCTCGGCCACGAGCCGCCGCTGTCCGTCGATGGTTCGGAAGCCGCCGTCATCGATCGCCGCCGCGTCTCGGTGCAATGGTTCAGCGGGACGATTCTAACCGGACTTTGCGGCGCAGCCCTGATCGGCGGCGCCGTTTTCGCTTCGCTCGACGGCGAGATGACCTTCGCCAAGGTGCCGGAGCGCGTCGAAGGCGCGCTGCGCGGCGCATTCGGCGCAGCCGACCGCACCGCCACGCTGCACAAGAGCGACCGCCTGCCGCCGCCGAGCGAATCCACGGCCTCGCGCAACATCGTGCGCGTCTCGACCGTCGCCCGCGTCGGCAACCGCGACGTGATGCGGGTGCGTCCCTTCATCCGGATTGCCGGCAATCTGTCGATGACGACGAGCGATCTGTCGGCGAAGATCCCGCCATTCAACGCCCAGCGCCTTCTCACCGATGTCGGATCCGATCCGAAGGCGGCATCCGAGGATCCCAACAATCCGGAAGCCGTCGAACCCGACGCCGAGGTCTCGTTCGTCACCAAGGACCTCTCCCAGGTGCTGCCGAAAGCCAAGATTTCCGCAGTGGTGGCGCTCGACGACATCCTGATGCGGGTCCGCGATGCCGCCAACTGGCGCGGCAATGGCGGGGTGCGCTACGCCGCGCTCTCCAATGCTGCGGCCGACGTCTCCGGCGCGACCGGCCCGTCCGATATCAGAAGCGCCTACGCCACCGAAGTGTCGCCGTCCGATCCCTATGCCGGCTTCGAGACGCGCGTGGTGCCGGAAAACGTCACGCTGCTGCCGAAGACCAAAGAGCAGATCACCGGCGGCAATCCCAACGGCGAACGCGTCCACGTGGTCAAGAAGGGCGACAGCGTCGCCGGCGTGCTGCGCGATCTCGGCGCCACGGCCGAGGAGATCAAGGCGATCACCGCGACGCTTGGGCCGCGCGGCCGCGACGGCGGCCTGAAGGAAGGCGAGAAGCTGCGGATCCTGATGGCGCCCGCAAGCCCCGGCGCCCGCCTGCAGCCCTACCGCGTCGTCATCGCCAACGAGACCATGGTCGAGGCGATCGCGGCGCTGTCCGATCTCGGCAAATACGTCGCGGTCGACGTCTCCAGCATGAACACCGTCGCCGACGCGGCGGCGAACGCCAACAGCGACGACGATGACGAGGATGACGGCACGGGCGTGCGGCTCTACCAGAGCATCTACGAGACCGCGATGCGCAACAAAGTGCCGATGCCCGTCATCGACGACATGATCAAGATCTATTCCTACGACGTCGATTTCCAGCGCAAGGTGGCGCCGGGCGATTCATTCGACGTGTTCTACGCCGGCGAAGACGAAGGCGTGACCGCGAGCGAAAAGAACGACGTGCTGTTCGCTTCGCTGACGCTCGGCGGCGAGACCAAGAAATACTACCGCTACCAGAGCCCCGATGACGGCGTCGTCGATTACTATGACGAGACCGGCAAGAGCGCGAAGAAGTTCCTGGTGCGCAAGCCCGTCAACAACGCCATCATGCGCTCCGGCTTCGGCGGCCGCCGTCACCCCATCCTCGGCTATGTGAAGATGCATACCGGCGTCGACTGGGCCACCTCCTACGGCACGCCGATCTTCGCCTCCGGCAATGGCGTGATCGAGAAGGCCGGCCCCGAGGGCGGCTACGGCAAATACATCCGCATCAAGCACAACAACGGCTACGAGACCGCTTATGGCCATATGTCGGCCTTCGCCAAGGGCATGGAGCCCGGCAAGAAGGTGCGGCAGGGCCAGGTGATCGGCTTCGTCGGTTCGACCGGCGCGTCGACCGGCCCGCACGTCCACTACGAAATCCTGGTCAACGGCCGCTTCGTCGATCCGCTGCGTGTGAAACTGCCGCGCGGCCGCTCGTTGGAAGGCCCGATGCTGGCCGGCTTCGAGAAGGAGCGCGACCGGCTCGACGGCATGATGAGCGGCCGCGCCGGTGCCATCGCCCGGATGTCGGACGCCACCGGCGGTCCGTTGCAGGTCACCAACAGGTAAAGCCGGCGAACCGGGCCGAGATCGGCCGGACATATTCAAGCACGAGCCGGATTTGACGACGTCGCGCGGGGCCCGGCTTGGCCGCATCACAACGTCAAGTTTCGTTTGCCAAAGCGGCATGAGGAGCGAATACTTTCCAAAAAACGGGAGGTCTCGCCATGAAGAACAGGCTCGCCTGCGCAGCCTTCGTCGCTGCGGTCGTCTCCGCTACCAGTGTTTCGGCCGAAAACTGGGAGGTCACCAAGCTCGTTCCGGGCTCGGCGTTCCACGGCGTGCACGGGCTTGCGATCGACAAGGCCGGCCATCTGTTTGCCGGCAGCGTCGCGGGCGCGGCGCTCTACGAGGTCGACATCCCCGGCGGTAGCGCGAAGGTTGCAATCCCCGCCCCGATCGGAATGGCCGACGACATCGCATTCGCCCCCGACGGCACCATGGCCTGGACCGGATTCCTGGCCGGCGATCTTTATTCGCGCAAGGGCGACGGCCCGATCAAGAAACTCGCTTCAGGCCTTCCCGGCATCAACTCGCTCGCCTTCCGCAAGGACGGCAGGCTGTACGCCACCACCGTCTTCCTCGGCGACACGCTCTATGAGATCGACGTCGAGGGCGTCAAACCGCCGCGCCAGATCATGGAGAAGATGGGCGGCCTCAACGGCTTCGAGTTCGGTCCCGACGACAAGCTCTACGGTCCGCTCTGGTTCAAGGGACAGGTCGCAAAGGTCGACGTCGACAAGGCCGAGCTGACCGTCGTCGCGGACGGCTTCAAGGTCCCGGCCGCGGTGAACTTCGATTCCAAGGGCGATCTCTGGGTAGTCGACACCGCGCTCGGCCAGCTCGTTCGGGTCGATCCCAAGTCGGGCGCCAAGACCATGGTCGCACAATTGAAGCCGTCGCTGGACAATCTCGCGATCGACGACAAGGACCGAATCTACGTCTCCAACATGGCCGATAACGGCATCCAGGAGGTCGATCCGGCGACCGGCCAGGCGCGGCAGGTGATCATCGGCAAGCTCGCCTTGCCCGGCGGCATCGGCGTCACGTCAGAGAACGGCAAGGATACGATCCACGTCGCCGACGTGTTCGCCTATCGCACGGTGGACGGCGCGACCGGCGAGGTCACCGAGAAGGCGCGCATGCACGCCGCCGGCGTCACGCTCGAATATCCGATGAGCGCAACGGCGAAGGGCAACGATGTGGTCCTATCGAGCTGGTTCACCGGCACGGTGCAGGTGATCGACGGCAAGACCGGGGCCACCCGCGACATGCTGCACGGCTTCAAGGCGCCGCACGACGCGCTCGTGCTCGCGGACGGCAGCATCCTGGTGGCCGAGTTCGGCACCAAATCGCTGGTCCGCGTCAGCGGCGAGCACGGCAAGGATCGCACCACACTGATCGGCGGCCTCGAGGGCCCGGTCGGGCTCGTCGCTGGATCGCGTGGCGAGGTCTATCTCACCGAAGCCTTTTCCGGCGTGATCTCGATGATCGAGAGCAACGGCGAAAAGACAGTCGTCGCCAAGGACCTGAAAATGCCCGAAGGCATCGCCCGCGCCAGAGACGGCAAGCTGATCGTAGCGGAGGTCGGCGCCAAACGGTTGATCGAAATCGTGCCGGAGACCGGCACGGTTACCGAGATCGCGGCCAATCTTCCAATCGGCCTCGTGGGTGCACCCGGAGGACTGCCGACGCACATTCCGACAGGCGTCGGCATCGGGGAATCCGGCACGATCTATTTCTCTTCTGACATCGAGAACGCGATCTACAAGCTCACGAAGAAATAGGTCGCCGCAGTAAGTTCGCCAACAACCCGCAAAACAAACCGCCCCGGAGAGGTTGACATCTCCGGGGCGGCTTGTTGCTTCAGGCTTCGAATGCCGACGATCAGTTCAGCTTCCGCTTCGACACCGGCGCCTCGAACTGGGCGATCTCCGCGGTCTGCGGCGCCTTGCCGTTGAAGGTCAGCACGTTGCCTTCGGAGGAGATCGCAACGTTGTCGCCGTCCTTGACGTCGCCGGCCAGGATCATCTCGGCGAGCGGATCCTGGACGTGACGCTGGATCACGCGCTTCAGCGGCCGTGCGCCGTAGGCGGGATCCCAGCCCTTGGCGGCGAGCCAGTCGCGGCCCGCAGCGTCGAGCGTCAGCACGATCTTGCGATCGATCAAAAGCTTTTGCAGCCGTGCGAACTGGATCTCGACGATCCGGCCCATCTCGCTCCTCTGCAAGCGATGGAACAGGATGATCTCATCGACGCGGTTCAAGAACTCTGGCCTGAAGTGCGCCCGCACCATGCCCATCACCTGCTCGCGCACGGCCGAGGTATCCTCGCCCTCCGGCTGGTTCACCAGAAACTCCGAACCGAGGTTCGAGGTCATGATGATCAGCGTGTTGCGGAAGTCGACGGTGCGGCCCTGGCCGTCGGTGAGGCGGCCGTCGTCGAGCACCTGCAACAGCACGTTGAACACGTCGGGATGCGCCTTCTCGATCTCGTCGAACAGCACGACCTGGTAGGGCCGGCGCCGCACCGCTTCGGTGAGCGCACCGCCCTCGTCATAACCGACATAGCCCGGAGGCGCGCCGATCAGCCGCGAGACCGAGTGCTTCTCCATGTACTCGGACATGTCGAGGCGGACCATCGCGGTCTCGTCGTTGAACAGATACTCGGCGAGCGCTTTCGTCAGCTCGGTCTTGCCGACGCCGGTGGGCCCGAGGAACATGAACGAGCCGGTCGGCCGGTTCGGGTCCTGCAGCCCCGCGCGCGAACGGCGAACGGCGGTCGCGACCGCACGCACGGCCTCGGCCTGGCCGACGACGCGCTTGCCGAGCGAGTCCTCCATCCGCAGGAGCTTGTCTTTCTCGCCTTCGAGCATCTTGTCGACGGGCACGCCGGTCCAGCGCGAGACCACCTGCGCGATGTGGTTGGCGGTGACCGCCTCCTCCATCATCTCGCCGGAGTTCTCCTTGGCCTCGATCTCCGCAAGCTGCTTTTCCAATTCGGGGATCCGGCCATAGGCCAGCTCGCCGGCCTTCTGGAATTCACCGCGCCGTTGTGCGTTGGCAAGTTCAACCCGCAAGCCGTCGAGCTCGGCCTTCAGTTTCTGAGCGTCGGAGAGCTTGTTCTTCTCCGCGCTCCAGCGTGCGGTGAGCGCCGCGGACTTCTCCTCGAGATCGGCCAGCTCCTTCTCCAGCGTCTGCAGGCGGCTCTTCGACCCGGCATCGCTTTCTTTCTTCAACGCTTCCTGTTCGATCTTCAGCCGGATGATTTCCCGATCCATCGAATCCAGCTCTTCCGGCTTGGAATCGACCTGCATCTTGAGCCGCGCGGCCGCCTCATCCATGAGGTCGATGGCCTTGTCCGGCAGGAAGCGGTCGGTGATGTAGCGGTTGGACAGGGTCGTGGCGGCGACCAGCGCGGAATCGGTGATCCGCACGCCGTGGTGCTGCTCGTATTTGTCCTTCAGCCCGCGCAGAATGGAGATCGTATCCTCGACCGAGGGCTCGCTGACGAAGATCGGCTGGAATCGCCGCGCCAGCGCCGCGTCCTTTTCGACGTGCTTCTGGTACTCGTCGAGCGTGGTGGCGCCGATGCAGTGCAGCTCGCCGCGGGCGAGCGCAGGCTTGAGCAAATTGGACGCGTCCATCGCGCCATCGCCCTTACCAGCGCCGATCAGCGTGTGCATCTCGTCGATGAACAGGACGAAATTACCATCGCTCCCGGTCACCTCCTGCAGCACGGCCTTCAGCCGCTCCTCGAACTCGCCGCGATATTTTGCACCTGCAATCAGCGAGCCGAGGTCGAGCGACAGCAGCTTCTTGTCCTTCAGGCTC
Source organism: Bradyrhizobium sp. 45 (assembly GCF_023073155.1). Taxonomy (NCBI): domain Bacteria; kingdom Pseudomonadati; phylum Pseudomonadota; class Alphaproteobacteria; order Hyphomicrobiales; family Nitrobacteraceae; genus Bradyrhizobium; species Bradyrhizobium sp. 45. Next base: position 445,465 of record NZ_JADPIX010000122.1, on the reverse strand, counting down.
TCCGGCACGTCACCGTTGACGATGCGCAGCGCCAAGCCCTCGGCGATGGCGGTCTTGCCGACGCCGGGTTCGCCGATCAGGACGGGATTGTTCTTGGTCCGGCGCGACAGCACCTGGATCGTGCGGCGGATCTCCTCGTCGCGGCCGATGACCGGGTCGAGCTTGCCGTCGCGCGCCGCCTGAGTGAGGTCGCGGGCATATTTCTTCAGCGCGTCATACGCGTTCTCGGCCGTGGCGGAGTCCGCCGTTCGGCCCTTGCGCAGCGCTTCGATCGCCGCGTTGAGGTTTTGCGGGGTGACGCCGCCCTTGGCCAGGATCGCGCCCGCCTCGCTGGTCTTCTCCAGCGCCAGGCCGAGCAGCAGCCGCTCGACGGTGACAAAGCTGTCGCCGGCCTTCTCGCCAGCCTTTTCGGCGGCGTCGAAGGTGCGCGCGAGTTCGGGCGCCAGATAGATCTGGCCGGCTCCGCCGCCAGAGACCTTCGGCACCTTGTTCAGGGCGTCCTCGGTCGCCTTCAGGATTGCGCGGGAATTGCCGCCGGCGCGGTCGATCAGGCCGGCAGCGAGGCCTTCATTGTCGTCCAGCAGCACCTTCAGGACGTGCAGGGTCGAAAACTGCTGGTGCCCTTCGCGCACCGCAAGCGACTGCGCGGACTGGACGAAGCCTCTGGAGCGTTCGGTATATTTTTCGATGTTCATTTCGTGGTCTTTCCCTCGGCCTGCCCCTGGAGCCCTCAAAGGCACTCCAAACGGCATCTTCATTGGGTTTCCGATTACCGCATTGACGTTTCTCAACCGGCAACGGTCGTTATCAGCCGGCGCTGGCGCCGGCCTGACCCAGATGTGGGAAGCGAGGCCTCGGACCGGAAGAGGCGAGTTCACAATTTCGTGCGCGGATCCGCCCGCTTGGCGCCGGTGGGCCGAATCCCCTAAGTAGCGGCATGACACCCAGCGCAATGACAATCAGCCAGACCGCCGAGATCACCGGGCTCTACCGCTACCCGATCAAGGGCCTGACGCCGGAGGCCCTGCCCCGCGTCTCCCTGCGAGCCGGCCAGACCCTGCCCGCCGACCGCCGCTACGCCATCGAGAACGGCCCGAGCGGCTTCGATCCGGAAGCACCGCAGTGGAAGCCGAAGATCCAGTTCCTGATGCTGGCGCGGAATGAGCGGCTAGCTTCGCTCGACAGCCGGTTCGAGGACGCGACCAATTGCCTGACCATCCGCAAGGACGGCCAGATCGTCGCCAGCGGCGATCTCGAGACCGCCGCCGGGCGCGCCGCCATCGAGGACTATTTCAGGGAAACTTTTCAGCCGGAGCTGAAGGGCCCGCCCAAGATCCTGTCCGGCCGCGACCACAGCTTTTCAGACGTCGCCCGCAAGGTCGTGTCCATCATCAATCTCGACAGCGTCCGCGCGCTCGAGACCATGCTCGGCGGCGCCGCCGTCCACCCGCTACGCTTCCGCGCCAATCTCTACGTGAAGGGCTGGCCGGCCTGGTCCGAGCTCGACCTCGTCGGCCAGACGCTCGCGATCGGACAGGCCCGGCTGCAAGTGGTCAAGCGCATCAAGCGCTGCCCGGCCACCAATGTCGACCCTGATACCGCCAAGCGCGATCTCGAAATCCCCGCCACGCTCTCGAGCAATCTCGGCCACATGGACTGCGGCATCTATGCCGAGGTGATCGCTGAAGGCGACATCGGCGTGGGCGACGCGGTTGCATTGGAACAGCCGAAGCTGGTGTGACGCTGCGCGCTGGCCCCGCTCCGCCATTGCGAGCGAAGCGAAGCAATCCAGGAATGCGCCCGCGGAGACAGTCTGGATTGCTTCGTCGCTTCGCTCCTCGCAATGACGGCCGTCAGTTCGGCATCACATACGCATAGATCCGGCCGCGCGAGACCGGTGCTTCGCGAACGCGGTTGCCGTTGTTGCCGGAGATCATGATCGGATTGCCCTGCGCGTCGACACCGGTGATGATGCCGACATGACCGCCCCGGCCACCACGCGACATCACTGCGATGGCGCCGACCTGCGGACCGGACACGCGCGTGCCGTAATGCGCGAACGAATTCGCCATGTCGGAGCCGGTGCCACGATGACCGGTCTTTTCGAGCACCATGTTCATGAAGCGCGCGCACCACAGGCTACCGCGACCGGTCGGATTGCCGCCGACATAGCGGCGTGCCTCGGACACGAGGCCCGACCCACCGCCGAAGCCGCCGCCGCTCGTCGCGCTATTGGCCATGCCGCCGTCATTCGCGTTAGTGGCTATCCCACCTCCACGCCTCATAATTCGACGGCTGGCGCGCGTGGTCATCTCACCGCTGGTAACCATTCCAGCGTTGCCGCTCATGGCCATTCCACGGCTGCCGCTCATGGCCATTCCACCACTGCCGCTCATAGCCGTTCCAGCGCTGCCGCTTATGGCGATGCCGCCGCTATTGGCGTTCGGATCATAGCTGGCGAAGGTGTTGCCGAAGCCGTTCGCCTGCAATTGCGCCGCGCCGCGCTCGAAGCGCGAGCCGCGTGCATGCCGGTAATGATGATGTCTGCTGGCGTGATGCGCGTAAGCGTGCCGCTCTGCGCTATGACGATGAGGTCGTGCTGACGCCGGAGAAGTGAAGGCGGCGAACGCCGCGAAGAAAACAGCCAGCGCAACGACACAGCGCGACAGGCGAGACGCAAACAACTCGAACATTCTTCATCCTTCGTTGACACCCCACTTCCCCGTCGGCCCGTGCGGTGGCCGACATCCGCGGGCTGTATCAGTATCCTGATGTGGCGAGAACAAGACGCGGCCCCTAAGAATTTGGACGATGATTAATAAGTGCTACCATCGTATGCGCTGACCGCAGGACGGCATTCCAAAGCCGCAGCCACCTCAGGGAGAAAACCGGATGCCTCACGCCCTCACGAAGGACAATTGTCGACTCTATTTCGAAGAAGCGGGCACGGGCACGCCGATTATTTTTCTGCACGAATTCGCGGCCGACTACACCAATTGGGAGCCGCAGATGCGCTACTTCTCGCGCGGCCATCGCTGCATCACCTATTCCGCACGCGGCTACACGCCATCGGACGTGCCTGATGGCGAGGTCTACCGCTACACGCATTTCTACACCGATGCGCTCGCGGTGCTCGATCATCTGAAGATCGATCGCGCGCACTTCGTCGGCCTCTCGATGGGCGCCTATTCGTCGCTCCAGATCGGGCTCAACGCGCCCCAACGTGCGCTGTCGATGACGCTCGCCGGCGTCGGCTCGGGCTCGGAGATCGAGAACCTCGACGCTTGGCGCCAGCAGTGCCGCGCCAACGCGGAGCAATTCGAGATGCTCGGCTCAGCCGAAGTCGCAAAAGTCACGCGCGAGGCGCCGAGCCGGATTCCCTTCCTGGTGAAGGACCCGCGCGGTCACGCCGATTTCTATGCCGCCCTGGCGCGGCACGACGCCAAGGGATCAGCGCGGACGATGCGCGGCTTCCAGGCCGGCCGTCCCTCGATCTTTACGATGACGGACGCGATCAGAGCGGCCACGACGCCGGCACTCATCATCTGCGGCGACGAGGACGATCCGTGCGTGGGCGCAAGCCTGTTTCTGAAGAAGCATCTGCCGGCGGCAGGGCTCGCCATGTTTCCAAAGTCCGGCCACGTCCTCAATCTCGAAGAGCCAGCGCTGTTCAACGAAACGGTGGAACGGTTCGTCACGCTGGTGGAAGCGGGAAGATGGCCGGTGCGCGACCCGAGGTCACTGGCGGCGCATTAGCGCGAAGGCGTCACCAGGTACTGGGTCGCGTAGATGGGGTAACGGGCCGGCCTACTTCCTGCCGCCCCGCGTCAGCAGAAACACGCCCTGCTCGCCGAACAGATTCCACACCCACCAAGGCATCCGCAGCCGCAGCGGACGGCCGTAGAGGTCGAGCGCCTCGGCACGTTCCATCTTGACGTCGATCGCGTCGCAGAGCTCGACGAAATCCTTGATGGTGCAGAAATGGATGTTGGCGGTGTCATACCAGCTTGCCGGCAGGTTCTCCGTGCGCGGCATGTGGCCGCCGATCAGGAGCTGGAGCCGCATCTTCCAGAAGCCGAAATTCGGGAACGACACGATGGCGCGGCGGCCGATGCGCAGCAAATTCTCCAGCACCACTTTCGGCTGCCGCGTCGCCTGCAACGTCTGCGACAGGATCACGTAGTCGAAGGCGTCATCCGGATAATTCACGAGGTCGGTGTCGGCATCGCCCTGCACCACCGCAAGACCCTTGGCGACGCAGCGGTTGACGCCCTCGCGCGACAGCTCGATGCCGCGGCCGTCGACGCCGCGGGTTTCCAGCAGTTGGAGCAGGTCGCCCTCGCCGCAGCCGACGTCGAGCACCTTCGAGCCCGGCTTGACCATGTTGGCCACCAGCACATGGTCCGCGCGAAAATCACCGGGCTGCCCGGTCGCAAGGCCGCCCAGCGGCAACGCTTCCTGTACAGACATGACTAGCCGTCCTTAAGCATTATTGGCGGTGAGCCCGCGCGCCTTGCCTGCCGATTGCAGGAAGGCGCGGGAGATATCAAGGAATTCGGGCACGTCGAGCAGGAAGGCGTCGTGACCGCGATCGGTCTCGATTTCGGCGAACGACACCCGCGCGCTCGACGCATTCAGCGCGTGCACCAGCGCGCGCGATTCCGAGGTCGGGAACAGCCAGTCGCTGGTGAAGGAGACCACGCAGAAGCGGGTCTGGATTCCCGCGAACGCCTTCGCCAGCACACCGCCGTGGTCGGCGGCGATGTCGAAATAGTCCATCGCGCGGGTCAGATAGAGATAGGAGTTGGCGTCGAAGCGCTCGACGAAGGACGAGCCCTGGTAGCGCAGATAGGACTCAACCTGGAAGTCGGCGTCGAAAGAGAAAGTCGGCAGCTCGCGGTCCTGCATGCGCCGCCCGAATTTTCGATGCAGCGCGGCGTCGGAGAGATAGGTGATGTGCGCCGCCATCCGGGCGACAGCGAGGCCACGATGCGGATGGATACCTCGATCGGCATAGCCGCCATGGTGCCAGTCGGGGTCGGCCATCACCGCCTGACGGCCAAGCTCGTGGAACGCGATGTTCTGCGCCGAGTGTCGTGTCGAGCAGGCAATCGCCAGCGCGGAGAACACGCGACTCGGATACGCCGCAGTCCATTGCAGCACTTGCATGCCGCCCATCGAGCCGCCGACGACCGCGAACAGCGTGTCGATGCCGAGCCGGTCGATCAGCATCGCCTGCGCGCGCACCATGTCGGGGATGGTGATGACGGGGAAATCGAGCCCCCAAACCTTGCCGGTCGCGGGATTGATCGAGGCCGGGCCGGTCGAGCCCATGCAGCCGCCGATCACGTTGGAGCAGATGATAAAATATTCGTTGGGATCGAGCGGCCGGCCGGGGCCGACCAAGGTCTCCCACCAGCCGGGCTTGCCGGTGACAGGGTGCACGTTGGCGACGTGCTGGTCGCCGGTCAGCGCATGGCAGATCAGGATCGCGTTGGAGCGATCGGCATTCAGCTCGCCGTAGGTCTGGTAGGCGATCTGGAACGGGCTGAGATCGACCCCGCAGTCGAGCCGCAGCGGCTGCTCCGAGCCGAACTGCGCGACGTGCGAACTCGGATGATCCACCTCGTGCGACCGCTCGTCGGCGGTGATCGCGGGACTCGGAATGGACTGGACGCCAACCATCTGACCATCGACCTCGTTTGCGATCGTAGAAGTGACCGCATTGACATCAGGCCATGAAAAACCCGGCCTGAACGATAGGTTCGGCCGGGATCGAAAGCGTCCCCGGCCTGTTTAGCGAGTTTTTTAACGTGGCTGCAAGCCGGCCGGCTCAAATGACCACGGAACGGGTAAAAACTACCGTCTTGGACGGTTTTCGTCAAGTCACGGCCCGGATCAGCCAAATTCGCCTGTCGCGCCACGGGCGGAAAGGGCCCGATTTCTCTTTGCATTTCTCTTTGCTTTCGCAGCCCCGACTGCCTAATCAGGATATCCATCACAGCGGTGACGGCTCGACTGATCCGCATTGGAAAGCCTCTCAGCAGCACCTGTCAGACATGTCCCAACGTCCGCCCGCGCCACCATCACTCCAGGAATTGCGTAAGGAGATCGACGCGATCGACGAAGGCATGCATCGCCTGCTGATGCAACGCGGCGACATCATCGACCGCCTGATCCAGGTGAAGCAGACCCAGGAGGTCGGCTCGGCGTTCCGCCCGGCACGCGAGGCCTCCATGATGCGCGACCTCGTGCAGCGTCATCGCGGCATCCTGCCGCTCGACACGGTCGAGAGCATCTGGCGCGTCATCATCGCGACCTTCACCTATGTCCAGGCCCCGTTCTCGGTCCACGCCGACATCTCGGCGAGCGAGCCGGCCATGCGCGATTCCGCGCGATTCCATTTCGGCTTCACCGTGCCTTACGTCGCGCATTTCAGCGCGCAGGCGGCGGTCGAGGCCGTCGCGAAGTCCAAGGGCGATCTGGCGCTGGTCTCGGCGACCTCGAGCCGCACGCCGTGGTGGCTGTCGCTGGAAGAAGCTGGCGCGCCAAAGATCATCGCGCGGCTGCCCTTCGTCGAGCGCGCCGACCATCCGGCGGCGTTGCCCGTGTTCGCGGTCTCGCGCGTCGCCGACAGCGCGCTGGTGACGGAGGTCGAGACCTTCAGCGTACGCGTCTCTGGGTGGAATGCGGAGGTCGCGCGCGCCCTGTCGCCGCTCGCCGAGATCGTGGCGGTGCCCGACACCGCCTTCGACGGCGCCGCGCTGCTGGTCTCGGTCACCGCGACAAGCAGCATCGACAAGATCAAGGCTGCCCTGATCGAAGCGGGGGCCTCGGTGCGCTCCACGGCCCTCGTCGGCAGCCACGCAACGCGCTATACGGTGCCCCCGACCGGGTCGAAATCGTAAGTCGCGAACCGCTTAAGCCCACTCCGGAGTTGAAGATGTCCCGCCCCGTGCCGAATCCCGGCATTCTCGATATTGCGCCCTACACGCCCGGCAAGACCCCGGTGGCAGAGCCTGGCCGCAAGGTGTTCAAGCTCTCGGCCAACGAGACGCCGTTCGGGCCCTCGCCGAAGGCGATCGAGGCGTTCAAGCAGGTGGCGGATCATCTGGAAGACTATCCGGAAGGAACCTCGCGCGTGCTGCGCGAAGCAATCGGGCGCACCTTCGGGCTCGATCCCAACCGCGTCATCTGCGGCGCCGGCTCGGACGAGATCCTCAACCTGCTCGCCCACACCTATCTCAGCCACGGTGACGAGGCGATCTCGACCACGCACGGCTTTCTGGTCTATCCGATCGCGACCATGGCGGTCGGCGCGAAGAATGTCATCGCGGCCGAGAAGAACCTCACCTGCGATGTCGACGCCATCCTCAAGGCGGTGACGCCGAAGACAAAGCTGGTCTGGCTCGCCAACCCCAACAATCCGACCGGCACCTATGTGCCGTTCGACGAGGTCAAGCGCCTGCGCGCCGGCCTGCCCTCGCACGTGCTGCTGGTGCTGGACGCAGCCTATTGCGACTACGTCTCGCGCAACGATTACGAGATGGGGATCGAGCTGGTCGCGACCACCGAAAACACGGTGGTGACCCACACCTTCTCCAAGATCCATGGTCTTGCGGCGCTGCGCATCGGCTGGATGTTCGGCCCCGAGCACATCATCGACGCGGTCAACCGCATCCGGGGTCCCTTCAACGTGTCGACGCCGGCCATGTACGCCGCCGTTGCCGCGATCGAGGACACAGCGCACCAGGCCATGTCGAAGCATTTCACCGAGACCTGGCGCAACTGGCTCGCCGAGGAGATCGGCAAGCTCGGGCTGAAGGTGACGCCGAGCGTCGCCAATTTCGTGCTGATCCACTTCCCGACCGAGGGCAAGACCTCGGACGCAGCCGACGCCTTCCTCACCAAGCGCGGGCTGGTGCTGCGCGGCTTGAAGAACTACGGCCTGCCGCATTCGCTGCGCATGACCATCGGCACCGAGGAGGCCAACCGCCTCGTCGTCGAGGGCCTGCGCGACTTCATGGCCGGACGATGAGCGCGACCCCGCACTTCCAGCGCGTCGCGCTGATCGGCTTCGGCCTGATCGGGGGCTCGATCGCACGCGCCGCGAAGCTCCAGGGTCTGGCTTCCGAGATCGTCACCACCGCGCGCTCGGAGAAGACGCGCGCACGCGTGATGGAGCTCGGCATCGTCGATCAGGTCGTCGCGACCAATGCGGAAGCCGTGAAGGACGCCGATCTCGTCATCCTCTGCATTCCCGTCGGCGCCTGCGGCCCGGTGGCGCAGGAGATCTCCGCGCATCTCAAACCCGGCGCGATCATCTCCGACGTCGGCTCGGTCAAGGGCGCCATCGTCAGGGATATGGCGCCGCACCTGCCGGAAGGCGTCCATTTCGTGCCGGCGCATCCCGTCGCAGGCACCGAGCATTCGGGTCCCGATTCCGGCTTCGCCGAGCTCTTCATCAACCGCTGGTGCATCCTCACCCCGCCGGAGGGCGTTGATGCGGCTGCCACCGATCGCCTGCGCGCGTTCTGGGCGGCGATGGGTGCCAAGGTCGAGATCATGACGCCGGATCATCATGATCTCGTGCTCGCGATCACCAGCCATCTGCCGCATCTGATCGCCTACACCATCGTCGGCACCGCCGACGAGCTGGCGCAGGTGACGGAGTCAGAGGTCATCAAGTTCTCCGCCGGCGGCTTTCGCGACTTCACGCGCATCGCCGCCTCCGATCCGACGATGTGGCGCGACGTCTTCCTCGCCAACAAGGAAGCCGTGCTGGAGATGCTCGGCACCTTCACTGAGGATCTGGCAAAGCTCACCCGCGCAATCCGCCGCGGCGATGGCGAGGCGCTGTTCGACCACTTCACCCGCACCCGCGCCATCCGCCGCGGCATTGTCGAAATCGGCCAGGATTCGGCCGCGCCCGATTTCGGCCGGCCGCATGCGCAGCTCGGCAACAAGCCGTAGCACCGAAGTGGCCCGGATGGAGCGCAGGCGTAATCCGGGACTTCCGTCGCTTGAGGCAGGATTCCCGGATCGCGCTTCTCTCCATCCGGGCTACGAGCCTGCGTGGCTCCGTGACTAGAATGGGTAGTACCGGATCTGCGTCATGACGACGTTGTCGTCGGTCTTCGGCGCGCCGCCGACGCCGGCGAACGCGAACCGTTGCGTGTAGGAATATTGCAGGCCGGCTTTGAGCGTGCCGAAATTGCCTTGGTAGATGGTGTCGTAGATCCCGGCCGTGATCTGCCGAACCTCCCTGGTGTTGCCGTTGCAGGTCGCGCCCGCCGAGTTTTCGGTGAAGCAGCCGGTGTTGTTGTAGAGCGGATTGCCGTAGCCGAACGGCACCGTTCCAACATTGGCGAAATTCGCCTTGGCCTTTTCGAGGCCTGCATAGGAGTAGACATCGAGGCTGGGCGTCGCGTGCCAGATCAGGCCGACGGCGGCCGCCGTGATCGTCAGCGGGAGGAGGGTGCCGTCCTGCGCCACCGCCGCGTCGGCGAACGGTGTTGCCGTGAAGCGGCCCAGCACGCCGTGCGAGCCATAGAGCTGAAGATCGAGGGTTTTCGGAATCAGCTCGACGAAGATGTGTCCGCCGAAGCTTCCGGTGTCGTAGGGGTGGTTGGCGTTGTTGAAACGGTCGAACAGCTGGCGGTAGAGCGCCCACCCCTCGACATGCAACTTATAGGGCCCGAGCCTTGGGTCCCAGGCGGCCTTGACCGTGACGTCGGGCACCTGATTCAGGCAAGAAATCCCGGAACGGATTCGAAGTCGATCACGCCGGGCGCATCGACGCCACGAGGATCGATGCCGGACTTGGTCGGCGCGTTCAGCGACCAGGATTGCCCGGCGAGGAAGTGAAGACCGAGATCGCTGCGGTCCAGTTCCAGGCTGAGCTGCCGCATGCGCGGATTGAACGAGTTGGTCGCAACCGAGCTCGCCGTCTGAGCCGCACCTTCGAAATCGATCTCGCCATAACCCGCGAGGTGCGTGTCGGCATCGGCATTGCCCTCGGCCAGCACCGAGAACCTGCTCTGGCGTGCCGAGAAGCGCGTTTCCGGGATGTTGAAGTTGCGGCTCTGCTGATAGGGGATGAAGTTGTAGACCGAGCCGGTATCGGAAGCGAGATTCCGCGAGCGGTAGACGCCGGTGAGATCGACCCAGCCACCGAAGGTCAACGTCACGCCCTTGTAGCAGACCTTGCCGGCCGCACATGGATCGGCGGCGAGCGCCTTGTAACTTGCTGGTAACTGAACGGCCTTCGCCTGCGCTTCACCCTGTCGCGTCTTGCGCGCCTCGGAGTCCACGCGCTGCTGGAGCTCCTTCAGCTTCGCCTTCAGCGAGTGGATTTCGGTTGTGACATTGTCGTCGGCATGCGCCTGCCCTGAACAGGCAGCGAGAATACCCAGCATCAGTCCGCAATTGATGATCCGCATTTGAAGCTTCCTCCATTTGGGAAGCGGATTGGATTCCGCGCGCCATCTCCGGCGCATGCATGCTTCCCTGGTGTGGAGTGATTTGAATGCGGCTGCGGTTATTCGCGGCGCCGTGCATCTTGTGCATCACGTTTTCCTGACGATCCTGTTCGGAATATTTTCGTTGGCTGTCGATCCGCACGCGCGACTGTCGCGATTGTCCAAGGCAACTTTTCGAGGCCTCGTTCAAGGCAACGCGCATTGGGCCCGGCCGGGACATGACCGGGCCCAGTTCGCGACGGGCAAGTGGTGGATGGCGGCTATTTGCCCTTGGTCGCGCGCATCACCATTGGGCGCGGTGATTTCGGCGAGGGGACGAAGGCCATCGTCTCCCGCGTCGTCGGATTCGAGACGTTGCGATCACCGTTCGGATACATCGAGGCGTATGCTGCCGGCTCCTGCAACTGCCATTGCCACTGCGCAAACGCGGGCGTCGCGAGCGTGGTCGAGATGGCGATACCGGCAATGAACAGCCTGGACTTGGTCATGATATCTCTCCTGCCTGGGCGACCGCATCATCGTGCGGCCGACATGGAGAGAGAGCGGAGTTTGCGGCTCGGCATTCCCGGCCGGTCATCACGATCCGGCGAAGCGGCCGTGAGTTCAGCTCGTAACCCGCATGGAGGGAGTTACGACAGCTGAGGGCGATGAATGGAGAGAGGAGACTCTGAATCCATCCTACTGCTTCGCGCTACGGCTAATCTTTCCCGGCTTGAACAGCTCGAGGTCGATGGCCTGTCCCATCGCCAGATATCCGGTGCGGTTGGGATGAAGCTTGTCGCCGGCGCCACCAGTCGTGCTTTCGGGAACGAACTCCGGCTTGAGGCCACCCGAGGCCGGATCGAGCGTCGCCCGATCAAAATCGATTACACCGTCGAATGTCCCCGAGCTACGGATGAATGCGTTGAGCGCCTTGCGCTTGTCATCCTGCTCGGGAAAACCATGTGCCGCGCTGGTGCTACCCAATGCCGAAACGACGGTGGCGCCGATGATCCGGGCTTGCGGCCATTTCGCACGTAGCCTCGCGACACGATCCTTCATCGCGGCGATGACTTGGTCGGCGGTAAAATTGCCGTTCTTGCTGAAATCGTTGATACCTTCCAGCCAGATCAGGCTCGATATGCCGGACAGCGACAGCACGTCACGCTCGAGCCGCTGGCCCGAAGCGGGGCCGCCCGCGTACGGTTTGTCGGGACCATATTCGGCCGGGCCTGCGATTTGGTTGCCACCGATGCCGCCATTCACTACGGCAACCTTGTTGCCGTAGACTGCCTTCAGGCGACGCGACAGCACGTTGGGCCAGCGATCGTCGCCATTCATGGTTGAGGCGGTCCCGTCGGTAATCGAATCCCCAAACGCCATGATGGCGAAGGCATCGGCAGGCGCAGTCATCTCGATCGCATCGAGGAAGAACCATGACGCAGTCGCATAGGGGAAGGAAGCCTCGTCTTCCAGGGCGCCCTTCGCGCCGGCGCCGGGCGCACTGACATAGGAGGTGGTCAGCGCTTTGGCGTGCCAGGTCATCGGGCCGCTCTGGCCGGCGACATGAAAACTGACCGCAAGCCGGCGGCCGGCGAGGTCATCGGGCCGCTTTGCAAACGGCAGCGCGATCGCATCGCTCCAGACCGAATTCCCCGGCGACACCGTAACGGAAGCCGTGCCGGCGAACGTAACCGGAATGTTGGAGCCGCGGATCAACGCGGCACTGCCCGACTGCAGGCCGACGTAAACGCCGTCAAACGTGACGGGTTTGGTGCCGAAGGCGTTGCTGAGCCGGATGCGGGCCTGACGGCCCCAGATATCCGGCCGCACGATCAGGCGAAAGGTCTGGTCCCGCGCACCGGCCGCAGGCTCGGGAAACGCGAATTTCTGTTCGGGCTGGGCTGACGGATTGCCGACGGGGTATGGGCCCTGAACCGCGCCCGTCCAGGACACCACCCAATGTTCGCTATCCTTTGCGGTTGCGGTCTGAAGCGAGGCAACGAGCAGCGATGCTGCCACGAGACAATTCAACGCGCGCATTGTTTCCCCCGAACCCCAGATAATTTGGGCGCGGCCTTAGAGCCGTCAGTTGGTCTTCAATAGGGCGGCAGAACGCTACCTGTCCAGACGCACTGTCGCACTCCTCGCCCGACGCAGGAGAGGACCTCGCAGGTTGCGTCACCGGCGCCGACAAGAAGCTCTTCGCAGAAACGATCTGTTCACAGTTTCGAACGCATCAGACGGACCGAGCTGTCCGCCCGGCAGGTTTATGAATTCACGACCTAATACAGCGGCGGGATCTGGCCGACCTTGACCGGGCCGAGCAGCACGGCGCCGTCGACGAACTTCAGCGGGAAGCTGCGAGCCTTCTTGCCTTCCAGCGTGCTCTCGGTGCCGATCGAATTGATGCCGGCGGCAACGCCTGCATTGGCGTTCTGCTTGATGACCTTGCCGAGGCCGGGAACGGCACGGTCGAGCGCACCGAACAGATTGTTGAGGTCCTGCGACTTCACGCCGGGCGCGACGCGATCGAGGGTCGCCTGCGGCACCCCCTCCTGCAGCATCTTCTCGATGCCGAGCGCGGGGATCACGCGCTCCAGGCCCGTCACGGTCATCTGCAATTCGCCATCGAGGCGGCCGTTTGCCGAGAGCCCGAGCGTGCCGGCCGCAACCGCGATCATCTCGCCCTGCTGGATGCGGGACTGCACGATCTCGATATGGCCGCCGGCGGCCTGGATCTCGCGGAAGCGCTGCGGCCACGGCTTTGGCGTGAGATCGGACAGTCCGGTGATCTTCGCCCGCGTGTCGGCCTCGAACGGCTCGGCGAGCAGCGGATGAACGCCCTGGACGCTGCCCTGCGCGATCTGGAGCACGGTCTCGATCACGGGATGATCGGACGGAGATCCATCCGCAAGGCGTCCATGCAGCTCGACCTGTTTTGCGCGCGCGAGCGGCACCTGCATGCTGCCGTCGACACGATTGACGGTCGGCTCCTCGAACACGATGGAAGCGCGCTCCGGCACGGCGGGCAGGCCGACCACACTGCTGCGACCCTTGCTCCAGTTCATCACGAAGGTGCTCTGCGTGACGCCGTCAGTGAGCGTCGCGGGTGCGGTAAATTCGGCGATGACGCGCTTGGGATCGTAGACTTGGGCGACGACCAGGATGTTGTCGAGCTTCGCCGTGAACGGCGTCTTGCTGGCGTTCTGCGACACCAGGGCGACGCTGGCGCCCGAACACCGGACCTCGAAGCGGAAGGGGAAGCCCGCGATCGAGCGCTTGGCGCAATCATAGACGCGGCCGGATTTGGCCTCCTGCGCGCGCCAGGCATCGGCGGCGATTTCGGCCTGCGACGCCGCATAGAACCAGAAGCAGCTCCACGCCACCGCGAGGATCAGGAGGATGACAGGGGCGATGAAAAGGCCCCAGCGGGAGCGCCGGCGTGCGGCAACGGTCATATCGGACATGCGGCGACCCTTTGACCCCTGATTTTGTCAAATGTAAGCGAGGTTGGCGTGCTCCGAAAGGCGGAGAATTCGCTTCGCTTGGGAGCGCGGTTCTGGTAGCCGTGCCCGAAATGTCGGAAATCACCCTCCCCTCCGTCACCACAGCCAAAGGCGACCTCTGGGTGTTCGGCTACGGCTCGCTGATGTGGCGGCCGGGTTTCGAATTCGAGGAGCGCGTCCCCGCGCGGCTGGTCGGCGAGCACCGCGCGCTCTGTGTCTATTCCTTCGTCCACCGTGGCACGCCGGAGAAGCCGGGTCTGGTGCTCGGCCTCGACCGCGGCGGCGCCTGCCGCGGCATCGCCTTCCGCGTCGCCGAAAAGAACCGCGCCGACGTCGTCGCCTATCTGCGCGCGCGCGAGCAGGTGACGTCGGTCTATCGCGAAGTCATGCGCTCGGTGTGGCTGGAGAACGATGCGCGGCAGCGCGTCTCCGCGCTCGCCTATGTCGTCGACCGCGGCCATGTGCAATATGCCGGTCGGCTGTCGCTCACCGACCAGCATCGCCACGTGCTCCAGGGCCACGGCCAGTCCGGCGCCAACCGCGACTACGTGACTGCGACGGTGAAGGCGATCGAGGCCGAAGGCTTTCGCGATGCGCAGCTGCATCAGCTTGCCATGATGCTGCATGGTGATGCGCATTCTCCGCACGCGCCGGCTCCGGCGGACGATCGGGAAAACCGCTAGCTCTCCAACGGCGCATAGCTCGGCGCCGAGCCGATCAGCTGCTCCTGCTCCTTGCGGCCCGCTTCGACGAGGCGACCGGTCGCGTCTTCGATCACCGTTTGCACACGGGAGAGATACTCGTCCTTGGGCAAGCCCGGCGGCAGCGGATCGAGGAATTCCACCACCAGCGTGCCGGGATAGCGCATGAAGGTGCGGCGCGGCCAGAACAGGCCGGAATTGAGCGCGATCGGCAGGCACGGCGCGCCGCAGGACGAATAGATCTGCGCGAAGCCGCTCTTGTAGTCCGGTGGCGCGCCCGGGGCGCGGCGCGTGCCTTCGGGAAAGATCACGAGCTGCCCGCCGCTGCGCACCGCCTCCCGCGCCCGCCGCGTCATGTCCAGCAGCGCCTTGACGCCGGCATTGCGGTCGATCGCGATCATCCCGGTCTTGACCAGGAACTGGCCGAACACCGGGATCTGCATGAGCTGACGCTTGAGGATGAAAATCGGACGGTCGAAGAAGCCCGGCAAGACGAACGTCTCCCAGAACGACTGGTGCTTCGCCACAACGACCAATGGTCCCCTCGGGATCTTTTCGAGGCCGCGGAATTCCACCTTGATGTTGCAGACAGCCCGCATCAGAAACAGCGTCGCCTTTGCCCACCATTGCGCGACCGTGAGCATGGCGCGCGGCGGCAATGCGAAGGTCGGCAGCGCCACGATCGCGAGGCACACCAGCACGGTGTAGAACAGCACGTTGAACACGAGCGATCGCAGGAAAATCAAGAACATCGAGGATCCGATCAATTGCCGATCAGTTGCCGATCAATTGGCCTGTGCGGTGGCGGGCCGCTTCGCCTGCAGCCCGGAAGGCTGCTCCGACATCTCGGGCGAAAGGTCAATCCCGAAATCCTCCAGCCGCACCCTGACCTCCGCCGCGATATACTTGACATATTCCGACAGCAGCAGCCGCAAAGTGGACGCCGAGGTCCACCACGGCTCGTCGCGCCATTTGTCGCCGACCACCACGAACGGGATCAGTGTCGCCTCCGGCATCGCATGCGAGAATTCCACCAGCGCGCGCGGCATATGATAGTTCGAGGTGACCACGATCAGCGATTTGAAGCCGCGTCCCGCGGCCCAGCGCCGCGCTTCCGCGGCATTGCCGCGGGTCGAGACCGCGGTGCGGTCGAGATCGACGCAGCAACGCATGAAAGACTGGTTCTCCGGCAGCGTCCGGGAGATGTCGCTCGCCGTCGAGGTCGGGTGTACGCCGGAGATCAGGAGCCTCCTGCCGTAGCCGGCAGCGAGCAGCTCCATCGCATCCGACACCCGCGAGGAGCCGCCGGTGAGCACCACGATGCCGTCCGCCTTGCGGTCCGGCGCGATCTCGGCGCCGCGCAATTGCGACAGAAACGCAATAAAGCCCGCCGCCGCGCCGACGAAGGCGAGCGCAATCGTCGACATCACGGCCGCGCGCAGCCACCCGCGCGGCAGTTTCGGCGATCGATCGGCGGTCGGCGCGCTCATGCGATGTCGGTGATCCCTTCCCAGAGGTGATTTTAGGACGTTTTGAGGCGAAGTGGAGTCCGGTTTGTCGGCCTCAAACTATGTGGCGAAGCGCTGGGGCCGCGAACCAGCTTTCCCCTCTCCCCTTGTGGGAGAGGGTGGCTCGCCGCGATAGCGGCGAGACGGGTGAGGGGTATGTCTCCGCGAACTCGCCTCGACGTTCGTGCACGTGGATAGAACCCCTCATCCGGCGCTTCGCGCCACCTTCTCCCACAAGGGGAGAAGGAAGAAAACCATCTCAATCGACATCATTCAGCGTCGCGAACAGCGTCTGGCGCGAGGCGACCGCGGTGATGGCGCCGATCAGCACGGCCTGCACCGCGAGCACGATGTAGCCGGATGGCCGCAGCGAGAAGGTGCCGAGCAGCGCGGCGAACTGGTCGCCGACGGGAGTGCCCGAAAACCAGCCTGCAATCGACTCGGAGAAGCCGAACACCAGCATGGCGGCGCCGCCGCCGATCACGCCGCCCTCCAGCCCCAGCCTGAGGAAATGACGCAGGAAGCGGTTGGCGATGTAGCGGTCGCCGGCGCCGACGAAATGCAGCACCTCGACGATCGGACGGTTCGCCGCCATGGCGCCGCGGGTTGCGAACGACACCGAGATGATGGTGGCGACGATGACGAGCGCGAGGATGCCGAGACCGGCGAGCACGGTGGCGTTGGTCATCGAGCGCATGCGCTCGATCCAGGCGCGGTGATCGTCGACGCTGGCGCTTGGCGCCACCTGGGTCACGCGGGCGCGCAAGGCGCCGAGATCGAGCGCCGTGCCGGGCTGCACGCGCGCGATGATCATGCGCGGGACCGGCAGATCGTCCATCGACAGCCCGGTGCCGAGCCAGGGCTCGAGTAGCTTGCCGCTCTCGTCCTTCGTGAACGGCTTGACCTCGACGATGCCGGCTTGCGCGCGCATGGCCTCGGTCACCGCCGCGGTGTCGCGTTCGAGATCGCGGCCCGTCTGCGGCCGGACCTGAATGGTGATCTCGCTCGCGACATCCGACTGCCATTCGGCGGCGGAGGCGCTCACCAGCAGCACCGTGCCGGTCGTCATCGAGGCCAGGAAGGTCATGATGGCGACAACGGCGACCAGCGCGCGGCCGTGGATCGAGGCGCGCGGCACGATCGGCGACATATTGCGCGCCCGGGCCGGAAGCGGCGGCCCCTCCTGCCCGAGATCGACCAGCACGCCGCGCTCGTCGGGCCTATTCATAGACGTGCAGCCGTCCCTGGTGCAGCACGAAGCGTCGCGCCTCGTACTGGTCCATCAGGGCGATATCGTGGGTGGCGATGATGACGGCGGTGCCTGACTTGTTGAGCTCGATGAACAGCCGCAGCAGGCGGCGGCCGAGCGTCGGATCGACGCTGCCGGTTGGCTCGTCGGCCAGCAGCAGCTGCGGCCGCGAGATCACGGCGCGCGCGATTGCCGCGCGCTGCTTTTCGCCGCCGGACAGGATCGGCGGCAGCGCGTCCATGCGCTCGCCGAGCCCAACCCATTTCAGGAGATCGATGACCTCCTTGCGGTAGCTCGATTCGCTGCGGCCCATCACGCGGAACGGCAGCGCCACGTTTTCATAGGTCGTCATGTGATCGAGCAGGCGGAAATCCTGGAGCACGATGCCGATGCGCTTGCGCAAGTCTGCGATCTCGTCCTTGCCGAGCTGCGAGATGTCGTGACCGAACAAGTTGACGAGCCCCCGCGTCGGGCGATGCGAGAGGAACAACAGGCGCAGCAACGAGGTCTTGCCGGCGCCGGACGGGCCGGTGAGGAACTGGAAGGAATGCGCCGGGATCTGGAAGTTGAGGTCGCGCAGGACCTCGGGCCCCAGGCCGTAACGCAATCCGACATTTTCGAACCGAACCAAGCTCAGCTCCGTTCGAGAGAGGCCGCGGGCCGCACGGCTGTGCTCCGCCACACGCGATCCGCGGGTTTTGCGGCCGTTATGGTTTCCGGTTCGTTAACGGTCGTCCTGTAGCATAATTGGTAGCATCTTTCCGTCTCGGTTCTCCACGACCGTGTCACGATCAAGACTTGTCCATGCATCAAGGCTCGTCCATGCATATCGTCTGCCCTCATTGTACGACATCCTACGCCATCAAGCCCGCGAGCCTTGGGGCGAACGGCCGGACCGTGCGCTGTTCCCGTTGCAAGGAAACGTGGGTCGCCCATGCCGAGGATGCCATCGAGGAGGCATCTGTGCCGGCCATGGCCGCGGCCAGCCGGGCCGACGACCAGGCCGATCTCGCCGAGCAATGGAACTCCTATGCCCAGGACGACGGAGCCGCTGACGCGCCTGTCGTTGACAGCCCCTCGATCGCCAGCGACTGGCCGGACCAGGAAGCCGCCGACACCGAGGACGAATGGTCCGCGGCCGCCCGATCCGTTGAGGAGGAAGTCGGCGGCGAACAGCACCAGTCCTGGTTCCGTGGCCTGTTCGGCCGTCGCCGCGGCGCGCGAGTGCGCCGTCCGGCGGCCCCGCGAAAATCCCATTTCGGCCTGCCGACCGCCTGCGCCGCCATGGGCGCGCTGGTCCTGGCGCTGGTGATCTGGCGCGGAGACATGGTGCGGCTGCTGCCGCAGACGGCAGCCTTCTACAGGATGGTCGGCCTCGAAGTTAACCTGCGCGCACTCGCCTTCAAGGACGTCAAGCTCTCCAGCGAGACAGTAGACGGTAAGCAGGTGCTGGTGATCGAGGGCGTGATCGTGGGACAGGGCAAGAAGCCGCTCGACATTCCCCGCTTGCGCTTCGCAGTGCGCGACGCGCAAGGCGCGGAAATCTACGCCTGGAACGCCGTTCTGGAACAGACCGTATTACAGCCCGGCGAGCGCGCCTTCTTCCGCTCGCGCCTGGCCTCGCCGCCGCCGGAGGGCCGCAATATCGACGTTCGCTTCTTCAACCGGCGCGACATCGCCGGCGGCAGCGTATAATCGATTTCGCAGGTCTCGCAGGCAAAGTTGGTGGCGAGATTGATCCCAAGGTTGGTCTCATGTCCAAGATCCTGATCGCCGACGACGAGGATTCGATGCGCCAGCTGGTGGCGCGCGCCATCGCCATGGACGGCCACGAGATCGTCACCGCGCAAGACGGCGCCGAGGCGCTGGAGATCCTCACGCGCGCGGACGGCAGGTTCGACCTGCTGCTCACCGACATCCAGATGCCGGTGATGGACGGCATCGCGCTGGCGCTTTCCGTCGCACGCGATTTCCCCGATTTGACCATTCTGCTGATGACCGGCTTTGCCGACCAGCGCGAGCGCGCCTCGAACCTCAATGCGCTGGTGCATGACGTCGTGACCAAGCCGTTCTCGGTCGCCGACATCCGCACGGCGGTGGCGGACGCGCTGGCGGCGAAGAAGGGGTAGCGGCGTCGGGGCGCCACGTATTCCGCTGTCATGCCCCGGCTTGACCGGGGCATCCAGTAGCCGCAGCCTCTCGATTGAATCACAACCGTGTCGGAGTACTGGATCGCCCGGTCAAGCCGGGCAATGACAGAGAACTCAAAAATCCTTCAGCAGCCGCTCGATGTAATCGAGCTCGATCTGCGGGCGCGAGCTGTCCCCCAAGCGGCGGCGGAGCTCCTCGAGGATGCGGCGGACGCGCTGGGCGTCGATCTCGCCGGGGATCTTGACCGTGTAGTCGTCGCTCAGATCGCGGCCGTGAAGTGGGCGACCGAGCGGATCGGTCTGATTGCCGCCGCTCTGCTGACGACCGGGCCGGTTGCCGGGGCCATCGCCCTGCCCGTCGCCATCGCCCTGCTGCATCGCCTCGGCCATCTTCTGCGCGCCCTTGCGCAAGGCCTCGAGAGCTTTCCCCTGCGAGTCCACGGCACCATCCGAATTGCCTTCGCCGAGCTGCGAGCCGGCATCGCCCATGGCCCCGTCGGCGGCGTCCAGACTGCCGTCGTCATCGCCCTGGTCACCGTCCTGATCGCCATCCTGGCCCGGCTGTCCCTGCTCGCCCTGCTGACCCTTTTGCCCCTTCTGGCCCTGGCTCTTCTGGCCCTTTTGCCCCTTCTGCGTGAGGCCGCGCTTGGCGAGCTCGTCCTGCAGCTTCTTCAGGCGGTCGCGCAGCGACTGCTGATCCTGCTGGAGATCCGACATCGACTGGTCGCCCTGCTGCTTGCCGCGCGAGCGCTCACGCCGGGAATCCTGCCCCTGCTTGAAAGTCTTGTCGCGCAATTGCTGCTGCTTGCGGATCATGTCGCTGAGCTCGTTGAGCGCCTGCTCCATGTCGCTGTCGCCGGATTGCCCGGGCTGCGCCATCTGGAGGTTTTCCATGATCTGCGCGAGCTGCTCGAGCAGGCGCTGGGCCGCCTCGCGATTGCCTTCCTTCGCGGCCTTCTCGATCTGCTTCAACAGCTCGTCGAGATCGCGCTGCGTGATGACGGAACGATCGCGATTGGAGGATTGGCTCTTTTCCGTCGCGCGCTTGTAGTCCTCGAGCTTCTGAATCGCATCGGATTGATTGTTCAGGCTCCGTCCGGACTCCTTTTGCCTGAGGCTGTCGCCGGACTCCTGCATCGCCTTTTCCGCGCTATCGAGCAGCGCATCGGGATCCTGGTCCTGCTGGGCCGAGACGGCAGCGGGGAAGCCTCCCAGGAGGAGGGCAAGACAGGCGATCGAGATCGCCTTCACGACTGGCACGCGCGCTAGCTTCCGCATTTCCGGTCCCGCGTAAACTGATTGGCGCCGTCCTCGCCCCCCTTCGCCCGGCTGTTCGCCGACTTCCGATAGGCCTGCAGCTGCTGGCGCAAGACGTCCTGCTGCTGCGCCAGCTCTTCGAGCTGCTCGGGCTTGGCATGCTGGGTCTTCTGTCGCAGCTCGACCGCCTTGTCGAGGATGAGCTGAACCTCTGCCGGGAAAGGCTGCCGGGGTCCAAGCGGATTCTGCTCGGCGCGCCGGGCGAGATCGCGCACCTTGCCGGCCATCGCCTCGCGAAGCTTTTGCGTCAGCGCTTTGATCTCGTCCTCGCTGGCGCCGCGTTCCAGCGCCCGCTTGAGCGCGTCCTGAGCCGAGCGCAGCGCGGCGTTGACGCTGCCGGCGACACCGTCGTCCTCGATGGTGACCGCGAACGCCCACATGCTTCCCACTACATCGCGCAGCGCGTCGTCGGTGCGGGCGGCTTCCAGCTGCAGCGCCAGACTGCGCAGGCCGAGATAGCAGCCCGCATCCGGCGTGAACAATTCGGGTGCGATCATCAGCGCGTCGAGGGCGGCGTAGACATCCGAATTCTTGTTGGCGTCGAGCGCCAGGATGCGGCGCTGCTCGACCAGCGCGCGCGCGAGCAAGTTGGTGAACAGCCGCTCGGGCAGGCGCATGTTGAAGGGCTCGCTCTTGGCCTCGTTGCCGGCCTCGTCCTTGGCGGTGAGGGTCAGCGTGACATCGGCACCGGCATAGGGATCCTCGCTGAGGTCCTTCACCGTCTGACCGACGCCGTTGCGGGTGCGCGCATTCGGCAGCACGAGCGGGAATTGCGGCGGCTGGAATAGCGGCCGCGCGGCGGCCTTGGTGTCGGCCTCCTTGCTGCCATCCTTGACACCATCTTTGGTATCGGCGGCACGCAGGCCGATTTGCGCATCGGCGCCGGTGACGCCGTAATCGTCCTCGATCTTGTAGGTGAGCTGGAGTCCGCCACGGGCCTGGCGCTCGGGATCCTTGGCCAGCGCGATCGTCGGCGCGCGGTCCGGCGTTGCCGCAAACGCCCATTGCGGCTGGCCGGAGGGCGCGCGGACATGCGCGGTGCCGTCGCCGCTGATGGCAAAATGCTTCTCGTTGGTGCCCTTGGGCGCGGCTTCGGTGGGCGCTACTTCCTTGAGGCCGCCGGAGACGACAACATCAAGGCTGCCGCCGGAGGAGCGAACGATCAGGGTCGAGCCGGCGGGAACGGCAAGCGGACCGCTGGCCGGCAGCGCGGCGGCCTCCTTGTTCGCGGCCGACAGAATGACCGGCGGCTTGCCGGTGTAGAGCGGCGGCGTGACCCAGGCATCGACGCGAACATTCGTCGGGGCCAGCACGCCGTTCCAGTGGAAGGCGGCCCCGAGCCGCATCGCACGCTCGTCGCCGGCAGCGAAGAAGGTCGCAACCAGCATCACCATGACCAGCGCGCGCAGCGCCCAGGGATCATGCAGAGCGAGCCGGGGCTTCGGCAGACCGGCGCGGATGCGCTTGATCGAAGCCAGCGTGCGCTCACGCTGCGCCCGCCACAAGGCCTGCGCAACCGGGTCCTGCGAGCTCAGCGTGTCCGTCAGCGTGGTGGCCGGCCGGTGACGGATGCCGGAGCCGCGGTCGAGTCGGGCCAGCGCCTCCTCGCGGCTCGGCCAGCGGAAGCGACTCAACGGGAACAGGGTGACAATCGCGACGCCGGCGAAAACGACGAGACCGATGGCGCGGGCAATGGACGGCAGCGCCAGCCAGAGGCCGGCCCAGGACACCACCAGGAACAGACCGACGACGGTGAGAAGCCGCGCCAAATTTGGCCAGGCACGCTCCCACGCGATGGCATAAGTGGCCCGCTGCAGGGCTTGCGCCAGCTTCAGCCGCGACAGAGCGTCGCCATCGCGGATCGGGTCTGACGGGTCGGGGGTGACGCCGTTCAATCAACTCTCCAGGTTGCCCGGTAGAGAAGCGTACCACAACGGCAGCACTGAGGCATCCGTTCCTGTACGGGAGACACCCCTTTTCCCGCATAACACGAGGACGTGACTGGCCCGCCGCAACCCCGTAATTTCCGCGCCGACAGCCAAGGAAAACAAAGGAAACACCATGGACAAGAAGATGCACGACAAGGGCCTGGAAGTCCGCAAAGCAGTGTTGGGCGAGGCCTATGTCAACAACGCCCTGAAGACCGTCGACGACTTCAACCGTCCGTTCCAGGAGATGCTCAACGAATATTGCTGGGGCACGGTGTGGGGCCGCGAGGAGCTGCCGCGCAAGACCCGCAGCATGCTCAACATCGCGATGATCGCGATCCTCAATCGTCAGCACGAATTCCGCGCGCATCTGAAGGGTGCACTCACCAACGGCGTCAGCCGCGACGAGATCCGCGAGATCCTGATGCAGGTCGCAATCTATGGCGGCATGCCGGCCGCGGTTGACAGTTTTCGAATCGCGCGCGAGGTGTTCGCGGAGATCGACGGCAAGGCGTGAGGGGTGCCGGCGTGAAGGACGGGGACGCGACGTCCCCATGTCGTCCTGGCGAAAGCCGGACCCATAGCCACTGGCAGGTGTGGTTACGGGCACTCGGAGTTGCCACTTCGCGCCAAAACGTCTCCCTGGGGTAATGGGTCCTGGCTTTCGCCAGGAAGACACCGAGGATGGATACGGGCCGATCAACAACAACGAATAATCACCACAAGGAAACACCATGGACATCGGATTCATCGGCCTCGGAAATATGGGTTTCCCGATGGCACGGCGGCTGATCGAGGCCGGCCACCGGCTCGTCGTATTCGACACGCGCCAGGAGGTCGTCGACAAGCTGGTGGCGCGCGGCGCCACTGCGGCGACGTCGCCGAAGGACGTCGCCGACCAGGTCGAGACCGTCATGGCGAGCCTGCCTTCGCTGCAGGCTTCGCTCGCGGTTGCGACGGGGCCGAACGGCGTGATCGAGGGAAGCCGCGTCAAACGCTTCGTCGATCTCTCCACCGTCGGCTCAGCGATGGCGGTGAAGATTCACGGCCTGCTCGCCAAGCATGACATCGTGCAGATCGATTGCCCAGTTTCCGGCGGCGTCGGCGGCGCCGAGAAAGGCACTCTCGCGGTAATGGTCTCGGGGCCGAAGACCGAGTTCGAGCTGCTCAAGCCCGCGCTCGACGTCATCGGGAAAGTGTTCTTCATTGGCGAGAAGCCCGGCGCGGCGCAGACCATGAAGCTCGCCAACAACTTCTTGTCGGCCACCGCGATCGTGGCGACCTCGGAAGCGGTGGTGATGGGCGTCAAGGCGGGGCTCGATCCCGCCGTGATGATCGACGTCATCAATGCCGGCTCCGGCATGAACACCGCGAGCCGCGACAAGTTTCCGCGCTCGGTGCTGCCGCGCAGCTTCGACTTCGGCTTCGCCACGGGATTGATGGTGAAGGACGTGCGGCTGGCGCTGGAGGAGATGAAGCAGCTCGGCCTGTCGATGGAGGTCGCGGAGGCGGTCTGCCGGTTGTGGGAGACGGTCATCAGCACGGAAGGCGCCGAGTCCGATTTCACCGCGGCGATCAAGCCGATCGAGAAGAGGGCGGGCGTTGTGGTGGGCGGCAGGCCACCCGGCTAGCGCCAACACGACAGCGCAGCGCCGACGACCGGCGCTGCGCTGTCCTCCTTGGATCGATCTGCTACGAGCGGCGTCTGCCAAGTTCCGGAAGGTCGATCGGCTGCTCCAGTTGCAGGGAGGCCGAGCCCCCGCTGCATTTGATATACTTCTCGTCGCACCTGCGCATGCACCGTCTCTCGCTCGAGCATTTCGCAGAGGTATTGTTGCAGCTGACCCACGTAATGTCGCACCGTGTGACCCGGGCCGACGCGACGCCGGAGAGTCCGAGCACGAAGGCCACGCTGCAAGCTACGAAAAGCATGCGAAGCAGGCCGGCGCCGGCGAGTGAATCGTTCATTCGATCTCCTGTGTTGGCCGGGCACGTCTGCGCCTGCGGCCGGGTTTTTGACGAAGACGCAGTTCAAGCCTTGGCGAGATAGGGGATCGTGCCGGCCAAGTCCGTATCGTCGATCAACTGGAAGCGGCTCTCGCTGCCGCCCCTGCGCGCTGCCGCGAATCGGCCGTAGGCGGGATCAGTAACGAAGGACTCCGCCGCTTTCGCCGTGGGAAAAGACATGATCGCGATCAGCGATGTGTCGAGAGGGGCACCTTCAAGAGTTTTCACATTGCCGCTGCGGGAAAGATACTTGCCGCCATGCTTGTGCACCAGCTCGTGGACGGACGCGGCGTAGTCCGGCACCCACTTTCCGTCAGTCACTTTGATGTCCGCGATCAGATACGCTGTCATGTCGTGTCTCCTGGCTCGAGTTCAGCTCCGCGTTGAAGGGCGGGCATCACTTGGTGCCAGAACACGGCGCGGACTTGCCAGTACGGGAACTGTAGCGGGGCGATACAAATACTGAATTGCGCCGCCCTGGATCAGCTCGCCAGCTTGCGTTCCTTGGCGAACGGGCTAAGGCCGAGCCAACTTTGCATGGCCGCGGCAAGCTGCCGATCGCCGGTGAGCAGCATCCGCCGGCTTGCGGCGGCCGCCCGCACGGAATCGAGTCCCATCCAGATCGCCGTCATGGTGCGCAGATCAACCGACACGTAAAGGTCAACGTCGAAACCGGGATCAATCGAGCAGAGGTCGACACTGTCGTCGGGATCGACGATCAGCCACCACAATCGCTGCGTCGAAGGTAATTCCGGATACGCGAACTGCAGCACGCTGCGGCGGGTCGGCATCGGCGTCGTGTTCAAATTCCGCCGCATGTCCCACATCAACAGCTGGACATCGAGATGCTGAAGCGACAGATCCGACTCGATGCGGCGCTGGCCCCAGATGCCGAACGCCTCGACGATGGGGCCGAGTTCGCGTCCGGAAGCGGTCAGCTGATACTCGATCACGCCGCGCTCGGAAGCCGACGGCTGGCGGATGATGATGCCTGCAGCTTCGAGTTCCTTGAGGCGCTGGGAAAGCAGCGCAGGCGACATGCGGGGAACGCCGCGGCGCAACTCGTTGAACCGGGTCGAGCCGGCGACGAGTTCACGTAGCAGCACGACGGTCCAGCGCGTGCACAATATCTCGGCCGCCATCGCGACCGGACAGAACTGCCTGTAGCTGCCGATGGTCATGCGGGCCTCCGTGACAAGCGAAGGCGCAACCTTAGGGCCGCGGCGCGCGGCTTCCTAGTTCAGTTTCTGTATCAGCAGCGATTCATTCTCTGAACTGGCCGCGGACCGTGGTGAGCGTCTATTCGACCGGCATTGGCAAGCCGGCCGCCGCAATCGCGGCCCGCCGGACACAGGAGATTACCATGAAGAAATACGATTCAACGGCTTCCAGATTGCTCGTTTCGGTTCGCAGCGCCGCGATTTGCACCCTCGGCCTGGGCGTCGGCGTCATGCCGGCGTCCGCAGCCAATCTGACGAGGAGCATCGAGGTCAGCAGTGCTGCGGCCGAGGTGTGGTCCGTCATCGGGCCGTTCTGCGCGATCAAGGATTGGCTGCCGCCGGTGGGGCAGTGCATTGCGGACGGCAAGTCGCCGCCAACCCGGACGCTCGTCACCAGGGACGGCAAGGCCTCGTTCGTGGAGACGCAGACTGCGCGGAACGACAAAGACTACAGCTATTCCTACGCGTTCCTGTCGAGCCCACTGCCGGTGAGCCAGTACAAGTCGACCATCAAGGTCACGGCAAAGGGTGAAGGCGCATCGGTGGTGACATGGACCGGCATCTACACGCCCGACCCGGGGCGGGAGAAGGAAGCGGTCGATGCCCTCGGCGGCGTCTATGATTCCGGCCTCGCCGCAATCAGGGACCGGTTCAAGAAGTAGGGTCAATGCAGCGATGGGCGCAGCGCTAGCTGCGCTCATCGTGGACAATCACAGCCTCATAGCCACGGCGCCGGCGTATCCATCGCGATCAATTGCTCGACCTCGATGCGCGGACGCACGACCGCGTACTGGTCGCCCTTCACCAGCACTTCGGGCACCAGCGGCCGCGTATTGTAGGTGCCGGCCTGCACTGCGCCGTAGGCGCCGGCGGTCATGATGGCGATGAGGTCGCCGGGCTTTGGCGTCGGTAGCGTGCGATCGAGTGCGAGATAGTCGCCGGTCTCGCAGACCGGGCCGACGACGTCGGCCATGATGGTCGCGGCCCCCGTCGCAGGCTGCGTCACCGGCAGAATGTCGTGATGGGCCTCGTACAGCGTCGGGCGGATCAGATCGTTCATGGCGGCGTCGATGATGACGAAATTCTTGCCGTCACCGTGCTTCACATAGATCACCTTGGCGACCAGGATGCCGGCATTGCCGACGATCATGCGGCCCGGTTCGAACATCAGCGTGCAGCCGAGATTGTGGCTGACGCGCTTGACCATCGCGGCATAGGCGTCGGGCGCCGGCGGCGCCTCGCGGTCCATGTAATAGGGAATGCCGAGACCGCCGCCGAAATCGACATGCGAGATGTTGTGGCCGTCGGCACGCAGCGTCTGCACGAATTCGGAGAGGATGCGGAACGCGATCTCCATCTTGGAGAGGTCGGTGATCTGGCTGCCGATATGCACGTCGGTGCCTGTGACCTCGATGCCCGGCAGCTTCGCGGCGCGGGCATAGACCTCGCGGGCATGCGCGATCGGGATGCCGAACTTGTTCTCGGACTTGCCGGTCGAAATCTTCGCATGCGTGCCGGCATCGACGTCAGGATTGACACGGATCGAGATCCGCGCGGTCTTCCCGGTCTCGGTCGCAAGGCGCGACAGCAGCTCGAGCTCGGGCTCGGATTCGACATTGAGGCAGAGGATGTCGGCCGCCAGCGCAGCGCGCAGCTCGGCTTCCGTCTTGCCGACGCCGGAGAACAGGATCTTGCTTGCTGGAATGCCGGCGGCCAGCGCGCGCTTCAATTCGCCGCCGGACACCACGTCCGCGCCGGCGCCGAGCCTGGCCAGCGTGCGCAGCACCGACTGGTTGGAATTTGCCTTCATGGCGTAGCAGACCAGCACCTTCTCGCCCGCGAAGGCGTCGGTGAAAACGCGATAGTGCCGCTCGAGCGTCGCGGTCGAATAGCAATAGAACGGCGTGCCGACGGTTGCAGCCAGCTCGGACAGGTTCACCGCCTCGGCGTGCAGCACGCCGTTGCGATAGTCAAAATGATTCATGGCGTTGGCTCAGTTGCCCCAGCCTATCGGCTGGGTCTTTCGTCCAGGAGCGGGTCGAGGATAAACGGTTTCTTCCTGCCCTTGGTCGCCGCCGGTGCGGCGTCCGCGCCATAGGTGGGGTTGAACACGCTCGGCGTCTTCTGGGCTTCGGTCTCGGTATCGGTCGGCGGCGCGACGTTGGCCGTTGACGCGCTGGAGGCGGTCGGCGGCAGATCCAGCGGGCCCTTGCGGCCACAGCCGGCAAGCGCGAGCGCCGTCAGGCTCAAGACAATGATGGCCCACCCCGAGCCGGCCGGGCGAAACTTTGACGTCACGACGAAATCCCCACTACGCGCGGCGCACCATACAGAGATTGGCGCGCTCTGGCGAGACCCGGATGACCATGAAACATAAGCGAAATTTTGCTCCTCAGCCCAATTTTCGCTCTTTTTCCAGCCGCTTCAGCCAGGCCTTGGCCTGCGATGCCACGTTCTTCGGCGCGGTACCGCCGAAACTGGTCCGGCTCTTCACCGACGATTCGACCGAGAGCACGCCAAGCACGTCTTTCGTGATCTTCGCTTCGATTGCCTGCATCTCCCTCAGCGGCAGCTCGTGCAGCGCCACGCCGCCCTCGGCGGCTTTCGCGACGATGCGGCCGGTGACGTGATGGGCCTCGCGGAACGGCATCTTCAGCGTCCGCACCAGCCAGTCGGCAAGATCGGTCGCGGTGGCGTAGCCCTCGCCTGCAGCAAGCTTCATCTTCGCTTCATCAGGCACGAGATCTCGGACCATGCCGGTCATGGCGCGGATCGCGAGCGACAGCGCGGCGAAGCCTTCCATGGCGCCCTGCTTGTCCTCTTGCATGTCCTTTTGATAGGCGAGCGGCAGGCCCTTCATGACGATCAGCAGCCCATTGAGCGCGCCGATGACGCGGCCGGTCTTGGCGCGCACCAGCTCGGCGGCGTCAGGATTGCGCTTCTGCGGCATGATCGAGGATCCCGTGGTGAACTTGTCGCTGAGGCGGATCATGCCGACCAGCGGCGAGGTCCAGATCACGATCTCCTCGGCAAAGCGCGACATGTGCACGGCGCAGATCGAGGCCGCCGACAGCGTCTCCAGCACGAAGTCGCGATCGGAGACCGCATCGAGCGAGTTCGCCATCGGACGGTCAAAACCGAGCGCCTTCGCCGTGGCGTGACGGTCGATCGGGAACGAGGTACCGGCGAGCGCTGCAGCTCCGAGCGGGGACTCATTCAGCCGCTTGCGCGCGTCCTGGAAACGGCCGCGATCGCGCGCGGCCATCTCGACATAGGCGAGCAGATGGTGGCCGAAGGTCACCGGCTGCGCGGTCTGCAGATGCGTGAAGCCCGGCATGACCGTTCCGGCGTGCTCCAGCGCGCGCTCGACCAGCGCCTGCTGGAACGCGGCGAGCGAGGCGTCGGTCTCATCGAGGACATCGCGGACATAGAGACGGAAATCGGTCGCGACCTGGTCGTTACGCGAGCGCGCGGTGTGCAAGCGGCCGGCGGCAGGGCCGATCAGCTCGGACAGGCGGCTCTCGACATTCATGTGAATGTCCTCGAGCGCGCGCTTGAATTCGAAGGCGCCCTTGCCGATCTCTGACAAAATCGTGTCTAGACCCTTGCCGATATTTTTCGCATCAGAGTCCGTGATGATGCCCTGCGCGGCCAGCATCGCGGCGTGGGCCTTGGACGCGGCAATGTCCTGGGCAAAGAGGTGACGATCGACGTCGATGGAGACGTTGATCTCTTCCATGATCTCGTCGGGACGTTCCGAGAACCGGCCGCCCCACATCTTGTTGCTCATGATCCCCTGCTCACGCCTTGCCTGTGGCCGCCGCACGTTTGCTGACGGCTGCCAGCCGTATTAAGAGGCCTCTGATAGCCATATCTGCGACCGGATGACAAACGATATGCTCGACCCCAACGACAGGCTCGACCAAAGGACAGCACGGTCGGCCACGCGCCGTATCCCCGTGGTCATCGCCACCGTGGTGGTCGGGGGCCTGGCTGGCTTTGCCGCGCTGTACGGGCTGGGCCTGGGCCGGGCCCCCTCCGGCGATCCCGCCTGCCGGGCCGCGGTGAACACCGCACAGAAGATCGCGCCGCTTGCCCATGGCGAGGTGGCGGCGCTGACCATGGCGACCGCACCGCTAAAGCTGCCGGACCTGGCCTTCGAGGACGCCGACGGCAGGCCGAAGAAGCTGTCGGATTTCCGCGGCAAGACGCTGCTGGTGAACCTCTGGGCCACCTGGTGCGTGCCCTGCCGCAAGGAAATGCCGGCGTTGGACGAGCTCCAGGGCAAACTTTCGGGCCCGAATTTCGAGGTGGTGGCGATCAATATCGACACCCGCGACCCCGAGAAGCCCAAGACGTTTCTGAAAGAGGCCAATCTCATCAGGCTCGGCTATTTCAGCGATCAGAAAGCCAAGGTTTTTCAGGATCTTAAGGCGATAGGCCGGGCCTTGGGCATGCCCACCTCGGTGCTGGTCGATCCTCAAGGCTGCGAGATCGCGACGATCGCGGGGCCGGCGGAATGGGCGAGCGAGGATGCGCTCAAGCTGATCCGGGCTGCGACGGGCAAAGCCGCAGCGTCGTTCTAAGCGATGATGTTTTAGGCGGTGACGTTGAGGTTGCTGCCGACGCCAGCGCCGACATTGGCAAGCGAGGGCTGTCCGGCGCCGAGCAGCGTCAGGACGGTGGATTTCTCCGCATCCGCGTTCTGCTTCATCAGCGTCGCCGAGATATTCGACTGCAGCGCGCCTTGCTGAGAGGCCAGCATGCTGCTGACCATCGCCATCATGTCCATTACGCAAACCCTCGTACCGGCGGTAACCTAGAGGCGGGCGGTTAACGGGACATGAATTGTCGCGAGTCGCCGTAAGGTAGGCTTTCTCCGTCTCCCGGCTCTGCTGCGTATCGCTAACGCGCTGCGCAATGTCCCGGCACGAAACCCCTTATCTCGTCGGAATCGGCTTGGCGCCGCGGTAGTCGTAAAAACCGCGCTGGGTCTTGCGACCGAGCCAGCCCGCCTCGACGTATTTCACCAGCAGCGGGCACGGGCGGTACTTGGAGTCGGCGAGGCCCTCATGCAGCACCTGCATGATCGACAGGCAGGTATCGAGGCCGATGAAATCAGCGAGCTCCAGCGGGCCCATCGGATGGTGCGCGCCGAGCTTCATCGCCGCGTCGATCGCCTCGACGTTGCCCACGCCTTCGTACAGCGTGTAAATCGCCTCGTTGATCATCGGCAGCAGGATGCGGTTGACGATGAAGGCCGGGAAATCCTCGGAGACCGCGACCTGTTTGCCGAGCTTGCCTACGAATTCCTTTGACGCCTCGAAGGTCTGGTCGTCGGTGGCGATGCCGCGGATCAACTCCACCAGTTCCATCAACGGCACCGGATTCATAAAGTGAATGCCGATGAAGCGTTCGGGCCGGTCAGTGGCGGCGGCCAGCCGCGTGATCGAGATCGAGGAAGTATCGGAAGCGACGATCGCCTCGGGCTTCAACACAGCGCAGAGATCGTGAAAAATCTTGCGCTTGACCTCTTCCTTCTCGACGGCGGTCTCGATCACGAGATCGCAGTCCGCGAGATCGTCCAGCTTCTCGCCGGCTACGATACGCGCCATCGCCTTGGCTTTGTCGTCCTCGCTGACGGCCTTCTTGGAGACCTGGCGCGTCAAATTGCCGTTGATCGTGGCCATGCCTGACTTGAGGCGGTCGGTCGAAATATCGTTGAGCACCACGTCGAAGCCGGCCAACGCAGCGACATGCGCGATGCCATTGCCCATCTGCCCCGCGCCGATCACGCCGACCTTCTTGATTACTGCCGCCATAATGTCATCCACCGGAACGGCGCGCTATCAACCGCGCCTGCCTATCCCCCTGAGCCGGGAGGTCTGATTTAATCAGAACCCGGCCTCGAAACCTAGATTGGATCGCTTCGAAGGCGTGTCCCGCGCCAAAGAAAACGCCTCAAAAAGCAACACCGGCCGGAGTTTATAGCTCCGGCCGGTGTTTAGCGCGTTTTACTTGCCGAGCTTGCCGAGTTCGGCCGTCAGCTCCGGAACCGCTTGGTAGAGGTCGGCGACCAGGCCGTAATCAGCGACCTGGAAGATCGGCGCGTCCTCGTCCTTGTTGATCGCGACGATCACTTTGGAGTCCTTCATGCCGGCCAGATGCTGGATCGCGCCGGAAATGCCGACCGCGACATAGAGCTCGGGGGCCACGACCTTGCCGGTCTGGCCGACCTGCCAGTCGTTCGGCGCATAGCCCGCATCCACCGCCGCACGCGAAGCGCCGACACCGGCGCCAAGTTTATCGGCGAGCGGCTCGATGTACTTTGCGAAGTTCTCGCGGCTCTGCATGGCGCGGCCACCGGAGACGATGATCTTGGCCGAGGTCAGCTCGGGACGGTCACTCTTCGCGACCTCCTCGCCGACAAAGGACGACAGGCCCGGATCGGCCGCCGCCGCGACGCTCTCGACCGACGCGCTGCCGCCTTCACCCGCTGCGGCGAAGGTGGAGGTGCGCACCGTGATGACCTTCTTGGCGTCCTTCGACTTCACCGTCTGGACGGCGTTGCCGGCGTAGATCGGGCGCTCATAGGTGTCGGGGGCGATCACCTTGGTGATCTCCGAGACCTGCATGACGTCGAGCAGGGCCGCGACGCGCGGCATCACGTTCTTGAAGCGCGAGGTCGCGGGCGCGACGATGGCGTCATAGGACGGCGCCAGCGAGACGATCAGCGCGGCCAGTGGCTCGGCCAGATCGTGCGCGTAAAGCGCGCCGTCGGCGAGCAGCACCTTCTTCACACCGGCGAGCTTTGCGGCGGCGTCCGCCGCGGCCTTGGCGTTCTCGCCGGCCACCAGAACCTCGACGTCCGCGCCGAGCGCGGCCGCCGCGGTCAGGGCCTTGTTGGTCGCATCCTTGAGCGACGCATTGTCGTGTTCGGCAATCAGAAGCGTCGTCATCAGAGCACCCCGGCTTCGTTCTTGAGTTTCGACACCAGCTCGGCGACGTCCTTGACCTTGACGCCCGCCTTGCGGCCCGCCGGCTCGGTCGTCTTGAGAACCTCGAGGCGCGCGGTGAGATCGACGCCATAATCGGCGGCAGTCTTGTCCGCAATCGGCTTCTTTTTGGCCTTCATGATGTTCGGCAGCGAGGCGTAGCGCGGCTCGTTGAGACGGAGATCGGTGGTGACGATCGCCGGTCCCTTCAGCTTCACGGTCTGCAAGCCGCCGTCGACTTCGCGGGTGACCTTGAAGTCGCTGCCTTCGACCTCGAGCTTCGAGGCGAAGGTCGCCTGCGACCAGCCGAGCAGCGCGGCCAGCATCTGGCCGGTCTGATTGCTGTCGTCGTCGATCGCCTGCTTGCCGAGAATGATGAGGCCCGGCTGCTCTTCGTCCGCAATCTTCTTCAGGATCTTGGCGACCGCGAGCGGCTCGACCGCACCCTCGGCCTTCACCAGGATGCCGCGATCGGCGCCCATGGCGAGACCGGTGCGGATCGTTTCCGACGCCTGCGCCGGTCCGATCGAGACCACCACGACTTCGGTCGCCTTGCCGGCTTCCTTCAGGCGCAGCGCTTCTTCGACCGCAATTTCGTCGAACGGGTTCATCGACATTTTGACGTTGGCGAGTTCAACACCCGATCCATCGCTCTTGACGCGGACCTTGACGTTGTAATCGACCACCCGCTTTACCGGCACCAAGACCTTCATCGATCCTCTTTCACTCAATCTGGGAGGGGGTTATCAACTGGCGCGGAACCTAAAGGCCTGATCCGGCCCGGTCAACGCGCGAAGGGGTCTAATTTTGGCGCCCAGAAATGCGCGGCCCAATGGGTCAGCGATTCTGGCCCGGAACCCAGAGCACGTCGCCGGCGCCGTCTTCGTTGACCGCGCGGCTGGCCACGAACAGGAAGTCCGACAGGCGGTTCATATACTGGATGCCAGCGGCACCAACAGGTTCTTCCGGCCGGGCCGCCAGTTCCACCATCACGCGTTCCGCCCTGCGGCAAATCGTACGGGCGACATGGAGGTAGGCGGCGGCTGGCGTGCCGCCCGGCAGCACGAAGGAGGTCAGAGGTGCCAGCTTGTCGTTGAGCGCGTCGATGTCGCGCTCGAGCCGCTCGACCTGGCTTGCCACCACCCGCAGCCGCTCCGCCTTGCCCTCACGTTCGGGCACCGCGAGGTCCGCGCCGAGGTCGAACAGATCGTTCTGGATGCGGCCAAGCATCGCGTCGAGCTCGGGCGCATCCCCGGTGTGAAGCCGGACCACGCCGATCGCAGCATTGGTCTCGTCGACAGTCCCATAGGCCTCGATGCGCAGATCGTATTTCGGCCGGCGCTCGCCCGAGCCGAGCGCTGTCGTGCCGTCGTCACCGGTTTTCGTATAGATGCGGTTGAGCACGACCATGTTAACGCCCCATCGCCCACACGGCGGCCATCGCGATGACGATCGCCACGAACTGAAGCAGCACGCGCCAGCGCATCAGCTTCTGCGAGGTGTTGGGCGAGCCGCCGCGCATCATGTTGATGAGACCGAGCAGCAGCACCAACGCCACGGCGCCGACCGCAATCGGCAGGATGAAAGTACTCAGGAGAGATGCCATTCGAGGGTAAATAACACCCTCCGCGCCGGTCCGCCATGGCGTTCCCGATCTGGCTTTTAAGCCAATAATATCAGAAGCTAGCTGGATGAATCTGGATTTGCGCCAATTGCCTATCCTCTTGACCTATCCCCGCCTGCGGGGAGAGGTCGGAATGCGTTTCCCGCGCGCGGGAAGCGGAAGCAGCAACAGCAGTGCAGGTGGTGCGTGAAGGCAATCCGCACCATCTACCTTGTCGTAATGGACGCGTTCTACACGTTCCTCGCCGATGACGGCTGGGCGATCGCGAGCCACATCGCGCTGTCGACGCTGATGGCGCTATTCCCGTTCCTGATCGTCCTGACATCGCTCGCCGGCTTCTTCGGCTCCAAGGAACTCGCCGATCAGGCTGCGAGCCTCATGCTCCAGGTCTGGCCCAAGCAGGTCGCGGATTCGATCTCGGGGGAAGTCCACGACGTGCTGACCACGACCCGCACCGGCCTATTCACCATCGGCGCGGTGCTGTCGGTCTACTTCGCCTCCAACGGCGTCGAGGCGCTGCGGGTCGCACTGAACCGCGCCTATGCGGTCGTGGAGATGCGGCCCTGGTACTGGCTACGGCTGGAATCGATCGCCTACACGCTGATTGCGGCCTTCACCGCGCTCGCCATGGCATTCCTGATCGTGCTCGGGCCGCTGCTCATCGAGGCCGCGCGTGCGCACATCCCGCTGTTCGTTGAATCCAACGAGAGGATCCTCACCTGGCTGCGCTACGGCATCACCGTTGGCGCGTTGGTGGTGGCGCTGATGATCCTGCATACCTGGCTGCCGGCGGGACGGCGCCGGTTCCTCCAGATCCTGCCCGGCATCGTCTTCACCATCGTGGCGTCGCTGATCTCGGGCATCGTGTTCGGGCAATATCTGGCGCGCTTCGCCAATAATTACGTGACGATGTATGCGGGGCTCGCCTCGGTGATCATCGCGCTGGTGTTCCTGTATTTCATCGCCGCGATCTTCGTTTACGGCGGCGAGCTCAACGCCGCGATCATCAAGTCGCGGCTTCCTCACGGCGTGTCGCTGCAAGCAGCGCAGTCGCTAGCGCCCGCGGAGACACAGGCTTGACCAGAAAGGCGTCGGCGCCGGCCTCGCGTGAGGCGACTTCATCTTCGCCCCGACCTGACACCCCGATGATGGGGATCTGAGCCAGCGGCGTCGCCATGGTGCGGATCCGCCTGATCGCCTCGACGCCATTGATGCCCGGCAGCACCATATCCATCAGCACCGCGTCGAAGGCGCCCTGCGCGAGCCGGTTCACCGCGTCCTCGCCGCGCCCGATGAACTCGGCATGATGACCGAGTTCGGTCAGGATGGTGTTGAGCACAACGCGGCCGAACGGATTGTCCTCGACGCTGAGCAAGCGCAGCGCCGGAACCGCATCCATCTCGGCTTCGCCCTTCGACTTGCGGGACTTGCCCGATCCCGTGGCACACACCGACACCGTCAATGTGAAGGTGGCGCCACCGCCGGGCCGAGGCGCGACCGTGATGTCGCCGCCCATCGCGCGCGCCAGTTGCTTCACCGACGACAGGCCCAGTCCGGCGCCGCCGAAGCGCGAGGCAATGGTGACATTGGCTTGGGTAAACGGCCGGAACAGCCGTTTGATCTCGGCCATGGTGAGGCCGATGCCGCTGTCGGACACCGCGAAGGCGACACCGACGCTGCCTTTGCCCTTTGCTTTGCCTTTGCTCTTGGTCTTGTCCTTGCTCTTGACGGAACGCCAAGGCGCGACCGTGAGCGCCACGCCGCCGTGCTCGGTGAATTTCACGGCATTGTCGATCAGGTTCTCGAGCGCGGCGCGCAGGCGGACGGGATCACCGACCACCAGCCCCGGCAGCTTCTCCGAGATATCGACCTCAGCCTGGAGACCCTTGGCCGCGGCGCGACCGGCCAGCGAATCGCCGGCGTTGCGGGCGAGCGTCCGCAGGTCGAACAAATCCTGCCGCAGCGAGCTTCCACCCCCGACCCCCTTCCCGGTCCCCTTGCCACTTCGGGCGGCATCGACGAACAGGGTGGCAAGGTTCGCCAGATGCTCGGCCCCGGCCTTGATCGTGTCGGCCCAGCGTCTTTCCCGTTCCCCGAGATCCGAAGTCGCGAGCAGGTCGCTGATCGCGAGAATGCCGGTCAGGGGGGTGCGGACCTCATGGGCAAAGGCGGCAAGCGCGGCTTGGACGACGTCCAGCTCGACCCGCTTGGTGCTGCGCTTGCGCAACCGGGCAGTCGGCCCGGAGCGCTTCCGAGCCACTCGCTTGGACGTCCCCGTAGTGCGCGCTGCGCGCGTTTTCGCCGCCATAACTCCCCTTCGAAGTATCCCCTTCGAACCCCGCGCTGTCAGGCGAGCATGGCACGGCGGAACACCCGGAGTCACGGCGCCGTTTGGCTAACCCCCAGAGAAACTTAACCTAATCCCACCAACCGGCGGATACCGGCCGGCGTGGCGCCGCCGGCGCGCAGTTCACGAAGGCCGGTCGAGCTGGTTGATTTCGACAGCTTCCGGCCGCGCTCGTCGCGAAGTAGCCCGTGGTGGCGGTAGACGGGTTCGGGCAGGTGGAGCAGAACCTGAAGCAGACGGTGGACCGAAGTGGCGTGGAACAGGTCCTGGCCCCGCACGATCTCGCTGATGTCCTGGAGCGCATCGTCGACAACAACGGACAGATGGTAGCTCGTCGGCGTCTTCTTGCGGGCCACAATGACGTCGCCCCAGGCTTCTGGCCGCGCCGGGACGACGCCACGCTCACCATCCGGCCCCTCGCCCAGTTCGTTCCAGCTCAGGCCCACAGCGCGGCGGCAGGCGGCTGCCATGTCGAGCCGAAGCGCGTAAGGCGCACCGGTGTCGATGAGGCGGTCGCGCTCGTCCGCGGACAGCGATCTGGCGGCGCCGGGATAGAGCGGCACGCCGTCGGGATCGCGCGGCCACGGCCCATCCGCTTCACGCGCCTTAACCAGCCTTGCGATCTCGGCGCGGCTTTCGAAGGCTGGATAGACCAGGCCGAGCGCCAAGAGCCTGTCCAGCGCCGTCCGATACGCATCGAGATGCTCCGACTGCCGCCGCACCGGCGTCTCCCAGGCGATGCCGAGCCAGGCGAGGTCTTCGTAGATCGCTGTCTCATATTCCGGCCGGCAACGCGTCGCGTCGATGTCCTCGATCCGCAGCAACAGCCGCCCACCGGTCTCGCGCGCGCGGTCGGAATTGAGCAGCGCGGAATAAGCGTGGCCGAGATGCAGGTAGCCATTCGGGCTGGGGGCAAATCGGAAAACGGGTGGCGACATGCTTCGGAACTCATCATGGCCGGGCATAGCCGTCTAGACGGATGGCGTCGCTTCCGCTCGCCTGTGTCCCGGCCATCCACGTTCTTCGGAGCGGCGCACCGATCGTGTCAAGGTCCCCGAGAATGCGATGATCACCAGCCGTGCTAACAATGATGCACGTTGGAAAGACGTGGATGGCCGGGTGGAAGCCCGGCCATGACGCCGGAGAGAGTTGACGATTGCCATGACCATCCACCTCGAAACCCAATCCGATCTCGAAGAGGCCGTCCACGCGCTGGTCAAGCGCGATCCGCGCCTGAAGCCAGTGCTGGCGACTGCCGGCATGCCGGCGTTGCGGCGGCGCGAGCCGGGTTTTGCGGGGCTTGCCCACATCGTCTGCGGGCAACAGCTCTCGACTGCGAGCGCCGCGGCGATCTGGGGACGGTTGTCCGCCGCGTTCGATCCGTTCGACCACGAGGCTGTCCGCCGCGCCCGCACCGACCGGCTGGGGCGGCTCGGCCTGTCCGCCGCCAAGATCAAGACGCTGAAACATCTCGCGCGCGAGATCACCGCAGAACGGCTGAACCTCGACGTGCTCGCGGAAGAAGACGCTGATGCCGCGCATCACACGTTGATCGCACTGCCCGGCATCGGACCCTGGACCGCGGACGTCTATCTGCTGTTCTGCCTCGGCCATGGCGACGCCTGGCCGGCCGGCGACCTCGCCGTGCAGGAAGGCATCCGCATCGGGCTCGGCTTGCAGGCGCGGCCAACGGAGAAGCAGATGGCGCCGCTCGCCGAACCCTGGCGCCCCCTGCGCGGAGCGGCGGCACATCTGTGGTGGAGCTATTATCGCGCGGTGAAAAAACGCGAAGGCGTCATCGCGGGATCAACCTAGAGCTAGTTCCGTTCCGATGGAATCGGAACGGGGCTCTAGTGTTTTGTTTTGACGCGTTTTCTTGACGCGAACCGGTGTCCACTTCGCTCGAACACGCTCTAGCCCCGCAGCCCGACGCGATCGGTCCGGGCGCAATCGGCGACGAAGTCGATGACGGCCCGCACCGCCGGCAGTTCGACGAGGTCGGGATGGGCGAGCAGCCACAGGTCCGCCACGCTGGCGAGCTTCTGCGGCGCGACACGCACAAGATCGGGATAGCTTTCGGCGACAAAGCACGACAGGGCGGAGATTCCGAGTCCG
The DNA here is from genome assembly GCF_023073155.1 of Bradyrhizobium sp. 45. Lineage (NCBI taxonomy): Bacteria > Pseudomonadati > Pseudomonadota > Alphaproteobacteria > Hyphomicrobiales > Nitrobacteraceae > Bradyrhizobium > Bradyrhizobium sp. 45. The sequence continues at coordinate 406,335 of NZ_JADPIX010000122.1, read as the reverse complement.
GCGCGGACCGCCGCCAGCATGTCGCCCTGGGACGAGCAGCGCATCACCACCCAGGCCTGACGCGTGACGACGTCGCTCCAGCGCGCAAGCTGGAGATTGGAGGTCTGATCGGCGAAACCGATGACGCTGTGCCCCTTCCACTCGCCGCGCCGTTCCGGCAAGGACCGCCCGCCGGCGTAGCCGCGCGAGGCGTAGAATCCCGTGCCGAGACGGCCGATCTTGCGGCCGACCAGATTTTCCTCGCCGCTGTCGAAGGGCCGCAACACCACGTCCGCCTCGCGCCGGCGCACGCTCGCCGGAAACGGATGGGTGATGATCTCGAGCTGGACGTGATCGTGCGCGCGCAGGAACGCAGGCAGGCGCGGCATCAGCCAATGCGAGGCCAGCGTTGCGCCGATCGATAGCTTGACGGTCCCGCGCGCCTTATGCCCTCCGGCCGAGACTGCCGTCTCCGCCCGCAGCGCGGCCGCCGCCATTACCTCGGCGTGCTCGCGCAGCGTCCGTCCATCCGCCGTCAGCGCAAGGCCGTCGGCGGCACGCGCCACCAGCCTGGTGCCGAGCTGGGCTTCCAGCGCCGCAATCTTGCGGCTGACGGTGGGATGGCTGCTGTGCAGCCGGCGCGCCGCGCCGGTGAAGCTGCCGGTATCGGCGACCGCGAGGAAGGTCTTGCAAAGGTCCCAGTCCATGAGCGGCCTCTGTTTAAATCTGAAAAGTCGTCCGTTCAATATTGAACGATAAGAGGCCCCACTCCAACCCCTATAATGACGTCAAATGAAACATGGGCGGCAACTCGCCCGCGACAATCAAAGAAGGAAACGCCTCGTCATCCGCCTGCCGGCGGGCTGCGTTTCCGGGAGGACATCATGGCGCTGCCCGCTCTCTTGAAGGATTCGCTCGAGCTGCCCGTGGTCGGCTCGCCGCTCTTCCTCGTCTCCGGCCCTGAGCTGGTGATCGCCCAGTGCAAGGCCGGCGTGGTCGGCTCGTTTCCGGCACTCAATGCCCGTCCGGTGGAAAAGCTCGACGAATGGCTGAGCCGCATCGAGGACGAACTCGGCGAATACAAGTCGCGCAATCCCGGCAAGAAGGTCGCACCCTACGCCGTCAACCAGATCTGCCACGCCTCCAACGACCGGCTGATGAAGGACATGGAGACCTGTGTGAAGCACAGGGCGCCCATCATCATCACCTCGCTGCGACCGCCCGCCGAGCTCGTCGAGGCCGCACACTCGTACGGCGGCCTCGTGTTCCACGACGTCATCAACGTCAAGCACGCGCGCAAGGCCGCCGAGCAGGGCGTCGACGGTCTGATCCTGGTCTGCGCCGGCGCTGGAGGACATGCAGGAACGCTCTCGCCTTTCGCACTGGTACGCGAGGTCAAACAATGGTTCGACGGTGCGATCCTGCTGTCGGGCGCAATCAGCGACGGCTTCGCGATCGCCTCCGCGCTGACGCTGGGCGCCGACCTCGCCTATATGGGCACGCGCTTCATCGCGACGAAGGAAGCCAACGCTGACGAAGCCTACAAGTCGGCGCTGACGCAGCACACCGCGCATGACATCGTCTACACCAACCTCTTCACCGGCGTGCACGGCAACTATCTCGGGCCTTCGATCGCCGCGGCCGGGCTCGATCCGGACAATCTGCCGGCGGCCGACAAGACGAAGATGAATTTCGGCTCCGGCGGCAACATGAAGTCCAAGGCGTGGCGCGACATCTGGGGCTCGGGCCAGGGTATCGGCCAGATCGCCGACGCGCCGCCGGTCGCCGAGCTCGTCGACCGGATGAAACGGGAATTCGACCAGGCCCGACAGGATTTCCTGATGCGCGTCAGCGCCTGACGTCTCGGACCGACAATAAAACGGGAGGACACCATGAAGCTGGCAGCCGCACTGATCGGGATGTCGTTGCTGATGCTCGCCGGCGGCAGCGCCCATGCCGAAGGCAGCGACGAGATCCGCATCGGGCAGACCCTGCCCTACAGCGGCCCGGCCTCCGGCTTCGGCGCGATCGGACGGACGCAGGAAGCGTTCTTCGAGAAGGTCAATGCCGAAGGCGGCATCAACGGCCGCAAGGTCAAGTTCATCACGCTGGACGACGCCTATTCGCCGCCGAAGACCGTCGAGCAGACCCGCAAGCTGGTGGAGCAAGAAGAGGTGCTGATGATGTTCGGCTCGCTCGGCACCGCCACCAACAGCGCCGTGCAGCGCTATCTCAACGCCAAGAAAGTGCCGCAGCTGTTCGTGCTCTCCGGCGCCACCAAATGGGCCGATCCGCAGAAGAACCCGTGGACCATGCCGGGCATGGCGGCCTACGAATCCGAGGGCGTGGTCTATGCCAAATACATTTTGCAGGCCAAGCCCAACGCCAGGATCGCGATCCTCTCGCAGAACGACGATTTCGGCCGCGACTATGTCGCCGGCTTCAAGCGAGCGCTCGGGCCTAAGGCCGCAAGCATGATCATCGCGGAAGCGAGCTACGAGACCAGCGCGCCGACGATCAGCTCGCAACTCTCGACCTTGAAGGCCTCGGGCGCCAACGTGCTGTTCGGCGTCGTGCTCGGCAAGTTCACCTCGCAAATGGTCAAGGGCGTGGCCGAGATCGGCTGGAAGCCGGAGCTGTTCTTCGTGCCGACCTCGGCGTCGTCGATCTCTTTCCTGGAACCGGCAGGGCTCGACAACGCGGTCGGCCTGATCTCGTCGAGCAATCAGAAGGACACGATGGACCCGCAATGGGTCGACGATCCCGGCGTGAAGGAATACTTCGCCTTCATGAAGCGCTACATGCCGGCCGCGGACCTCTCCAACTCCAACTACGCCGCGGGCTATCACTATGCCACGCTGCTGATGACGGTGCTGAAGGGGTGCAAGGATGATATCAGCCGCGACAACATCATGCGCCAGGCGGCCTCGTTGAAGGATGTGAAGCTGCCGCTGCTGCTGCCGGGAATGGCGGTTACGACCGGCCCCGACGACTATCTGCCGTTCCAGCAGCTTCAGCTCCGGCGCTTCAATGGCAAGAGCTGGGTCGGCTTCGGCGACGTGCTGGATGATCGCTAGACGAGCGGGATGAGGAGACGCCATGATCATCAGCGGCGAACGCCAGATCAGCTATGACGACATCCGGGCTCGGATCAGGCGGGCGATGAGCGGCTTCCGCGCCCTGGGGCTTGCCGAGGCCGCGCCGGTCGCGATGATGCTGCGCAACGATTTCGCTCTGTTCGAGGTGGTTGCGGCCTCGGCCGCGCTGGGCAGTCCGGTGGTGCCGATCAACTGGCATTTGAAGGCCGAGGAGGTCCGTTACATCCTGGCCGACAGCGGGGCGAAGATCCTGGTCTGCCACGCGGATTTGCTGCCGCAGATCCGCGACGGCGTACCGGCGGATGTCCTTCTCCTGGTCGTCGCGACGCCGCCCGAACTCGCAGCGACCTTTTCGATCCCTGGGGAACTGACCGAGATCCCGGTGGGACTGACCGATTGGGACCGCTGGCGCGACGACCATCCGCAAGCGCAGGAGCCGCCGCGGCGGGCCGCAGCGATGATTTATACATCCGGCACCACGGGCATGCCGAAGGGCGTGCGGCGCATGCCGATGCAGCCCGAACAGGCGGCCGCCTCCGAACGCGTGGGCGGGATCGCCTATGGCATCAAGCCGCGGGAAGACCAAATCGTGCTGATCAACGGCCCGATGTATCACTCGGCGCCGCATTCCTACGGCATGCTGGCGTTCCGCAGCGCTTGCACCATCATCCTCCAGGCGCGGTTCGATGCCGAGGAGCTGCTGGCGCTGATCGAGCGCCACCGCGTCAAGCACATTCACATGGTACCGACCATGTTCGTCCGGCTGCTGCGGTTGCCCGAAGCGGTCAGGCAGCGCTACGACCTGTCGTCGCTGCGTTTCGTCGTGCACGGCGCCGCCCCCTGCCCGCCGGACGTCAAGCGCGCCATGATCGACTGGTGGGGACCGGTCATCAACGAATATTTCGGCTCCACCGAGACCGGGATCCCGGTGTGGCACTCGGCCGAGGAAGCACTGAAGAAGCCTGGCACGGTCGGCCGCCCCATCGAAGGCATCGTCAGGATCTTCCGCGATGACGGCAGCCCGTGCGGTGCAAACGAAGTCGGCGAAATCTACATGCGCCAGACGTCAGTGCCCGATTTCGACTATCACGGCAGGTCGCAGGCAAGGGCCGAAGCCGGCCGTGACGGCCTGGTCAGCGTCGGCGACGTCGGTTATCTCGACGCGGACGGCTATCTGTTCCTGTGCGATCGCAAGCGCGACATGGTGATCTCCGGCGGCGTCAACATCTATCCCGCCGAGATCGAGAACGTGCTGATCGGAATGCCCGGCGTGCGCGACTGTGCCGTGTTCGGCATCCCCGACGCGGAATTCGGCGAACGGCTGTGCGCCTTTGTCGAGCCTGAATCGGATGCCGAGCTCTCGGCCGACGCCGTCCGATCGTTCCTGCGCGGGCGGCTTGCCAATTTCAAGGTGCCAAAGGACGTCGAATTCCGTGACGCGCTGCCGCGCGAGGCCACGGGAAAGATTCTCAAGCGCAAGCTGCGGGAGCCCTATTGGACGATGTGAGGACAGGCAACGCCGTCCGAGAGTGCGGGACCGCATAAACGGGAACGAGTGGCAATCGTTCCTGCGCCTCTCCAATATTCGGCAGATTGAAGACGCGCGCTTCCGTCGCAAATGGAAGAGCAACCAATTCGAATCTCGCCTGTTGTCGACCGGCACAATCAACAGCCGGAGAATAAAAAATGTCTCGTCTCACCATGCTCGCCGCAGCTCTGCTGCTGCTCGGATCAGCGCCTGTCAGTGCACAGTCACAGCCTGCGCAGAGCGGGCCGGGCAACAACGCCGTCAACAGCTCTGATCACAACAACTCCAACGCACCGGTCGCGGGCCGCAACAGCTTCACCGAGGGCCAGGCGAAGTCGAAGATCGAGGGCGCGGGTTATTCCAATGTTTCCGGACTGCAAAAGGACGACAACGGCGTCTGGCGCGGCAAGGCCGACAAGGCCGGGACCAAGGCGGACGTGAGCGTCGATTTCCAGGGCAACGTGAACCCCGCCAAGTAAGGAGGATGAAACATGACGACCACTATTTCTCGACTCTATGACACCTATTCGGATGCGGAACGTGCGGTCAGGCGTCTGGAGGCCGCGGGCGTGCCGCACTCCGACATCAGCATCGTCGCGAACAATTCCGATAACTGGTACGGCTCCTCCACCGGCAAGGTTGACCGTGATCGCGACGGCGTCGACGATCGCGCCGAAGGTGCCGGCACGGGTGCCGGCATCGGCGCAGGCCTCGGAAGCGCGGCCGGCCTGCTTGCCGGACTCGGCCTGCTGGCCATTCCGGGACTCGGACCGGTGGTTGCCGCCGGATGGCTGGCTTCGACCGCAGTTGGTGCCGCGGCCGGCGCCGCGACGGGCGGCATCGTTGGCGCGCTGACCGAAGCCGGCGTCTCCAAGGATGATGCGTCGCGCTACGCGGAGGGCGTCCGTCGCGGCGGAACGCTGGTATCGGCGCGGGTACCCGACCAGGACAGCACACGTCTCGATGCCCTTCTGCACGAGAAGGCCGTGAACCTGCAGGAACGGAGCGCCGCCTGGCAAAAATCCGGCTGGAACGGCTTCGATGCCGCAAGCCCGCCGTTGTCACCCGACGATGTCGGCCGTGAGCGTGAGCTGTACGGCGCCGGCACGCGGGTGAGGTAGGGATGTTCCGCTCGCCGCCACGCCAGCGGCAGTGAATCCCAAGAGCGCGAGGGAGGCTCCACCAAGGTGGAGCCTTTTTCGCGTGCCCCTCCTCGAACACCACGAGGGTGCCGCAGGTCTCTCTCAACGAGCGCATTCCGCTGAAGCAGGGCCACATGTTCTCACTGCTCGGGTAATCGGCTATTGGCCGTCTGCGAAACAGTATAGCTTTCGACCGTAGAGGAAACGCCGCGGAGACGGCACGAGGTCGCGCATGCTGGACAGGACCAAGGACATTGTCGCATCCGCGCAAGCCTGGCTCGATGAGGTCGAGCTAACGCTGGGCGCAGCCGATAGCGCTGCGCTGGATCGTCTTTTCCTCGCCGACAGCTATTGGCGCGATGTGCTGGCACTAAGCTGGAACCTGCAAACGATCGGCGGCGGCGACTCGATCAAGCGGGAGCTGACAACGCTCGCGGCAAAGGCTGCGCCGGGCAGCTTCAAGATTGCGCCGAACCGAGCGCCACCGCGCTGGGTGACGCGTGCCGGGACCAACACTATCGAGGTGATCTTCAATTTCGAAACCGCACTGGGGCGCGGCAGCGGCATCGTCAGGCTTGTGCCCGACGCCACCGACGGCGACCGCCTGAAAGCGTGGACGCTCCTCACCGCGCTCGACGAGCTCAAGGGCTTCGAGGAGCAGCTCGGCACCTCGCGGCCGCGCGGCCAGGCCTATTCGCGCGACTTCCGTGGACCGAACTGGCTGGACTTGCGCAACGGCTCGCGCGACTACGCCGATCGCGATCCCGCCGTGCTGGTGGTCGGCGGCGGCCAGGCCGGGCTCGCGATCGCGGCGCGGCTGAAACAGTTGAACATCGACACCCTGATCGTCGATCGCGAGGCACGGATCGGGGACAATTGGCGCAAGCGCTACCACGCGCTGACCCTGCATAACCAGGTGCAGGTCAATCATTTGCCCTACATGCCGTTTCCGCCGAGCTGGCCGACCTATATCCCCAAGGACAAGCTCGCCAACTGGTTCGAAGCTTACGTCGAGGCGATGGAGCTGAACTTCTGGACCGGAACCGAATTCGAGGGCGGCGCCTACGACGATGCGAAAGACCACTGGACCGTCACACTGCGGCACACCGACGGCAGTGAGCGTATCATGCACCCGCGCCATGTGGTGATGGCGACCGGCGTCAGCGGCATCGCCAATGTGCCTGTCATTCCGACCCTGGATAACTTCAAGGGCACGCTGCTGCATTCGAGCCGCTACGAGGACGGCGAGACCTGGACAGGAAAACGCGCCATCGTCATCGGCACCGGCAATAGCGGCCACGACATCGCGCAGGATCTTCACTCCAGTGGTGCCGAAGTGACGCTGGTGCAGCGTTCACCTACGCTCGTCACCAATATCGAGCCGTCGGCCCAACTCGCTTATGCGACCTACAATGAGGGCACGCTCGAGGACAACGATCTGATCGCGACCTCGATGCCGACACCGCTCGCGAAAAAGACCCATGTGATGCTGACGGAGCAGTCGAAGGAGCTCGACAAGGAACTGCTCGACGGGTTGCGGCGCGTCGGCTTCAAGCTCGATTTCGGCGAGGCCGGCACCGGCTGGCAGTTCAAATATCTCACCCGTGGCGGCGGCTATTATTTCAATGTCGGCTGCTCCAACCTCATCATCGAGGGCGCGATCAAGCTCAGGCAGTTTTCCGACATCGAGAGCTTCGTCACCGAGGGCGTTCGCATGAAGGACGGCACAACCCTTTCGGCCGACCTGATCGTGCTCTCGACCGGTTACAAGACACAGGAATATCTGGTGCAGAAACTGTTCGGCGACGCCGTCGCCGACCGGGTCGGCCCGATCTGGGGCTTTGGCGACGGCCTCGAGCTGCGTAACATGTATACGCGCACCAGGCAGCCCGGCCTCTGGTTCATCGCCGGCAGCCTCGCGCAATGCCGGATCAACTCGAAATATCTGGCGCTGCAGATCAAGGCGATCGAGGAAGGGATTTTGGGGCAGGCTGGAGCGGCAGCGGCGAGCACCGCTTGAACAACACCGTAGAAGCAGTGTCGCACCACGATAACGAACAAGAGGAGAATTCATGCCAGCCATTCTCGGCACCGGCGAGCACCGCTACCGCGTCGTTGAAAACTTCGCAAAGCTGCCGGACGGATGGCAGCTCACCGACGTCGCCTCGGTCGCGGTCGACAGCAAGGACCGCGTCTACGTCTTCAACCGCGGGGCCCATCCGATGGTCGTGCTGGACCGCGAGGGCAATTTCTTGCGAAGTTGGGGCGAAGGCCTGTTCTCGCGCGCCCACGGCCTGCACATCGATGCCGACGACAATCTCTATTGCACCGATGACGGCGACCACACCGTGCGCAAGTGCACCACCGACGGCAAGGTGCTGCTGACGATCGGCATCCCCGAGAAACCGTCGCCGTTCATGAGCGGCGATCCCTTCCACCGCTGCACCCACACCGCGCTGTCGCCGAAGGGTGAAATCTACGTCTCCGACGGCTATGGCAATGCGCGCGTGCACAAATTCACGCCCGGCGGCAAGCTGATGACAAGCTGGGGCGAACCCGGCACCGATCCCGGCCAGTTCAACATCGTGCACAACATCGCCACCGACGCCGACGGCTTTGTCTATGTCGCCGACCGCGAGAACCACCGCGTGCAGGTGTTCGACGGCAACGGCAAGTACGAGACGCAGTGGAACAATCTGCACCGCCCTTGTGCGCTATGCTGTTGCGGTGGGGCTAAGAGCCCGACCTTCGTCATCGGGGAACTCGGCCCTGGCCTGGCCGTCAACCGCAAGGTGCCCAATCTCGGCCCGCGGCTCTCGATCGTGGACGCCAAGGGCAACCGCATCGCGCGGCTCGGTGGCGAGGAAGGCCCGGGCGTTGCGAGCGGCAAGTTCCTGGCGCCGCACGGCATCGCACTGGATTCCAGGGGCGACATCTATGTCGGCGAGGTCGGCGTCACCGACTGGAAGACCAGCTTTCCGGACGAGGAGATGCCGGCCGTGGTGCGCGCGACGCGATGTTTGCAGAAGCTGGAGCGCGTGCGGGAGTAGCTGCCTCGGCACATCCACGTCGCGCTGTCAGGATGACGCTGCCTCAACGGCCTCGGACTTGGAAATCACAGCGTTTTGCGCGCTTTGCCACCCCCCGGCCGCATTGCTTGTGCCGGAATAAGTCGCTCAACGGGCTTCACAATCCCGTCACGCTGCATGTAGTATGTCAGTTACGTGCTGCTTCGCAGCGTACATTGGAGGCCAGGAGCGTTACTTGAACGCACATGTCTCGCAAGGCCATTGGCCGGTGTTGGTGCTGAATGCGGACTTCCGGCCGCTGAGTTACTACCCACTGTCTTTGTGGTCGTGGCAGGACGCGATCAAGGCGGTATTCCTCGACCGCGTCAACATCGTCGCGCATTACGATCAGGCGGTCCATAGCCCCACGCTGCAAATGCAGCTGCCGAGCGTCGTCTCGCTCAAATCCTTCGTCAAGCCGACCACCCACCCTGCCTTCACCCGATTTAACGTCTTCCTGCGCGATCGTTTCGCCTGCCAATATTGCGGCTCGCCCGAAGACCTCACCTTCGACCACATCATCCCGCGCAGCAAAGGCGGCCAGACCACCTGGGAGAACGTGGTCGCGGCGTGCTCCCCCTGCAATTTGCGCAAGGGCAATCTGACGCCGGTGCAGGCCAAGATGTTTCCACGCCAGCACGCCTTCGCGCCGACCGTGCACCAGCTCCACCGTAACGGCCGCCTGTTCCCGCCGAACTATCTGCACGACAGTTGGCTGGATTATCTCTACTGGGATACGGAGCTGGATCCGTAACGTCGGCGTGCAGGCCCTCGGCAATCCATCGTTGACTCGCGCCGCCCAACGCCGGGAGAGATCAGCGAGCTTCTATCTGCGCGCCTGCTCCAGATCGATCTGATAGACGGAAATCCGGTCGATCTCGAATGCGACGGTAGGCGGCGACTCCGCGTCGACCGGACCGACGCCGAGAAAGAATTTGGATCCGATCGCGAGATTGACGATCATGTACATGGGATCGTCGAAACCGATCGGCACCTTGATGTCGGACACCGGTCTGCGGTCGATGAAATAGACCAGGCGATCCTCCTCCCACAGCACACCGTAAGTGTGGAATGCGCTCGACGCGTCGCCGACCGCGAAGTCGAAGCCGCAGGACTGAATCTTCTGGGTCGAGGGAATCCGCCAATGCGTCGTCATCACGAGATCGCCCGGCTTTTCGCCGCGGCCTTCCAGCACGTCCACCTCCGGCGGCCAGCCACCGTCATCCGCCAGCATCCAGAACGCCGGCCACACTGCGTGCCCGACCGGCACCTTGGCGCGGATCTCGAAATAGCCGTGCTTCTGCGCGAACGTGCCCTGGGTCGTCAGTATCCCGGAGATGTACTCGTTGTCGAACAGCACCGGCTTCAACCCCGGCGGGGTACGGCTGGCGACGATCGACAGCACGCCGTCCTTGACCTTGAACGGATCGAGCCCGAGCGGCGCCGCGTTGCGCCCCGCATAGCGCGGATCGACATAGATCTGTTGCTCGCCATTGGCGCTGGTCTTGCGCTTGAAGTCGGAGCCGTCGCCGCCCCAGTAACGCGCCTCCGGCCAGGCCGCGCCGCCGGCGTAATGCGGCACCCAGCGTCCGTTTGCCAGCGGATGCTCGTCAAAATCCTCGTTGAAGGTCCGGCGTAGCGGCAAGAAGACCAGCGAGGCCGGATTGACCTTCTCCAGCCGACGGCACTCGATGGTGGAGGGATCGGTCGTGACCTGCAGCGACATGCTCATCGGGGCACCGTCGAGATCGTCCTGCGCGATGGCCGGCGCGGGCACAACGCAGAGACCGATCGCAGCCAGAGCGCCCCTCGTCCAACGCTCGATCATCACCGCACTTCGAAGACGCCAGAGGAAAGGCCAAGGTTAGCTTACTCATATCGGAACCGGCAAGAGCGGGCCGGCGACCGCGCGCCAATTCAGGAGCGCCGCTTGCACACGCGATCCAGATTTTCGTGCACTTAGAAAAATTGGGACGCCTAGGCAGCGCTCGGAAGGCGAGCGGCAGGCTCCTGCCGGGACGGAACTCGGGGCGCCGGCATCCGTTCAGAGTCGAGGCCGGATGTCGCGCGGGCGCCAGTTGTCCGCGACAGACATATCCGGTCCCGCCACAGCACGAGGGGAGAATAGTCATGGCCACAAGCGAGACGGATCACGTCTACAAGATCCTGGAACTGGTCGGATCGTCCGAGACGTCGATCGAGGATGCGATCAAGAACGCGGTCAGCCGGGCCGCAAAGACCGTTCGCGAGATGAAATGGTTCGAGGTGGTGCAAACGCGCGGCCATATCGAGAACGGTGCCGTGCGCCACTACCAGGTGACGCTGCGGGTCGGCTTCACGCTGGATGAGTGAGGCAGAAAGGCCCGGCGCGCGGGGTCAGCCTGGTTAGCTCGACGATAGCCCGTCAATTGTCGAGGATTGTTCCGACCGGAAGCGCACAATCCGCACGGAAGTTGCAACAGCCCGTTAAGGCCAAAGTGAGAGGTTTGCGCCGAAATGGAGCAAGCCTGATGACCACGGGCCGCGAACTCGGAAAGACGCGCCTTCCGCTCTGGGCAGCGGGTTTCGTCATCCTGACCTGCTTCGCCATCCTCGGCTTGAGCGCCTGGCGTGAATGGGAAACACGCAATGCCGATCTCAAGAACGCCGAGATCGACGTCGCCAATCTGGCGCATTCGCTGATCCAGCACGCGGACGACACCTTCGAACTCGTTGATACAATCCTCGTAGGCCTGGTCCACCGGCTCGAAATCGACGGGACGGGTCCGGACACGATCACCAAGCTTCAGGCCTATCTGCCGACACGAAAATCATCGGACCGGATCCGCGGCATCTTCGTTTATGACGCGAGCGGGCAGTGGCTTGCCACGACCGAGCGGCTCGACTTCTCCAAGCTCAACAACAGCGACCGCGAATATTTCCAGCGTCATCGGCACTCGCCGGAGATGGGCACGCTGATCGGACCGCCCGTGAAGAGTCGAGCCGGGGGCCAATGGGTCGTCACCGCGTCCCGCCGGATCAACGATGCCGACGGCGGCTTCGCCGGCGTTGCCCTGCTCACGATCGACGTCGGCTATTTCGTCAAGTTCTACGAGCGGTTCGACATCGGTACGAACGGCTCGGCATCGCTGCTCAACGATAGCGGCATCATGCTGGCGCGCAGCCGCGACGACAGTGGCGCCTTTGTCGGACGCGACCTGTCCAATGCGCCCTTGTTCAAGGGATGGGAAAGTCGCCCCGCCGCAGCAGTCTACTATTTCAAGTCGCCGCTCGATGGCGTCCAGCGGCTGAGCTATTACCAACGCAGCAGCCGCTATCCCCTAATGGTGCTGGCGAGCAAGTCGCGGGACGACGTGCTGGCGCCGTGGCGGCAAGCCGCGGCTGCGCGCACCACCTTCGTCCTCGGCCTTGTGCTGCTGATCGCGGTGATCGGCTTCTACCTGGTCCGTCAGCTCGTACAGCGGCAGCGCACGGCCCAGGCCCTCGTCGTCAACGAAGCAAACTTCCGCCTGTTGGCCGAGCAATCCAGCGACATGGTGACCCGGATCGGGCTGGACAACCGGCTGCTCTACGTTTCCCCCTCGTGCGTACGCATCACGGGCTGGTCCTCCGACGAGCTGCTATCCACCTCGGCCCTGGCCGGCATTCACGCCGACGACATGGAGCGGGTCGAGCAGGCTATCGCCGCGCTTAAGAATGGCGAGGCCGAGGAGACGCGGTTCGTCTATCGCCACCGTCATCGCGACAAGGGCGAGATTTGGGCGGAGGCGGCGTTGCACGTGACCCTGGCGTCGGACAGCGGTGAGATCGACGGCGTCGTCGCGGTGGTGCGCGACATCACCGAGCAGAAGGATCTTCAGGACAAGCTCGCCTCGCTTGCAACGACCGACGGCCTCACCGGACTCGTCAACCGGCGCGCGTTCGACGAGCGCCTCGCCGAGGAATGGGCCCGGGCCCGGCGCGATGGCACGCAGCTCTCGCTCCTGCTGATCGATGTCGATCATTTCAAGAAGTTCAACGACCAATACGGGCATCTGGCGGGCGACGGATGCCTGCGCGCGCTGGGCCGGATCCTATCAACCCACACCAAGCGCCAGGCCGACGTCGCGGCGCGCTACGGTGGCGAAGAATTCGCCGTGCTGTTGCCGAACACCGGTCCCGAGGGCTGCGCCGAGGTCGGCGAAGGGATTCGCAAGGCTCTGCACGATCTCGCCATGCCGCATGCGCAAAGTCCCCCCTCGCGCCTGGTGACCGCAAGCGTTGGCGGCGCGACGAGTCTGCCGTCCCAAACCACGGCGGACTGCAGCACGCTGGTCGGCGCCGCCGACCGCGCGCTCTACGCCGCCAAGGACAACGGCCGTGACCGGCTGGTGATGTCGGGACAGGTCGTTCCCTGGCCCGCCAGGAGCGCGTGACGGATCGACCGCTGGCCCGATTTGTTGCCTGCGCTCCAGCGCGGTATGGCTTGGATCACGGCCGGATGTTCGGCCAATCCGAGAGTGCTGCGGTGACCGGTCAAATCAAACTCGTCCTCTTCGACATGGACAATGTCCTCTGCGACTACGACACGGCAAAGCGTGTCGCATGGCTGGCGAAGGTTGCGGGGACCACGAGCGAATCCGTCCACAAGGCGATCTGGGACAGCGGCTTCGAGCTGCTCGGCGATTCCTGCACACTCGATGCCGCGGACTATTTGCGGGGTTTCGGCGACCGCATCGGCTATCCGCTGTCACTGGACGAGTGGATCGAGGCGCGACGCCGTTCAATGCAGGCCGATCGTGCCATGCTGGAGATTGTCGGCAGCTTGCGTCAAACCGTCGACATTGCCGTCCTGACCAACAACACGACGCTGGTCGCCGACCATATCGCAGCGCTGCTGCCGGAATTGCCACCGCTGTTCGGCTCGCGAATCTACGCCTCGGCCCGGTTCAAGACGGCGAAGCCGGACCCGCGCTGCTTCCGCCTCTGTCTGTCGGAGCTCGACGTCAAACCGGAGAACGTCCTGTTCGTCGACGATCTCATGGCCAATGTCGCCGGTGCGCGAGAGGCGGGCCTGTTCGCGCATCACCACACCTCGGTTGAGGCTTTCAGGCGGGCCCTGTCGGAGCACGGCCTGCTTCACGCATGAATGCGCGATCCGCTTTTCCCGGCGTCAGGCGAGATGGCACGCCACAAAGTGCCCGCCTGCTCCCTCCTTCAGCTCCGGTGCGCTTTCCGCGCAACGCGGCTGGGCGATAGGACAGCGGGTGTGGAAGTGGCAGCCCGACGGCGGCTTCATCGGGCTCGGAACGTCGCCCTTGAGGCGGATGCGCTCGCGCTTGAGCTTGGGATCGGGCACCGGCACCGCCGATAACAGCGCCCTCGTGTAGGGATGCTGCGGATTGCGGTAGAGGTCGCTGGCCTTGGCGAGCTCGACGATACGGCCAAGATACATCACCGCGACCCGGTCGGAGATGTGCTCGACCACCGACAAATCGTGCGCAACGAAGAGATAGGTGAGGTTCAGCTCCGCCTGGAGATCTTCCAGCAAGTTGATGACCTGCGCCTGGATCGAGACGTCGAGCGCAGACACCGGTTCGTCGCAGACGATCAGTTTCGGCTCGACCGCGAGCGCACGCGCGATCACGATGCGCTGGCGCTGACCGCCGGAGAATTCATGCGGATAGCGGCGCATGTGCTCGGCCTTGAGCCCGACCTTCACCAGCAGGCTCGCGACGCGATCCTCACGCTCCTTGGCGGATGAGCCGAGCTTATGGATGACGAGGGCTTCGCCGAGGATGGCGCCGACCGTCATGCGCGGATTGAGGGAGGCGAACGGGTCCTGGAACACAAGCTGCATGTTCCGCCGCATCGCGCGCAAATCGTTGCCGCCGAGCTGGCGGACATCCTGACCGTCGAACACGACCTCGCCGTCGGTCGGTTCGATCAGGCGCAGCACGCAGCGTCCCGTCGTCGACTTTCCGCAGCCGGATTCGCCGACGAGGCCGAGCGTCTCGCCGCGGTTGACCGAGAACGAGACCCCATCGACGGCATAAACGCTGCCGACCTGGCGCGACAACAGGCCGCCATGCACGGGAAAATATTTCTTCAGGCCGCTGACGCGGAGCAGGGGCTCGGTCATGCTGCGCCTCCCAACTGCGTATCTCCCAGATGACAGGCCATACGGTGGCCGGGCGCGATCTCGCGCAGCAGCGGCTCCCTCTCGGTGCAGACGCTCATGGCGTGGCGGCAGCGCGGAGCGAAGCGGCAGCCGACCGGCGGATTGATCAGGATCGGCACCGAGCCGCCGATCGCCTCCAGCCGCACCTTGTGCTCGCTGGCGAGATCGATGCGCGGGATCGAGCGGATCAGTCCCTGGGTATAGGGATGGCCGGGATTGCCAAAGAGGTCGTCGACGGGCGCCTCCTCCACCACCTTGCCGGCATACATCACGACGACGCGTTGCGCGGTCTCGGCGACGACGCCCATGGCATGGGTGATCAGCATCACCGCCATGCCGAAGCGTTCCTTCATGTCCTGGAGCAGGTCGAGGATCTGCGCCTGAATAGTGACGTCGAGGGCCGTGGTGGGCTCGTCGGCGATGATCAGTTTCGGCTTGCAGGCGAGAGCCATCGCGATCATCACACGCTGGCGCATGCCGCCGGAGAACTGATGCGGATAGTTGTGCACGCGGCCTTCGGCGTTGGGAATCTGCACCAGCTTGAGCATCTCGATGGTGCGATCGAGCGCCTGTTTCCTGGTGACATTCTCATGGCGGCGCAGGCTTTCGGCGATCTGCTCGCCGATGGTCAGCACCGGATTGAGCGAGGTCATCGGCTCCTGGAAGATGAAGCCGATCTCCTTGGCGCGGATCTCGTCGAGCTGACTGCTCGTCAGCGGCACGAGATCGCGGCCCTCGAAGATGATCTCGCCTGCCGCGATGCGGCCCGGCGGCATCGCGATCAGCTTCAGGATCGACATCGCGGTGACGGTCTTGCCGCAACCGGATTCGCCGACGACGCAGAGCGTCTCGCCGCGGTTGATGGAGATGTCGACACCGTCGACCGCCTGGAGGATGCCGTCGTCGGTGGAGAAGTGGGTTTTCAGTCCCTTGATCTCGAGCAGCGGCGCCATCAGATCACCCGCCGCGCATCGAGCGCGTCACGCAGGCCGTCGCCGATAAAATTGATGGCGACCACTGCGATGAAGATCGCGCCGCCCGGGAACAGCGCCCAGTGCGGGCCGATGTCGAGAAAGTCTTTCGCGTCATAAAGCAGCCGGCCCCAGGTCGGCGTATCCGGCGGGAAGCCGAGGCCGAGGAAGGACAGCGTCGATTCCGCGATGATGGCTGCGGCCACGTCGATGGTGCCGGCGATGATCACCGGACCGAGCGCATTGGGCAGGATATGGCGCACCACCTGCCGTACCGGGCTGGCTCCGAGAGCGCGCGCGGCTTCGACGAATTCCTTCTCGCGGATCGACAGGAACTGGGCGCGAACGAGGCGGGCGACCGGCATCCAGCGCAAGCCACCGATCACGAGCACGATCAGGATGAAAATGCCGCCCTCGGGGCCGAACGCTGCCTTCAGCCCGTCGCGGAAGAGATAGATCAGCAGCAGCAGCAGGGGCAATTGCGGCAGCGACAAAAAGAGATCGGTGAGCCACATCAGCCCATGGCCGAGCGCGCCGCGCGACATGCCGGCGAGCGCGCCGATCAGCACACCGACAAAGACCGAGACCAGCATCGCGGCGAGACCGACCGCGAGCGAGATGCGCCCGCCATAGATCATGCGGGCGAGGATATCCTGCCCGAGATCGTCGGTGCCAAAGGGATGGGCCAGCGACGGCCCCTGCATGCCCGCCACGATGTCGATGTCGTCGATCTTGACCCGCCAGATAAAGGGGCCGACCACCACCGCCAGGATCAGAACGAGGAGCAGGAACGCGCTGACCACGGCAAGCTTGTGGCGGCTATAGCGCCGCCACGTCTCGCGCCAGGGCGAGTAGACGCGCCGCTCAGCGGAGGGAGATGCGAGGGTCAAGCCAGCCATAAAGAACGTCCGCGATGAGATTGAACAGCACGACCAGGCACGCAAAGACGAAGGTGACGGCCATCACCACCGGCGTGTCGTTGGAAAGGATGGAGGAGATCAGCAGCGAGCCGATGCCGGGGATGCGGAAGATCTGCTCGGTGACGATGGCGCCGCCGAACACCGCCGGGATTTGCAACGCAATCAACGTGACGACCGGGATCATCGCGTTGCGCATCACATGCTTGATGATCACCCGCCTCTGGCCGATGCCCTTGGCGCGCGCGGTGGTGACGTAGTCGAGCCGGATCACGTCGAGCATCGCCGAGCGCACGAAACGCGTCATCGACGCAGCCTGGAACAGGCCGAGCACCGCCACCGGCATGATCGCCTGACGGATCATCTCCAGCACCCAGTGAATCCCCGTGCCCTTGATGTCGGTCGTGTAGACGAAAGGCAGCCAGTCCAGCGTGACCGAGAAGATCAGGATGAACAGGATGCCGGTGAAGAAGGTCGGCAGCGAGAAGCCGACAAAGGCGAGCGTGTTGGCGACCTGGTCGAACAGCGAATAAGGTTTCGTCGCGGCGTAGACCCCGACCGGGATCGCGATCAGGAGCGCAAGGATCTGCGCCGAGCCGATCACGTACAGCGTCGTTGGCAGTCGCTGGAGAATGAGCGTGTCCACGTTCATCCGGCTGACGAAGGAGAAACCCCAGTCGCCGTGCAGCATGGCGTTGAGCCAGTGCAGGTAACGAAGGTAGATCGGATCGTCGAGGCCGAACTTCGCCCGAAGCGCGAGAGCGACTTCGGGCGGCACGTTCGGATTGGTCGCTAGCTCGGAGAAGGGATCGCCCGGGGCGAGTGCGAGCACGACGAACAGCACGAGCGAAATTCCGAGCAGGCTCGGAATCGCGATCAGGAGGCGACGCAGGACATACTGGCTCATGAAGAAGGACCGCTCTAGGCGTGCGTGATCATTCTTCGCGGTACCAGTCGAACAAATTGTCGGTCTCGTTGGCCCAGCCGGAAACGACCGGGCGCAGATTGTTGGCGGCCGCCTCGACCTTCAGACGGTGCTGCACCGGGATGAAAACGATGTCGTGGTACATGAGATCATTGGCCTTGATGTAGAGCGCCGCGCGCTTGACCGGATCCATTTCGCCGTCGGCGGCCAGGATGGTCGCGTCGTACTCCTTGTTGACCCAGCGCGGGAAGTTGGTGCCCTGCCACTTGTTCTCCTTGGTGGCGACGAGGTTCGAAAGGTAACGACGCATGTGCTGCGACGGATCGGGCTGGCTCAGCGGGATCTGGAACATCTCCATGTCGGCGTAGAACTTGGAATAGGTGTCGGGATTGCCGACGTCGGAGGAGAAGAACACGGAGGCGACGACCGATTTCAGCTCGACGTCGATACCCGCCTTCTGGCAGGCCTGCTTGACGATGGCCTGCGTCTTCTGGCGCGGCCCGTTGATCGCGGTCTGGTAGAGGAGCTTCAGCTTCTTGCCGTCCTTCTCGCGGATGCCGTCGGCGCCCGGCTTCCAGCCGGCGTCGTCGAGGATCTTCGAGGCCTTCTCGACGCTGAACTCCCACGAGGTGTTCTTGGACACGAATTTTTCGGGCCCGTTGAGGAAGTTGGCGGTGGTGCGGCCGGCGCGGCCGTAGATGGCCTTCTTGACCGATTCGCGATCGATCAGCAGCGAGAGCGCCTTGCGCACCGCTGGATCAGAAAACAGCGGGTGCTTGGTCTTTATCGAGGAGCGTTCGCCATCGACCTCGGTGTTGGGATCGGTGAAGTTCAGCGCGATGAATTCGGTGTCGCCGCCGACGGCGTAGACGGTTTTTCCCTTGCCGCCCTTCTCCAGGCGCAGCAGCACGTCGTCCTCGACCTGAATGTTCCAGCCGAAATCATATTCGCCAGTCTGGATCACCGCGCGCGCGGCAGAGACGGCGTCGCCGCCGCCCTTCATCTCGATCGAATCGAAATAGGGGCGGTTGGCCATGTGATAATCGGGATTGATCACGCCGCGGACAAGATCGCCCGGCTTGAACTCGACGAACTTGTAGGGGCCGGTACCGACCGGCGAGAGGTTGGTCGGCGCCTCCCGCGACTTGGACCCCATATAGTCCTTGAACAGATGTTTCGGGATGATGGTATTGGGAGCCCCGACAAAAGCGTCGGCCCAGAACGGCGTCGGCTTGTTGAACAGGATGCGGACCGTGAGGTCGTCCACCTTCTCGACGGTGATGTCGCGGAGCGTCGCGATGGTCAGTGCGGAGGTCGCCGGATCCTTGGCATATTCCCAGTTGAAGACGACGTCGTCGGCCGTGAACGGCGTGCCGTCATGCCATTTGACGCCGGGCTTGAGTTTCCAGGTCACCGACTTGCCGTCGGCGGCGAGGCCACCGTTCTGGATCGAGGGAATTTCGGCGGCCAGGACCAGCTTCATGTTGCCGTCGGGATCCCAACAGGCGAGCGGCTCGTAGAACAGACGCGCGCCGTCCTGGTCCTTGGTGCCGGTGGCGAAATGCGGATTGAGCAGGGTCGGCCCCTGCCACCACAGCAGCTTGAGCGCGCCACCGCCGCCGCGCTTGGTCGGCTTGTAGGTCGAGGCGCCCTCGGCCATGGCGACGCCGCCAAGGGCGAGAATCTGGTTGGCCAAAGGCGCGGTGAGACCCACGGCGGCAAGACGCTGAATGAAGCCGCGGCGATCCATCCGCCCGTCCTTCACGTCACCGATCATCGAACGCAGTTGTTTATCCAGCATGGTTGTCCCCGTCTGGTTCCCGTATGGATGCAGGCGGTCGCGCGAGGCGACCACCGGGCTTGGCTGGCGGTAGATGGCACACCGAATGGGGTGCGCGTCAACTGCGACCGTGTGTATGCAAACGGTCTTCTGACTGTCTGTTGGGCAAAACCATATTCCGCAGCCCATCCGATCGGCAATCCAGCATCAAAACACGCTGAATTCCGCGCTGCACTGCAGAAAATTTGATCGCCGCATCAGACGAAGTATCGAGGCGAAATTCTACGCCACGGACATGTCGAGCGGCGGCGCGACGTGGTCTGGCAGCGGACAGACGTAAGGCGTCTTGGCTGTCCGCTTCTGGAGGTCAGCCGTGGCAGCCTTGATCAGCTCCGGGTCCGTCAGCGCCTTGATACCGATGCCGGCCATCGCCTTGGCGGCCTGCACCATGGCCTTGTGCGCATGCGCGCTCTTGCCCTGCGCGACCACCTGCCAGGTGTGGAAGGGCGTACCGATTGCAACCGTGGGTGCGTGGACCTGCACGGTCGGCACCACCCAGCTCACGTCGCCGACGTCGGTCGAGCCGACCAGCGGATTGCGCTTGGCATCCAGTGGCACCAGGAAGTCAGCCAGCGGCCGGTCGGTCGGCTCCATGCCGATCGCGTAATAGACCGACTCGATGTCCTTGTCGCTCAGCGTTGCGCGGATCTCCGTGGCAAAGCCCTTGTCTACGTCGTCGAAATGCGGCGGTCCGAGCTCTTCCATGACCCGATGCAGCGCCTGCTCCAGCGGCGTGTTCGGCAGGATGTTGGAGACCGCGGAGATGATCTTCATCTCGACCTTGGTCTCGGTCATCAGCGCCGCGCCGTCCGCGATCTTGCTCACGCGTCCGACCAGCTCGTTCATGCCGGGCAGATCACGGGCGCGGATCGAATAGCGCACGCGCGCATGCGCCTGCACCACGTTCGGGGCGATGCCGCCGGTGTCGAGCAGCGCGTAGTGCACGCGCGCGTCGCTCGGCATGTGCTCGCGCATATAGTTCACGCCGACATTCATCAGCTCCACGGCGTCGAGCGCGGAGCGGCCGAGATGCGGCGAGGCCGCCGCATGCGAGGTACGGCCGGTGAAGATGAAATCGGCGCGGGTGTTGGCGAGTGACGGCGTCACCGCGACTTCCCAGAAGCTGTGCGGATGCCAGGTGATGGCGATGTCGGCGTCTTCGAATGCACCGGAGCGCACCATGAAGGCTTTTGCCGCGCCGCCCTCCTCCGCGGGGCAGCCGTAATAGCGCACGCGGCCCGGCACCTTGTTCTCGGCAAGCCAGTCCTTCACCGCCGTCGCGGCGAGGAGAGCTGCGGAACCCAGCAGATTGTGACCGCAGCCATGGCCGTGGCCGCCAGTCTCGACCGGACGATGCTCCGCGACGCCGGCCTCCTGGCTCAGGCCCGGGAGCGCGTCATATTCCCCCATGAAGGCAATGACCGGTCCGCCCTCGCCCCATTCGCCCATCACCGCGGTCGGAATGCCCGCGACCTGCTCGGTGATGCGGAAACCCTGATGACGCAACTCGGCGAGATGCTCGGCGGCGGATCGCGCCTCGGTGTAGCAGACTTCGGGCATGCCCCAGACCTTGTCGCTGAGGTCGATGAAACGTGCCTTGATCGTGTCGATGCCACGCCAGATGTCGCTGCGGTTGTCCATGCTTCGGCCCCGTGATCCCTCGGTCAAACGAAGCGGCAATGGTTAGCAGCTTCATTGTACCGCGCCTAGCACCTCGCCGGACAGCAGCCATGCGGCCAATGCCGGAGGCCCGCTCGACCGACCGTGCATCAAGCCTTCCCGCGCCTTTCAAAGATTTCATCCGGTGCCTCGGGAATAGTTGGGGAACGAGGCTTTCAAGACGGCCTCCTCCGGCCTAAATTATCCGTGCTTCGCGCGTCGTTCCGCTAATCGGCGGAGCGATGCTCTCAGCCAGGAGAACTCCATGCCCGCCCTGACCGAATGGAGAGTGCCACCGGCCAATCAGCCGCGTGCGAGCGATTACGGTTTCGATCTCGACCGCGCGCTCGCCTCCGTCGTCGGCCTGCATGCCATCATCCCGCCGGACGCCTTCAGCGCCGAGACACTGGGGACTGAACGCGCCGGCAACGGCGTCGTGATCGACGACGGGCTGGTGCTCACCATCGGCTACCTCATCACCGAAGCAGAGTCGGTGTGGCTGCATGTCGGAGACGGGCGCGTAGTGGAGGGACATGTGCTCGGCTTCGATGCCGTCACCGGCTTTGGCCTGGTGCAGGCGCTCGGCCAGCTCGATGTCGCCCCCTTGCCGCTCGGGATCTCGGCCGAGACCCGGCTCGGCGACCGCGTCGTGGTCGGCGGCGCCGGCGGACGCACGCGTTCGGTCGCGAGCCAGATCGTGGCCAAGCAGGAATTCGCCGGCTACTGGGAATATCTGCTGGACGAGGCCATCTTCACCCATCCCGCGCACCCGAATTGGGGCGGCACGGCGCTCCTCAACGAGCGCGGCGAGCTGATCGGCATCGGCTCGCTGCAGCTCGAACGCGAGCGCGAGGCCAAGGCCGAGCACGTCAACATGATCGTGCCGATCGACCTGTTGAAACCGATCCTGGACGATCTGCGCAAATTCGGCCGCGTCAACAAGCCGGCACGGCCGTGGCTCGGACTGTTTTCGACCGAGATCGACAACCGCGTGGTTGTGATCGGGATCTCCGCCAATGGTCCCGCCGCCCGTGCCGAGCTCAAGACCGGCGACGTCATCCTCGCGGTCGACGGCGAGAAGGTCACGAGCCAAACCGGCTTCTACAAGAAGCTGTGGGGCCTCGGCGCTGCCGGCGTCGACGTGCCGCTGACGGTACATCATGAAGGCGTCACCTTCGACGTCACGGTGACCTCGACCGATCGCTACAAGCTCTTGAAGGCGCCGAAGCTGCACTGACGATCAGAACTGACGCAAGGAAGCGACGATGAGCGAGGCCGTCGTTGACGATATCGTGGCCGTGCTGCCGCCGCTGCTCAATGCGCTGGAGGCGCTCGCCTTTTTTCAGCGCAACCTGCACCCGCCGGCCTTCGGCTCCGTGATGAATGCGATTGGCGCTCCCGACGAGGCGTTGCAAACGGCGCGCGCGGCAATCCGAGAATGGCCGGAGGAGTTCACCGGACTGCGCGAGCGGCTCGATCGTGCCTGCGACGAGACGCTCGCCGCCTTTGCCGGCCTGCGCGAGGTCGAACGTGGCAATGGCGACCTCGTCGCGGTCTTCCGCGCACTACGTCATGTGCCGCGCGCGCAGGAGGCACTCTATCCGCTGGCCGTGCGGTTTCCGCCGGTCAGCAGTTTCTTCCTCAACGCCGCGAATCGCGAGAATGCCGACCTGTTGTCGCGGCTCGAAGCCGGCGCGGACGCGCACACCGGCATCATCCACGATCACAACGAGCCCGGCAGCCGCGGTGGCTTTTCGGTCTACGTGCCCGAATATTATACGCCCGATCGCGCCATGCCGCTGGTGATGGCGTTGCACGGCGGCAGCGGCAACGGCCGCGGTTTCCTGTGGAGCTGGCTGCGCGATGCCCGCAGTCTTGGTGCGATCCTGGTGGCGCCGACCGCGACCGGCCCAACCTGGGCGCTGATGGGTGACGATTCCGACACGCCCAACCTCATGCGCATTCTCGAAACCGTGCGCAGCCGCTGGACCATCGACGCCTCGCGCATGCTGCTCACCGGCATGAGCGACGGCGGCACCTTCTGCTATGTCACCGGCCTCGACGGCGCCTCGCCCTTCACGCATCTCGCGCCGGTGTCGGCGACCTTCCATCCGCTGAGGGTCGAAATGGCTGACGCTGCGCGTCTGCAGCGCCTGCCGATCTTCATCGCGCACGGCAAGCTCGACTGGATGTTTCCGGTGCAGACCGCGCGGCAGACGCAGGCGGCCCTCGCCGCCGCCGGCGCCGACGTCACCTATCGCGAGATCGACGACCTCAGCCACACCTATCCTCGCGAGATCAACGCGGAGCTGGTGCAGTGGCTGAATGGAGAATGAACAACCTCTCCTTCCCTGCGCCCTACTGCCGCGGAACAATCGATCCGGGCCGACGTTATCGCCCGTCATCGGAGGTTTCGCCATGCGGATGTTTCTTGGAATGATTTTGGGCGCGCTGCTGCTTGCCTGCGGCGTGTATGTCTATGACTCCATGCAGACGTCGTCGGTTGCTCATGGCGAGGTCGCGACGACCAATCGCACCATCGTAAACTGGGATGTCGCCAAAGCCGATTGGGACGCGCTGCGCGATCGCGCGCACAAGGACTGGGTCCGCATCTCCTCCAAGTAACGATGTGGTATCATGAATGAGGCGCCGTCGCGGGTCCGCGGCGGCGCCTTCGTATTGCGCGGTGAATATCGCTCGGCTCAGTTCATCTTGGCCTTGCGGGCGTCGGCGATGACCTGCTCGAACTCGTTCATGCTGAGCACGCCGGGCACGCGGTATTTGCCGACGATGAAGGACGGCGTGCCGCGGAAACCGAAGGCTTCGGCCTGCTCGTTGTTGCGCTTGAGCACGGCGTCGATGTCCTTGGCGTGATCGGCGAGATCGCGCTTCAACCGATCCATGTCGACGCCGGCCGCCGCGAGCAGTTCGTTGATGCGCGGCTCCGTCAGGCGCGAGCTGACGCCCATCATGGCGTCATGGGCCTGGTGGTATTTGTCCTGGAATTTCGCCGCCAGCGCGGTCCGCGCGGCCGTGACCGAAACCGGACCGAGAATCGGCCAGTCCTTCATCACCAGCCGGACCTTGCCGTCGTCCTGGATGACCTGACGCAACTCGGGCTCGAGCTTGCGGCAATAGGGGCAGTTATAGTCGGACCATTCGATGATGCTGATATTCCCGTCGGGATTGCCGGCCACGGGAACGTCGGGATCGCGCAGCACCTTGGCTTCGGTCAGCACCTCGTCTTCGTCGGTTGCCGCCCGCGCCGCGGTGATCCCACCGGCGACAAGGGCGCCCGCTCCAATCAGCGTCAGCGCCGCGCGCCGCGTCGGCACAAGGCTCTTATTCCTGAATCCAGCCATATCTCGTTCCATTTCGGTCCCATTTCCGTGGATACGGTCCGAGACTGGGAATTGTTACAGGTCATATAGAGTGTCGCGGCGCCGATGTCATCGCCACGCTATGCCGGTATCGGGGCCGGCGCTTGGGAAGCGGCAACGCGGGGCAGCATTGCCATCAGCGTGCCGGTCATCGTGGCGATCAACGTGACCTTGCCCTCGTGCTCGGCAAACGCCCTGGCCTCGCAAAAGGTCAGCGTGCGGCCGGGCTTGACCACCTCTGCCTTGAAGACGAAACGCTCGCCCCGTGCCGGCGCGAGCAGCGTAGTCTTGAACTCGACGGTGAGGATATCGGCCTCGCGCGGCATCAGGGTGAAGGCGGCGACACCACAGGCATTGTCGAGGCCTGCGGTAATGATGCCGGCGTGGACAAAGCCGTTCTGCTGTGTGAGGGCCGGCGAATGCAGCATGGCTAATTCAGCCTCGCCCGGCGCAAGGCGGACGATCACGATACCGAGCGTGTGCATCGCCGGCTGGCCGTCGAACATGGCGATGCCAGCCGCGCGATAGCCCGGGTTCTTCGGCTCATATGC
This sequence comes from Bradyrhizobium sp. 45, assembly GCF_023073155.1. Lineage (NCBI taxonomy): Bacteria > Pseudomonadati > Pseudomonadota > Alphaproteobacteria > Hyphomicrobiales > Nitrobacteraceae > Bradyrhizobium > Bradyrhizobium sp. 45. Next base: position 381,117 of record NZ_JADPIX010000122.1, on the reverse strand, counting down.
AGCCATGGCTCAGGCCTCCGCCTTCTCGGCGAGGTGCCTCAAGGCCACCTCGCGGATGGCATCCGTGAACGGCACCGATTTGCGCTGGCTCCGGTCCATGTGCACGCCCGTGATCTCGCAGAACGCGGCGATCTCGCCGGTCTCGGCATTGGTCATGTCGTGCCGGAAGCGGATCGATTTGTCGCGGATCTCAAGCAGATGGCTGCGGATCTCGACGATGTCGCCGGCGCGCAGCTCGCGCTTATAGGTGATGTTCTGCTGCACGGCGGCCATGCCGCGGCCGGAGCCGCGCAGATAGCTCGGCGTCAGCCCGAGGCGAGCGAACAGATTCCAGTTGGCCTCGTCGAATTTGCCGACATACCACATGATGTTCATATGGCCGACGTGATCGCACTGCCATGGATAGACCGTGCCGCGATAGGTCGCCTCCTGCTCCATCGCAATTCTCCCTGGCCTTTTCTGCCTTTGATTGTCGATACGGTAGCGTATCAACCTCCTCCCGCGTTAGCAATACGGCACCGTATCAAGAATCGGCGAGGCTGCCTGCATGAGTGACGGCAAAGGCGATGTCTGGGTCGAGGCAGGGCTCACCGAGCTCGCCCGATCGGGAGTCGAGGGGGTTCGGGTCGAGGTGCTCGCCAAGAATCTGGGCGTCACCAAGGGCGGCTTCTACCGCCGCTTCGCCGACCGTGCCGCACTGCTCGGTGCCATGCTGGAACGCTGGCGCGAGGGGCGCTCAACGGCGATCGCGCAGCAAACGAGTCTCGATGGCCAAGAGCCCCGTGAACGGCTGCGGGCGGTGATCCAGCTCTATTCGGAGCGGCTCAATCCGGACGGGATGGCAATCGAGCTTGCGATCCGGCAATGGGCTCGCTCGGACGAGGGCGCCGCGGCAGCGGTGGCGAACGTGGACGCCGCGCGGCTGAAGCACGTCGCCGAACTCTATCGCGCGACCGGCCTCGATACCGAGGCAGCCGAAGCGCAGGCCTTCCTGTTCTACTGCTTCATCTTCGGCCAGAGCCTGCTGTTCGTCGAGCGCGGCCCGCGCAAGCGATCGCAGCTCGTGGCAAAATCGGCCGAGAAGCTCCTGGATTAAAGCAAGAGGCCGGAGCTTGGCTCCGGCCTCTGCGTCGTCTTGAAGCGTCAGGCGGCGCCCTTCAGCTTCTTGTTGCATTCGCTGTAATAGCCGCCGCCCTTCTCGATCCACTTCATGCCGCCATTGCCGTTGGTGGCCTTGTTGGCGTTGTACTGGTCGACGCAGGTGTGCAGGCGCCCCTTGCCGGGGGTCTCCTTGGCGTATTTCGGATCGACCGCGTTCGGATAGATCGCGGGGCCGGCCGGCAGGGTCGGGGCAGCAGCCGGGGCGGCCTCCTTCTTCGCCTGCTTCGGCTCGGCGGGAGCGGCGGGCGCAGCAGGAGCGGCCGCGGTCGGCGCAGCCGCTGGCGTCGCGTCCGCGCCGCACTGGGCCTTGCGGAAGTCATTCCACTTCGTGGTGCCGAGCGACCCGTCCTTCTTGGCGGCCTGGTATTTCGCGCTGCACTCCTGCGAGGTCAGCGCCTGCGCCGGCGCACTTGCCACCAGCGCGGCAAAGCCCGACAGCGCAACTGCACATAGCAACTTTGATTGAATGGTCATCCTTGGTCTCCTCCTTGATCTTCCCCCGAGGGAAGTGAACCGAGGATTGCTATCCTAGCGTGCCGCCCGCCCGCGACAAGGAAGCGATGGCTGCTGCCGCCAAAATATAGTGATCCTCCACGTTCCAATTATTCATGTCGCGTTCAGCAACGCCAGCCGACTTTCGCGCCCTTCGCAATTCCCGCAAGAAGAGTGCAGCACCATGACCCTCACATCTCGCCTCGCCGTCGTCGCTCTCGCCTCCCTGCTCGCCACCGGCACCGCCTTCGCGCAGACCGCCGCGCCGGCAGCAAAGACCGACACCAAAACCACAACCGCCGCCCCCATGGACAAGAAGGCACCGAAGGAGCACTCGGCCGAGTCGCTCGAATGCTCCAAGCAGGCCGACGCCAAGGGCCTGCACGGCAAGGAGCGCAAGAAATTCCGCTCCGAATGCATCAAGACCGCCAAGGCCGGCATGGCCGCGCCGGCTGCGGAGAAGAAGTAAATCCTTCCCCCCTGCTCGCGGCTTCGGCGAGAGGCGCGCGCATTGCGGTATGACGTGGCCGCAATTGTGCGCCTCTTGTTGATTTGCGATAAGGTGGTGTGAAGCAAATCACCGCCTCCCTGCCGTTCGAATGGCCGAGCCGTGCCAAGATGTTGAGCACGGTGGAAACGCTCGTCATTGGCACCGCCGGGGGCCTCGTGTTTCTGCTCGCGGGCCTTCCGGGGGGATTGATCTCGGGCTCCATGATCGCGGTAGGGATCGCCGCGATCGCCGGTCGCCAGCTGACGCTGCCGCCGATCCTGACCCAGACGGTGCTGGTGCTGCTCGGCATTTCGTTAGGATCAGTCGTCTCTCGCCACCTGCTTCAACAGGTCAGTGCCTATCCGCTCACCATCGGGCTGCTCGCGCTCGCGACCTTCTGCTCGACCTTCGGCTCCAGTTATTATCTCCAGCGCATTCACGGCTGGGACCGCACCTCGGCCTTCCTCGCCGGCAGCCCCGGCGCGCTGTCGCAGATCACGATTTTGGCGGTCGAGCGCGGCGCCGACCTGCCGGGCATCGCGGTGGTGCAGACCATGCGCGTCATCATCCTCACCGCGGCCCTGCCGATGGTGCTGGCGTTCGCCGGCGTCGCGCCCTCCGTCGCGCCATCGCTGACGACGACGATCGCCTCGCCGCTCGACCTCGTCGAGCTGGTCGCGGCCTCGCTGGCCGCGGCACTCCTCCTGCGGCTGATCAGGTTTCCGGCGAGCTGGATGTTCGGTGCGATGATCGGCTCAAGCGTGCTGCATGGCGCCGGTTGGGTCGAGGGCGGCCTGCCGGACTGGGTACGCGGCGTGGCGCTGGTCGGCATCGGCGCCCTGATCGGCAGCCGCTTCGCGCGGATGAGGATCAAGACGCTCGCCGGCCACATCAACGCGGCACTGGGCTCGTTTGCCATCGCCATCGCCGTTTCCGCGATCTTCGTCGGCATCGTGGCGCTCACCACGCAGGTGAAATTCTCCGACGTCGTGGTCGCCTACGCACCGGGCGCGATGGACGCCATGCTGGCGCTGGCCCTGACGCTGCACATCGATCCGATCTTCGTCGGCGCACATCACCTCTCGCGCTTCGTCTTCGTGACGATCGCGACGCCGGGCATTGTGCACCTGTTCGGCCGGACGCAGGACGATGTGGATGATTGAGCCTCAGCGCTTCACCGTCGCAACGAATCCCCACGCGGCGATCGCAGCCATCAAGAGCGAGATCAGCACGTTGTAGCCGGCAAGCGAGAGGCCGAGGAAGCGCCACTGCACCTCGTCGCAGCGGACCACCTTCACGGTGTCGAGCCGCGACAGCAGGTCGGTGGCGCTGCCGAGATTGACGACGGGACCGGAGCAGTCGGTCGGTCCCTTCCAAAAGCCCCATTCGACGCCGGAATGATAGGTGCCGAGCCCGGCATTGGCGATGCTCGCGAGCGCAAGGATCGCCAGGCCCGCGAGCAGCAGCGGTCTCGGCGCACCGCCCCGCGCCGCGAGTGCGATGAGCAGGCCGAGCGGGATCACGAGGTAATAGGCGTAGCGCTGCTCCAGGCAGAGCGGACAGGGCACAATCCCGAGCACCAGCTGGAAGAACCAGGCGCCCGCGATGGTCGCGGCTGCCGTCAGCGCGACCGCGAGCGAAGCGGCCAGCGCAGGGGTCGTGGCCGCCGGTTTGAACGCAGGTATTGCGGCACTCTGGGTTGTCACGGCAGCCTCCTTTCGATGGGTCGCTTTCCAAGGCTGTAACCCCGGCTCATGCGGCTGTCGAGAACGGCCCGGATCACTTTGGCGCGGGTTGACCCCGCTTGGTCCATGGCTATAGTCCGCCGGCTTCGCGACGCCCGCCTAGGGCCGACCGAGGGCCCCTGTGGCGGAACTGGTAGACGCGCTCGACTCAAAATCGAGTTCCGCAAGGAGTGCTGGTTCGATTCCGGCCAGGGGCACCAACTAGGCTGTTCAAGCCCGTTCTAAATCGTCCGCAACCATCCGCAGTACTCCAAACCTGGCGTTGCTCGGTACGCGTCAGGCCCGACTTCCGGCTCGATCTTCAGATGGCCGAGATGTCCAGCTTCGAGCCATCGGTCAGACGCGACAGCCGGAACGGTGCGGGATCGACGCAAGGAGTGTCGTTGACGAGAAGCTGTGCGGCCAGATAGCCAAGGCCCGGGCCCAAACCGAAGCCGTGACCCGAGCAGCCCGCTGCGAGGACGAGGCCTTCCACCCGGTCCACCTTCGACACGACAGGCACTGCATCCGGCGTGCAATCGACGAAGCCGCCCCAAGCGCTACCGAGCTTTATTTCGCCGAGTTGGGGGAAGGTTTTCCGGACACTCGCCACCACTTGGCTCACCAGCCATTTCAAGGGCGGAGGATCCAGCACGCGATTCTGTTCGAAGATCCGATCGTCGTTGGTCAGCAGCGCCGTCATTGAATCCGGCCCCGAAACGAACGATTGGCCGACGCCAATCCTGACGTTCTTCAGGCGACGCAAGAACTGCGGCATGAATTCCCGGCTGTACCGGATAGCCTGGGGCGTGATTTCGAGGTTCGCCTTGCCGCTGATCGCAAGCGTATAGCTGCCGTCCAGTCGACGCGTGATCGTGCAGTAGGGTGTGGAGACCGCCTCGCCTATGTTGATTGTCGGGGTGGAACGCAGCGCGGTCTGACGGATGCTCGCTTGGGGAAAACTGATCCCGAGCGGCCGAAGGAAGCGCGAGGACCAGGCGCCGGCGGCGCAAAGCACCGCGCTGGTTCTGATATAGCCCTTCTCCGTGTGCACGCCTGCAATCTTGCCATTGGCCAAGTCGAGCGCCCGCGCGGCGCATCCCTGGTGGATCGTGGCGCCCAGAATTCTGGCCCCTTCGGCGATAGCCGGCGCGGCGAGCGCAGGTTCGGCCTTGCCGTCCCGAGCCGAATAGGTCCCGCCGACCCATTTGTCGCGCGCTTCGGGGACGCGCTCGGCCACCTCCGCCCGGCTCAGCACGCGGGTGTCGACGTCGTACTCCCTGGCGACCTCGCGCCACCTTTCCCAGCCGGCGAGCACAGCCTCGTCGTGGGTCGCATAGACGAGTCCGCAGCGCCGAAATCCGAGGTCCCGATTGATATCGCGCGTGAGCTCGTCCCACAGCCGCATAGAGATCACCGAGAGTGGCAGTTCGCGGCGATCGCGGTTCTGCTGCCGGCACCAACCCCAGTTTCGGCTCGATTGTTCACAGGCGACGTGACCCTTCTCGAGGAGCGCCACAGAGAGGCCGCGCTTCGCCAGGTAATAGGCGGCCGTAGCGCCGAGGATACCGCCGCCGACTATGACGACATCGGCCTCGGCCGGGAGACGCTCATCGCTGTGAATGCGCTCGACATGGGGCGACATGTTCCAACGAACCTCGGCTGCCAAGAACGCGGAAGCAAAATTCCGATCAACCCTTCATCGCATCAGGCGCCCGATAGAATGTGCTGAAATCATCTAGGACTTCGCAAGATGTTCGGGTTTTTGAGCGCTTGAGCGATACGAGCTGCTCAAGCGCGATCGTCCCAGTTCGGCGCAACGGCGGCGCGACCTGCTTGTCCACGGAGACTGGACCGCTTTTCGATGCCCCAGAAAAATGGACCCAGACCGTCGCGATTGGCTCGGCGACACCGGGACGAGTGATGTCCTGAACCACGAGCGTCGAGAAGGCACCAGCGCGGCGGCAAAGCCCATTTCGGCGCCCGAAGTCATCTTCCGCACTGTCTCGATCGTCTTCCATACGCCGACATAGCCGGGTTTCATCACAAAGCTGTCGCCGGCGCGGAAAATGCGAGGCTCCTTGCCTTCCTCGGTCAGCTCCACCACGCCGGAAAGGATGTGGCAGTACTCAAAGGTCTCGCCCTTGATCGAGCGGTTCTCGCCAGGCGTGGCTTCCCAGACTCCGGTCTTCACCGAGTCGGCGCGGGAGGAGTCCTGCTCCCAGGTCCTGAGGTCATCGAGGCCGGACCGGCGAAGGCCGGTCGACGGCGTCAAGCGTTTGCTCCGATCGCAGGCAGACGGTCTAGCCTTCGAGGTCGTGAGCGGTGCCGGCATCCATGGATGTGCCGGGTTCGAGCAGCACGACCTCGCAGACGTCGTCCAGCGCGACAGGGCAATGCTCTACCCCATGCGGGACCACGATGAACTCGCCTTGCTCGATGATCTCGTCCCGATCACGAAACTTCATCAGCAGGCGGCCTTTGTGCACCAGGAAGAGTTCGTCACCGCTCCTGTGAAAGCGCCAGGCGAACTCGCCCGCGAACTTGGCGAGCTTGATCTGCATGTCGTTAATCTGACCCGCGATCTTCGGAGACCAAGTCTCCTTGAGCTGCCCGAACGAGCTGGCCAGGTTCTTCTTGTGGAGCGGCGAGAGATGCCGGTTCAGAGCGGCCACGTCACGGATGATGGCCCCAAGCTGGCGAGCGACGTCCTTGTCGTCGGCCGGATACTTGCCGTCCAACGCGGCCGTGCCGATAGTGAAGCCGGCGGCTCCTGCGTCCTTCAGGATGGCGATCCGCTCAGGCGTATCAATCGAGCCGGCCACATAGACGGGCTTGGGCACCGCCGCGCACACCGCCTTGATGAGGGCCGGGACGTCTTCCTTGGAGCGATAGGCGAGCAGGTCGAGGCCATACACGCCCTCCCGCACGGCGAGCGCCTGGGCGCTCTCAACGATCTCCTCGATGCTCCCTTCGAGCACGCTCGGATGACCGGTGATGCGACCCGGGAAGGGGCAGTATTGAATGCCGGTGCCAGCAAGGATCGGCAACACGTCGTCAACATGTGTGCCGCCGAGCAAGACGTTGACGCCGATTTCAACCGCCGCTTTCGCCGAAACGATCTCACTTTGCCGGTCGAGTGAGACGACTTCGAGATAGGAGGTGGCGCCGTCTGCCTTGATGACCCGGTTGAGAACTTTGAGTCGATCAATCGGCAGGCCGATGTCCTTGAAACCGATGTGGCGAACGCCAAGCCTCAGGGCGGTCTTGAGTTGTTCAGAGGCGTCCCCGACGGTGCGATCGTTGCGCGTGAGCATGAAGATAAAGCGAAGGCCCATTAGACTACCCCTTCTTTGGTCTTAATTTGCGCGGCGACGAGCCTTCGCGCGTAAGCCAGCGCGGTCTCGAGACTGCCGGTGTCGGCGATGCCTCGACCCGCAATGTCGAATGCCGTGCCGTGATCAGGGCTTGTACGGACGAACGGCAGGCCGAGCGTGATGTTCACACCCTTTTCGAGGCCGAGATATTTCACCGGAATTAGGCCCTGATCGTGATATTGGGCCACGACCACATCGAAGCGGCCCTTGCGGGCCTGCATGTAGACAGTGTCCCCGGGCCAGGGGCCACTGGCGTCGATGCCCTCGGCGCGGGCCGCTTCGATCGCAGGCCGGATGATCTGGATTTCTTCGTCGCCGAAGAGACCACCTTCGCCGGCATGGGGGTTGAGCCCTGCCACTGCAATGCGCGGCGCCGCGATCCCGAGGGCCTTGCCGCCCTCATTTGCGAGCCGGATCGCCGACATCTGGGCATCGAAATCCGCTTGGTCGATGGCTTTGCGCAGCGACATGTGGATGGTGACGAGAACCGTGCGGATATCATCGTTGGCCAGCATCATCGCAACGCGCTCCGCACCACCATAGTCGGCGAGGATTTCGGTGTGCCCGGGATAGCGAATGCCCGCGCTTGCCATCGCTTCCTTGTTGATCGGTGCGGTGACGATGCCGCTGACCTTGCCGGCCTTGGCTGCCGCGACGGCGGCGACGATGGCATCGAAGGAAGCTTGGCCGGACATGGCGCTGACGCTCCCGAGCGGAGGCGGCGCGATGATTTGCGTCGCCTCGACGACTTCGATGGACCGCGGCTCAGAGCGCGCCTCTTCAGGTCGGGCGATACGCCTGACCGTCAGCTCGAGACCCAGACGATGGACGATATTCTCCATCACGACGTAGCTGCCGAATACGACCGTGCCTTCGCCGGCTGTGGCCAATGTCTTCGCCACGATCTCCGGGCCGATGCCGGAGGCATCGCCCATTGTGACGGCGAGGGGAGCGGATTGGGTCATGATACAACCAGTTCTGATACCGAGGTGCCAAGGCGGAGCCGCGTGATCGCACGACGCAGCGTATCGTCGTCGCCAAAGCCGCCTGCCTTCATGGCGATCAGCAGCTCTCGTCCATCTCCGAGGGACGTGCGGCCAAGCGGAAAGCCTGGCTCGAGCTCTTGCAGGATCTCGAACTCATAAATGTCCAGGCCGTCCAGAATCGCCTCCATGGTGTCCCCGCCTGTGGCGATCACCATATCGAAACGCTCGTCGGCCAGCCGTCGAGCCGCATTTTGAGCAATGTCGCGCAGGACGGATCCGGGATCATTCATCCGTTCGATCGGAGCCTGCAGCAGAGCGATTCCAGGCTCCATTGCGATGCAGTCGGCCTGACGATGGCTGCGCGGATTGGCGCTGCCGATCGCAACAAGAATGTCGCCACTAACCGCGGCGGTCACGTCCGACGCAACCGCAAGCGGCGCAAGACGCTTCGCCAGGGCAAGGGCCATGCCCGGAGAGCCCACCCATAGGATCGACTCCGGATCCGGCAGGGCCGCAACTTGTTTGTCGAGATCGGCCTGTGTTGCAGCATCAAGGATGACGACGCTTCCGATGGAGGCCGGAACGAGCTCAGCCAGCCGAGAATGTCGCGCCGGATGGACGGGGTCGCGACCGTATTCGGTCTCCGTTACAGGAATGCCGTCCACAAGCTGAACGCCGTCGACGGTTGTACGCCCAGCGCCAGGGAACGCAGGTGCAAAGACCAGCATCTTGCGGCCGCTTACGGTGAAGGCCGCTTCCATCTCGGCCGTCACGTGCCCGCGAAGAGTCGAGTCGACGGTCTTGTAGAGGACAACCCGCGAAGCGAGCTGCTCGGCAAGTTCTGACTGCCGCCGCGCCGCTTGCGAAACCGGCACTGATCTAGATCCGCTATCAACGGCGACAATCGTGGCCTCCTGGTGCGGCAGCCGGCGTCGGCCGACAACGGCTCGCAAACCGCGCTCGACAAACGGACCGGCCCCATCGGCGGCGCTGGTCAGGTCGTCGGCTAGGATACCGATGTGTATTCGCCATTGGTTCGCATGGATCAATTATGCTAAGCAAATTCAACATAAAAAGCGATATTTTTTGCGCTACATTGGTGATATGAGATCACCAATGAGGCGATCAGAAATACCTTCATTGGACGACTTGCGTGCGTTCGAGACCGCTGCGCGGCTGGGGTCGGTTCGGCTTGCCGCGAACAGCCTTGCCTTGACCCATGGGGCTGTGAGTCGCCGTATCACCAAACTGTCGGAAGACCTTGGCTTCAAACTCTTCGAAAAAAGCGGACGTGGCTTGAGTCTCACTGCCTCTGGAGAAGTGCTCAACCTCACACTCGGCCGTTTCTTCACCGAGCTGGCGACAACCGTTGAGAGCTTGCGTGCTGCCAACGCACAGCAGAACTCCCTCGTTCTCTCATGCGAGCCTTCAGTCGCTATGCGCTGGCTTATTCCACGGCTTGCAAGCTTTCAGGCCGTCCATCCCGACATCGCTCTACATCTGTCAGTCGCCGGCGGCCCCGTCGAGTTTCGCCGCGATCGGATCGATCTGGCTATACGTCGGCTCGACTTTGCGCTCCCAGAGGCGTGGCACGTCCGGCGCCTTTTTCCTGAAAGGGTAGGACCGGTCATGAGCCCTCAGCTCGCAGCGGTGTTTGCCTCAGGAAACTACATCGCCCTAGGTTCGAAGACTCGGGCGGACGCTTGGTCGCGATGGCTTTCCACCCACCCGTCGGTGCGGCGCCCCGCGGAGATACGCTTCTACGATCACCACTTCCTCATCGTCGAAGCAGCATTGGCGGGATTGGGCGTTGCCCTCAGCCCGCGGGTCCTTGCAACGGACGACGTAGATAGAGGGCGGCTCATCGCACCTGCCGGTTTCGATCCGGACGAAAGCCACTATGGCCTCATCTGGGCGGGAGAAACTGAACTGTCTGGGAAAGCGAACTATCTTGCTTCATGGCTGCAGGAACAGTGCAATCTGATCTAATGATTCAACTTCGCGCTCCTCAAGGGCTCGGCGCTATCAGGCGTTGAACCCGACTTGAGAAGGTGTTCGTCGATTCGACGCGTGTGCGATCACCGCCGGAAACACTTCCGCGTCAGCGGAAGCCGATTCGCTTTCCGAGATGAATTTCATCGATAGAATCCGAGAACGGCCTTGGTCTCGAGATATTCTTCCATGCCCTCGCGGCCGTATTCCCTGCCGTTTCCGGAACGCTTGTATCCGCCAAAAGGTGCGTTCGGGTCCCAGTCGGGATAGTTGAGATGAACTTGACCAGACCGGATCTGCCCGGCGACCGCCTGCATCGTTTCAATATCCGTGCCCTGCACATGCGCGCCGAGGCCGTAGACGGTATCGTTGGCAATCTCGACCGCCTCGTCGACCCTATCGTAGGGAATGATCGACAGCACCGGGCCGAAGATCTCCTCCTGCGCAATTCTCATGTCGCGATTGACGTTCGAGAAGATGGTCGGCCGCGCATAGAGGCCGACCTGAAGGTCGTTGGGCCGCCCCGGCCCGCCAATGACAAGCTTGGCGCCTTCCTCCAGGCCGATGCCGATCATGGCCTGGATACGCTCGAACTGCGGCGGGTTGGCGATCGGACCATGGGTCGTGCTTTCCGCAAGCGGATCGCCGACCACCAATTCAGAAGCGGCCGCCGCCGCCAGGATCTCGACCTTTGCCATCTGTGAGCGGGACACAAGCATACGCGTCGGTGCGCTGCAGGATTGGCCGAGATTGCGGAAGGCGGCGGCGACACCGAGCGGAACAGCCCGGCTCAAATCCGCATCCGGCAAGATGATGTTCGGTGACTTGCCGCCGAGCTCCTGTGCGACGCGCTTGACGGTGGGCGCCGCTGCTTGCGCGACGAGAACGCCTGCCCGCGTCGAGCCGGTGATCGAGATCATGTCGACTTGCGGATGCGACGCCAGACCGGTCCCCACGACTGGACCTGTCCCGTTGACGAGGTTGAAGACGCCGGGCGGACAGCCGGCATCGTCCATCACCTTGGCGAACAACAGGGCACTCAGCGGCGAAAGTTCGCTCGGCTTCAACACCACCGTGCAGCCAGCTGCCAGCGCCGGAGCGACCTTGGCCGTAATCTGGTAGAGGGGCCAATTCCAGGGGGTGATAAGACCACAGACGCCGATTGCCTCGCGCATAATCGCGGTGCTGCCGCGCGTGGCGATGAACGGATAGGTCGCGAGATTGTCACGCGCGACGCGGATATGTTCGGCAGCGAGCGGCACCTGGGCGCGGCGCGCGTAAGTGATGGCGGCCCCCATCTCGCACGTGATGGCCTGCGCAAACAGCTCCAGTCTATCGAGAAGCAAACCGTGAACCCGGTCGAGCAGCGCCGCCCGCTCGGCAGCCGGCTTACGGGACCAGCCGGTAAAGGCTTTTCTCGCGGCTACGACCGCGCAGTCTACATCCTCGTCATCGCCGAGCGCGATTTCTGCGACCGGCTGCTCGATCGCCGGATTGACGACGATCGCCGTCGCCAACCCTGTCGGCTTCCGCCATTCTCCGTCGATGTAAAATTTGCCGAGGAAGCCGGCTTCCGTCAGGTGTCGAACGGCCGAGGTCATTGGAAGCGATCCTTGATCCGGTAATAGACGCCGACCAGCGGAAGCTGGGCATGCGCAAATCGCCGCCCGATTCTGTTTCAGATCTACCAGCCGCGCATCCGCGGCCACTGAGCTTCGATTGCGTCACTTCCCGCCGAGATGACATTGTAAAGTTCGTGCTGTGACGCCGTCGCGCAGGCATGATTGGGCAGAATCCTGACCTTCGCGCCGATCGGGATATGCGGGAGGGCTGCAGCCGATCTGGACCTTATGGCGAGGATGCCGTGCTCCTGGCTCGCCTGCGCGACGATCAGATTCGGATAGAGTTGGCCGGACAGATCGCAGACGAGACCGTAACCTTGGTCGACCCGCTGCGCCGCGGTGCCGCGATCACGTGACAGTGCCATCCAGCCCGCATCGACCAAAATCCATCCCTTCTCCGGCTTCGTGCCGATGACGGTGGCGAGAACCGAGATCGCGATGTCGTCGGTCGTGCAGACACCGACGCCGTGCATCACCAGATCGAAGAACATGTAGACGCCGGCCCGCATCTCCGTGACGCCGGTCAGGCCTTCGGCGAAATGGGCGGTCGGCGTCGAACCGACACTTACGACCGGGCATTCATGCCCCGCCGCCCGCAATGTCTCCGCGGCCGCCACGGCCACGGCCCTTTCGTTCTCTGCGGCCGCGACGAGGGCATCGGACGAGCAAAGGCTGTAGGATTCGCCGGCATGGGTGAGAATGCCGGCGAGCGTGACGCCGGCCTCGGCCAGGGCCGCCGCGACGGCGATGAGCTTGGGATCGGTGGCGGTCAGCCCGCCGCGATGGCCGTCGCAGTCGATCTCGATGAAGGCGGAGGGCGTCACGCCGGCGGCACGCGCTGCCGTGCCCAACATCGCCGCCTGTTCAGGCGAATCGAGCAGCACCTTAAGGTCAACGCCGGCTTTGCGGAGACGCATCGCCCTTTCAGCGGTGTGCGGTGCCACGCCGACGGCATATGTCACGTCACGGAAACCGTACTGCGCGAAGTACTCAGCCTCCGCCAAGGTGGAGACCGTGATCGGCCCCGGCCCGGAGGGATAGGCGCGCTGGGCAACCTCGATGGATTTCGCGGTTTTCATATGGGGGCGCAGCACGACGCCAGCCGCGGCCATACGAGAGGACAGACGGGCGAGATTGCGATCCAGCCGGTCTTTGTCGAGCAGGAGGGCCGGCGTCGCCAGTGCGCCGACCGTCGCGGTTATCTCGCGTGGCGCGGCGTTCTGGCTATCCGTCCGGCGCATATCGGGGCGTTGCATCTCAAGGTCTCCTAGCCGAACGACTGGTTGGCGACCGCGAACGTGCGCGCCGGCCCGGTCCATGGCATCTGCGTCCCCAAGACCATGGTGGTGGCGTCGCTGACCTTCTGCAGGCCGATGTTTCCAAGCCAGTCACCGAGTTGCGAGGAGGCGGAGGTGTCGATCCGGACGAAAACACTCCCGAGGGGCGCGAGCGCGGCCTCGATCAATGCGCGCGCATCGGTCGGGCTTTCGGCGATCACAGGGCCGATGACATGCCCGCGGCCGAAGAGACGGGAAATGGCGTAGCCGCGGGGTATGCCGTCACGCAGCAGGACATAGCCGCAACCGACCTCGATCAGCCGGTTCAGCATCTCGCGCCTCATCCAGCCGGTGGCCTCGTGATCGAGACCGACTATGGCCTCGAAGTCCGACGGAACCATCGCTCTGACGTTTCCGACCGGCGGCATGTCGCGGCCCTGGCCAGGAACGCCATGATGCTGGTGCAGCATGCCGATGCTGGCGAAGCCGCGGCGTGCGTAAAGCGCAAGGCCTTCGGCGGTCGAATTCAGCGTGACGATTCGTGGTCGTGCCGCCGCGAGCAGCGCGTCCATCAGCCGGGCCCCGTACCCCCGTCCCTGAACGGCTTTCGAGACGATGACCATTCCGGCGGAAGCATGGGTGTCGCCGTAAGGCCACCACAGCGCGGTCCCCACCACAGCACCCGCACTCGTCACCACGAAACCGCGGCCAAGCTGCAGCGCAAATTCCCAATCCTTGAGCAGATACGGCCAAGACATCTCCTGCGAGAGCTTCAAGGCACCTTTCAGATGCGCTCTCGCGAAAGGGACTAGGGCCACGTCTTCAATCTCGCGTTCTCCGGCTTGGGTAGCTTCGGTTGCCATGATGCGTCGACGTCTCATGCTTGGGTTAGCGGACTAATCGTCAGTGCCTGACACGGCGAGGTCCATCTGACGATGTTCCCGCGAATTGCAGCGTATCTTGGCTGCGACAGCATTACGCGATCAGGCTGACGCAGAGTTCGGCAGGGAATTGCATTGATGATCCGATAGAAGGGACGATGTGCTGTCAGCGTCTCGCCACGCCGCAGCGCGATCCCGTTCCGGCATCCGATGGCCCGGAACGATACCGGGCATCAACCGCGGATCGCTCCGATAGCGCGCTTGAACGAACGCTGCGACCTCGTCGGGTGACAGCACCGTAAATACAGCCACGGCTGAAACACTCTTCGATCCGGAATCGACCCTTCAACAGGTTGCACCCTGCGTGATGTCCGCAATGTAGTTCTTTATAGCTTGTGCATTCGGGGGAAGGACTTTGACTCGCCTCGGCAGCCCTTCTAGTCCATCGAACCGTTGCGGACGATCTGGTTGCCGGCCTAACGCTTCCTTGATCGTCGTAGCGAATTTGATTGGCTGTGCAGTTTCGAGCACAAGCATCGGCGTCTCGGGGCTCGCATGCATGCGCCCGACCGTCACACCATCCGCAGTGTGAGGATCGATCATTGTGTTGTAGCGCTCCCACGTGTCACGGATCGTCGCCAGTCGATCGGCATGAGTGCTCCTGCCGCTGCGGAATCCGAAACGCGCCGCCGCCGTTACGAAGCTGGGATCACCGCTGAGGTCAAACGAACCGCATTCCCAAAGTTGGTTCTCAAACAGCGATTTCGTCCGACGGGCGTCGCGACCGAGCAAGTCGAACACGAAACGCTCGAGATTTGACGCCTTGGAGATGTCCATGGAAGGACTCGATGTTTCAAGCGTGTCAGCTCGGCTTCTGACGCGATAAATGCCGCTGCGGAAAAACTCGTCGAGCACGTCGTTTTCGTTGGTCGCAAGGACGAGACGGGATATTGGAAGTCCCATCATGCGCGCAACATGACCAGCGCAGATGTTTCCGAAGTTTCCTGAAGGCACGGAAAAGTCAACGCCTGCTGACCTCCCTTCGGAGACTTGAAAATAGCCGGAGAAGTAATAGACGACCTGCGCGACCAGTCGGGCCCAGTTGATCGAATTCACCGCACCTATCTTATATCGTCGTTTGAATTCCAGATCGCTGGACACACATTTGACGATGTCTTGGCAGTCGTCGAACACGCCATCTATGGCGATGTTGTGGATGTTGTCGTCCTGCAGGCTGAACATCTGAGCTTGCTGAAAGGAGCTCATCCGTCCGAGGGGCGACATCATGAAGACCCGCACCCCTTTCTTGCCGCGCATTGCGTATTCCGCAGCGCTCCCGGTGTCGCCACTGGTCGCCCCAAGAATGTTCAATTCGTCGTGCCGCCGTGCCAGTTCGTACTCGAGCAGATTGCCGAGCAACTGCATGGCCACGTCCTTGAACGCCAGCGTAGGACCGTTCGACAATTCCTGGAGGTAAAGCCGCGTCTCGAGCTTTCGAAGCGGAACGATGCTCGAGGTTCCAAAGATCTCGGGCGTGTAGGTCTTTTCGCAGATTGCCTTCAGGTCAGCGGGCGGAATATCGCTGACGTAGAGCGACAGGACCTCGAAGGCCAGGCTGGGATAGGACAAGGCACGCCACGCATCCAATGTAGCGGCGTCCACACGCGGGTAGGTCTCAGGTACGTACAGCCCGCCATCCTCGGCGAGGCCTTCAAGCAATGTTTCGCAGAACTGTCTGCGACCTGAATGTCCGCGCGTGGATACGTAGTGCATCGATGCTCTTCTTTCGAGAGGCGGCAGTGCCGCCAGCTCCATGACCTGAGTTGTACCTTTGGGAATGCCCGATGGAGTTTCCAGCCGTCAGCGGCGGTCGCGCCACAGCGCAAAACGATCCTGCATCCGATATCCCCAGATCATGGCGGGCATGAACCAGGGATCGCCACGATAGAGCGGGATGGAGTCCGGCGGACGGAAGTCAAAGGCGGTGCGCGCCCGTTCGTGGTTTCCGATCAGCTTGTGGGCCGCGTGCATCCCGATCCAAGGCGCCCAGACGACGCCTGAACCGCAGAAGCCAGTGGCATAAACCACACCGTCCTCTTCGAAGATGCGCGGGAGCATGTCGCGATTCATCGCCACATTGCCGAACCAGCTGTGCGAAAGGTGAACATTCTCGAGTTCGGGGAAAAGGTTCACCAACCCCTTGCGCAGCAGGAGCTTTGGAGCCACCGGGTTACCGACACGAGAGCTGTCGCGCCCCCCTAACAGGATACGTTTGCCGTCGGGCGATGGGCGGTAATAGAACCCGACCTGGCGGTTCTCGGTCATCATCATGCGTTTGGGCATCAGCCGCGCCATGACGTCAGGTGCGAGCTCCTCGGTTGCAATGATCCGGCTGCGAACCGGGACCAGCCTGCGGCGCAGGAAGGGAACGGCGCTATCAGTATAGCCATTCGTGCAAACCAGCACCTGACGCGCCTGCACCGAACCGGCCGAGGTCACGATACGGAATCCGGAACCATCTCTCTCGATGGAGATGACGGGCGTATCCGCATGAACCGCGACGCCCGAAGCGAGCGCCACGCGAAGCAGTTCAGCGTGAAACTTCGCCGGTTGTAGCCCTCCGATATCCATCCGGACTGTTCCACCCCGGTAGACATCGGTGCCGATGTAGCTGTGCTGCTCGGCATAAGGTACGGCGTGAGACTCGATCCGCAGCCTCTTCGCTAATACTTCCGCGCTACGCGCCATCGTGTCGTACTGCTCATATCCGAACGCGCCCTTGAACTGCCCGACCAGCTGGAAATCGCAGGCAAGCCCCTCGGTCTTGATGAAATCGTAAAGGAACTCGCGGGCGATCTTGCCTTCCGCCTCGATTGCCAGCGCCTTGTCTGCGCCGAAGCGTCGGGAGATCGCGGCGTAATCCGGCCGTATGCTCGCGCTGGTTATTCCACCGTTGCGCGTCGAGGCTCCCTCGCCCGGACCCATCGCGTCAAAGGCCGCAACCGAGCGTCCCTCGCGCGCCAGCACCAGCCCGGCCGAAAGAGAGGCATAGCCAGCGCCCACGATCAGCACGTCAAGTTTCTTGGGAAGAGTCTGTTGAGGCAGCGACCTAAGTGGTGCGGCTTCCCACCAATAGGGCGTGTCCTTCTCTGCGGCTCTGGGCTCGTGCATGTCGCTGACTTCTCGTGTGTTAAAACTGGCCTTGGATTACTGACAAGACGGATTCTGATCAGCCAACGCGATGCTTGCGACGTCTACGCTATCAAGAGGTTCTGCTGGATAGCCTTCAACGCTG
The DNA here is from genome assembly GCF_023073155.1 of Bradyrhizobium sp. 45. NCBI lineage: Bacteria > Pseudomonadati > Pseudomonadota > Alphaproteobacteria > Hyphomicrobiales > Nitrobacteraceae > Bradyrhizobium > Bradyrhizobium sp. 45. Next base: position 363,820 of record NZ_JADPIX010000122.1, on the reverse strand, counting down.
TCCGCTGCCTGCCACCTGGGCTCAAGCCGTCAAATGTGGTCATCTCTAACGTCAAGCGCATCGCGCAGCCCGTCGCCGATGAAGTTGAAGCTGGTCACTGCGATCGTAATCGCAGCGCCTGGAATGATGGCAAGCCAGGGAGCGCTGGCCAGATATTGCTGGGCGCCGTTGAGCAGATTGCCCCAGCTGGGCAGCGGTGGTTGGATGCCGTAACCAAGGAAACTGATATAGGCCTCCAGAAGAATCGCACGGGCGACGGTGAGGCTTGCGGCCACGATGATCGGACCCGTGGCATTGGGCAGAATTTCGCGAAGCATGATGTGCCTGCCGCTCAGACCGACCATGCGCGCGGCCTGGACAAACTCGCGCTCGCGCAGCGAACGGACCTCGGCTTCGACGATCCTGGCAACCTCCATCCAGCTCGTGACAGCAATGATGACAGTGATCATCATCGGGCTGGGCCGGAGCGTCGCGGCCAACGCCAGCACGAGGAAAATCGAGGGGAAGGAAAGAAAGCCATCCACCGTGCGCATCAGCGCGGCTCCGATCCAGCCCCCGCGATAGCCTGCGGTCACGCCGACGAGCGTTCCGATCAGCGTTGACAACAACATCGCGGAGAATCCCACCAGTAGCGAGACACGCCCGGCCATCAAGAGTCGCACGGCCAAGTCTCGCCCCAACGGGTCGGTGCCGAAATAATGATGACCGCTCAAGGGAGGAGCAAAGCGGGCGCGCAGATCTATATAGAGCGAATCGTAAGGCAAGGCGTAGGGGCCCACGACGCACGCCAACACGAGCAGGGCGATCATCGCGAACCCGAGCAGCGCCAGATGGTGTCGCATGAACCGGCGCACCCCGCGGCTGTGCCACCAGCGAATTGGAGGGAGGTGGGCGGAGATGTCAGTCATAACGGGGGACTCCTGTTGACGGCACGAACCGGCGTCTTCAGCTGAGACGAATGCGCGGATCGACGAGTGCGACAAGGATGTCTGCGACGAGATTGCCCAGCACGACAAGGATGGCTGAGAATATCAACAGCCCCATGACCATCGGATAGTCACTGTAGCCGAGGCTGTCGAGAAACAGCCGCCCCATTCCCGGCCAGGTAAAGATGGTCTCAGTGACCAACGCGCCGGTCAGAATGCTCGGCAACTGCACCCCAGCCAGGGTGATCATCGGCAACAGCGCATTGCCGACGACATGCTTCAGCAGGATGCGGCGCTCACTTAGGCCCTTGGCACGAGCCGTCTTGACGAAATCCTGGCTCAGCGCATCAAGGGTCGCGGTGCGCATGTAGCGGCTCCAGACCGCGACATGGACCAGCGACAACACCAAGCTTGGCAAGATCAGGTGATGCAAGTAGTCCAGCACCGATCCGTCGCCGATCGTGTACATGTTCCCTGCAGGCACCCAACCGAGCTTCAACGTGAAGATATAGATGCCGACGAGGCCGAACCAGAAGGTCGGGACCGACAGCGCGACCATGGCGCCAATCGTCGCGCAATAATCGAACAGGGAATAGCGGTGGGTGGCACCGCGGATCCCGATCCAGGAACCAAGGGCGATGGCCAGTGCCGTGGAAGTCCCCATCAGCAGCAGCGTAGCGAAGAGGTGACGCCCAATCACCGCCAGCACCGGCGTTCCGTCGCGGAAAGAGTGACCCCAGTCGCCCTGAACCAACCGCCAGGCCCAATCAAAATACTGAATCCACAACGGCCGGTTCAGCCCGAGCTGCTCTGCCAGTCGCTCAATGTCCTTCTGGGTCATGCCGGGATCCAGCCCGAACTGCGCGAGAGGACCGCCCGGCATGAAGTTGAGCACCGTGAAGCCGATGATCGAGACGATCACCAACAGCACGATGCTTTGCGAAAAGCGATTAAGCAGGAACCCGGGCATTCGAGTCTCCATGTTAGCTTGACAGCGCCTAGGCGCCGCCCTGCGCCTATACGGGCCTCGGGCGGCGATACGTCAACTCGCCCAAGACCAAGCCAGCGCGTTCCAGGATTCGGTGCGCGTGTTGACGTTCGGCACGACGCCGGAAATGCCCTTCTTGTTACCCTGGACCGAATTGGTCTGGTACAGCGGCAGGAAGGGCAGGTCGCGGCGAACGAGCTCTTGTACGCGACGGTAGATCGAGCGCCGCGCGTCCGGATCGAAGCTGCGAGCGCCTTGGTCGAGCAAGGCATCGACCTCTGGATTTGAATACTGCGCATTATTCGAACCACGCCCGCCCTTCGCTGCAATCGCACGCGAGTGCAAGCGATTGGTCACGTCCGGGTCGGCGCCGATCAGATACGTGCTGCCGACGATCACGGAATCGAATTGCGATTGCTGCCAGAACTCGCCCCACATCACCGCGGCGGGCAAGTTCGATATCTTCATCTCGACGCCCAACTGAGCAAATGTCTGCTGCAAGAACTGCTGCACCTGCTCGCGAAGCGGATCGCCTGACGTGGTCGAGCTGGCAAAGGACAGACGGACGCCGCTTTTGGCACGAACGCCATCCCGCCCGGGCGCCCAGCCGGCTTGGTCGAGGATCTGGCGCGCGCGGTCCAGATTGTATGCGTGTGCCGGAAGATTGGGGTTATAGTAGGTGGACTGCCTCGGCATGAAGGTCTCCGTCGGAGTCGGCACGCCGTAATAGAGCCCCTGGATGATCGATTCCTTGTCGATGGCTGCGTAGAGCGCCTCACGGACTGCAAGTTCCTTGAACTGTGGACGCTCCAAATTCAGGTAAAAGGACTCGAATGAAGCCTTTGGGACCAGTGTCACCACTCGGTTCGCCAGCGCCTTGGCTTCCTCGTAATGATCAGCTGTGATGTACGGCTGCCCCATCAGGTCCACATCACCGCTCTTGAACTGAGTGTAGAGGACGGTGAGATCGGGAATGTATTTGAAGATCAGCTTCTCGATGTGTGGGCCTTCTCCGAAATATTCGGGGTTAGCCACGAGTTCGAGATGATCGCCTGCAACCCGCTTACCCCATTTGAATGCGCCGGTGCCGACCGGCGCCTGGTTGAAGGCGGCGTTGTTTGGATTGGCCTCCTTCTCGAGGATGTGCTTGGGCACGATGAAGGTTTCGGTCAGGAACGAAAGATAAGGCGCAAAAACCTGTTCCATTCGCCACGAGATCTCCGTGGGCGAGATCACCGTGATGTCGCGCACGAGGGCATGGCCAGCTGTGCGCCAACTCCGGAAGGCGGGATTGGTGATCAGTTCGAGGGTGAATTTCACATCCTCGGCCGTGAAGGGTTTGCCGTCGTGCCAGCGCACACCGTCACGCAGACGGATGCGCCATTTGAGGCCGTCCTCCGAAATGCCGCCGTTCTTCTGGTTCGGTACTTCGACGGCAAGGTTGGGCTCAATCTCACCCTTTGGGTCGATCCGGAAGAGCGCGTCGAAAACCGAGAAATGCACACCATCATCGACTTCAATGTGCGCCATCAGCGGATTGAAGACGGTCGGCTCTTGTCCAAGTCCGACGACGATGCGACCGCTCGGTTTGGCGGGGGCCTTCTGAGCGAAGGCGGGCGTACCCAACAGGCCTGGTGCAGCGAGGCCGGCAGCCCCGGCCACCATCAATCGAAGTGCATTGCGCCGTGAATAGCTCGAGTCAAAATAGGCTTCCGTCATGACCTCTCCTCGTTCTTGGCTGTGTCCCGCCGGTATTCATTGACTCCCGCGAGCGCGCGAGCGCCCCTTGGCTGCTCGCCGGGGATGGCAGCGACGAGCTCGCGCGTGTAGGCGGATTTCGGGTCCAGGAAGATCTGCGACGGCGGTCCGCGTTCGATGATCTGTCCTCGATGCATGACGGCGATCTCATCGCAAATCTGGCTGGCAACGCGCAAATCATGCGTGATGAAGATCATCGAGACGCCGGTCTCCCGCTGAATCTGATCCAGCAGCTTCAGGATTTGGGCCTGGATCGAGACATCAAGCGCGGAGACGGCTTCGTCGGCGATCAGCAGTTGTGGTTTGAACATCAGCGCACGGGCGATGCCGACGCGCTGGCGCTGACCGCCGGAAAATTCGTGCGGATAGCGGTCGAAGGCGCCTGAATCCAGGCCGACATGGGACAGAAGCTCCCGCGCCCGCTCACCAGCCTCTCTGTGCGGCACGCCATGCGCGACCGGCCCGACTGTGAGAATTTGCCCGACCGTCGAGCGCGGGTTGAGCGACGCAAAAGGATCCTGGAAGATCATCTGGATTTTTGGCCTTAGCGGCCTAAACTCGGCCTCGGTAAGCCGGGCGACGTCGCGGCCTTCGAAGAAAATCGAGCCACCGTCGCTCTCCATGAGCTTGATCAGCAGCCGCCCGAGCGACGATTTGCCCGAACCGCTTTCTCCGACAACGCCTAGCGTGCGGCCCTGCGTGAGATCGAACGAGACACCATTGACCGCAGGCACGATGCGCTGCGTACGGAAAAGCGCACTGCCGCTACGATAGGTCTTGACCAGACACTCGACCTTCAGGATTGACGCCCTGTCGGCGGCTTCCAAGGGATTGCGGTCCTTGCCGGTCAGGTGCGGCACGGCCGCGATCAGGCGGCGCGTATAGAGGTGACTGGGCGACTTGAGCACCTGCTCGGCACTGCCTTGCTCCACGCAATGACCCTTCTCCATCACCACAACGGAATCGGCAATCTCCGCCACGACTCCAAAGTCATGGGTGATGAACATCACGCTCATTCCCTTGCGGCGCTGAATGTCGCGGATCAGTTTGAGGATCTGCGCCTGCGTCGTCACGTCGAGGGCGGTCGTCGGCTCGTCCGCAATCAGGATCGCGGGCTCAAGAGCCAGAGCCATGGCGATCATCACCCGCTGCCGTTGCCCGCCCGAAAGCCGGAATGGATACTGGTGATACATGAGTTGCGGATCGGGAAGGCCGACCTCAACCAACAAGTCTATGGCGCGGCTGCGACGGGATTTCGCGGTCCCAACGTCGTGCGCTGCCATCACTTCCTCGATCTGCGCGCCCACGGTCATCAGCGGATTGAGCGCTGAGAGCGGATCTTGAAAGATCATCGAGACGACGCGGCCGCGAAGGTTGCGGAGCTTATCGGGCGAGATGGCTACGATGTCGGTCCCATTCAGGTCGATCGAACCCGAGGCAACACGTATCGCCTTGGGCAGAAGCCCCATGATCGCATTGGCTGTGACCGACTTGCCCGATCCGGACTCTCCAATGATGCACAGTATCTGACCCCGCTTCAGATCAAAGGAGACGTTCTCGACGGCGTGAGCCCGCTCCATCCCGGCCGGCAGGCTCACGGTCAGTTCGCGCACCGAGAGTGCCACATCTTCCGAAGCTACAGCCTGAGAGGCAGAGGCCATTTGAACAGTCTCCCCTTTCAACGGCGTTGGGTCATTCTGCTGCGGATTGGCTCTTCGGCCATTGTTGCCGCCGCGACGATCGGACAGGTCGAAAATTCGCCGCTCATTTTGCCATTCCCTGTTCGGAGAGTGCGACATGATTCAAAGCTTGGTGCTCGACAGGAAAAAGCTGTCGCTCAAGCCAAAACATCGGACGAGCGGCCAACTCGATCACTGAATCGAAGTTCGTGGAGCTAACAGTCCCATCCAGCTTGATTGCTCTTGTGGAGGTCTGTTCCTGGACAAGGCTCATCCAGCGTCCCTTTAGAACTTCTGCCACTGATCGACATTGACCCGGCATTCGCGAGTTTGACTGCTTCAATCACCCCAGAGTCGCCGAAACGCGCCGTATGGGCAGCAGGAAGTTCTGAAAACGAAGTGCCATCTGGCATTTCAGTCTGCGCCGCGACGAGAGAACTCTCAGGCGGCCTGCCTTGTGCACGGCACGGCTGCACGCGCTCAACGCCTGATGCCCTGGTGCTTTGGCGAATGAGGTGGGCGCGAGCAACGTGTTCTCGCAATAATAGCTTGAACAGTAGTCGGCAAACCGCAGAATATTCCGTCTAATCACAAATTCCCGCAGAGCACCTGCCGCGAATGCTCAGCTACGATAGGTCAAACGCCGGGAGTCCTCGCTTCATGAGTGCGCCGCTCATCCATATTGAATCAAGCCCGTCTCTGCCTCAAGAGGCTGACGTCGTCGTCATTGGCGGCGGCGTGGTGGGCGTGTTCACGGCTTACTATCTCGCCCGCCGCGGCGTTAAGGTCGCCTTGCTAGAGAAGGGGCGTGTCGCCGCCGAGCAGTCCAGTCGCAATTGGGGATGGTGCCGTCAACAGAATCGCGACGCACGCGAGCTACCGATCGCCACCAAGAGTCTCGATCTTTGGGAGAGAGTAGCACAGGAGACCGGGGAAGACACGGGCTTCCGCCGCTGCGGGCTTCTCTATCTGTCGAATGACGAGAATGAGCTGACCTGCTGGGCGAAATGGCGCGATTTTGCAAAGACGGTCGGCGTTACGACACACATGTTGAGCACGAACGAAGCTAGCGAGAGAGGCAAAGCGACGGGCCGCAAATGGAAAGGCGGCGTCTCCTCTCCAACCGACGGAACGGCAGACCCTTCGAAGGCTGTGCCCGTGGTCGCGCGTGCGATGATGACGGCGGGCGGCACGGTGCACCAGCACTGCGCCGCTCGCGGCATAGAGCTCCGTGCCGGCCGGGTGAACGGCGTAGTGACCGAAATGGGCACAATCCGGACCAACACGGTGGTCATGGCAGGAGGGGCCTGGGCCTCTTCGTTCTGCAACCAGCTCGGCATTCGCTTCCCACAGGCGTCCGTGCGCCAGTCCATTCTCGCCGTGGCTCCTGGCGCGGCGGGTCTGCCCGACGCCCTGCACACTGCAGTCGTGTCGCTCACGCGGCGTAGCAGCGGCGGGTACACGCTGGCGATAAGCGGGCGCGCGCGAGTCGATCCAACGCCGCAGCAATTCAGGTTCGCCCGCGAATTCGTGCCGATGTTTGCTCGCCGCTGGCGCAGTCTCGCCCCTGGAGCATTCGAGGGCATGCGCCAAGGTCATGAATCCTTGGCGAAGTGGGCGCTCGATGAGACGACCCCGATGGAGCTGAACCGGACACTTAATCCCCGTCCCGACATGCGGCAGATTCGGCTGACACATAAAAGAGCTTGCGAATTGCTGCCTGAACTCCGTCGCGTCGCAATCTCCAATGTCTGGGCCGGCTATATTGACAGCACACCGGATGGCGTTCCCGCCATCGGTGAGGTGGGGGCGATTCCGGGCTTTATCCTTGCGGCCGGGTTCAGCGGACACGGTTTCGGGATTGGTCCCGGCGCAGGGCACCTGATGGCGGACATCATTACTGGTACTGCACCGATCGTCGACCCGCGTCCATACAGGCCGGAGCGGCTGAAAACGGGTGCCTGGGGCAAGGTCGCCGAGTTCTGAAAAGCAATCTCTCCGCCCGGTGGGAAAGGATGCTGGTTGGTGCTATGACAGTGCGTATGACGCTGAAGCCTCAAAGCCTTGACGCCGCTATGGCTCCCATCTCATGGCATTGCCTATGAAGCTCGATAAGATCGACATCAGGATTTTATGCGAACTGCAGAAGAACGGGCGGACTTCCAACGTCGAGCTCGCAGAGCTGATAAACCTTTCCCCGAGCCCGTGCCTGATGCGCGTCAAGAGGCTCCAGACGGAGGGCTTCATCACCGGCTATTCCGCCCAGATCGACGTCTCCAAGCTCGGACAAACTCTGACTGTGTTCGCCGAGATCACGCTCAAAAATCATCGCCAGATCGATTTCGCGCGCTTTCTCACGACCATCGAAAAGATAGATTCGGTCGTCGAATGTCATCTGGTTTCGGGCGGATATGACTACCTGGTGAAGTTTATCACAGCGGGAATCAGCGAATATCAAGCGCTGATGGAACGTCTCGTCGAGATGGATATCGGAATCGACAAATACTTCAGTTTTGTCGTGCTGAAGTCCCCGATCGTGAAATCCCATCTGCCTCTCGAAAGCATATTCAATAGCTGAAGAACAATCCTCCACCCCGGGGAGCATGGGCAGATCGCCGGGCCGGCGCTACGGCTCAGGCTTTTTCTGGCCTCGGAATGACAGGCGCAGTGATTATCCTTTCATCGCCGCGCGGACGTCCCTGTCTTCGAGGGTTTGGTCGAGCGTCATGCGAGTTCGTTCGATGATGCCGTCGATGTCCGCATCCGTGCAGCAGAGCGGGGGCGCAAGACCCAGCACGCCCTGGGCAAAGGCGCGGATGACGAGACCGTTGTCCCATGCGCGGTCGAATATGCGGCGCGCGGCGTCAGCTTCCGCCGGCAGGGGCGTCTTGCGCTCCTTGTCCGTGACGAGCTCGATTGCGGCCAGCATGCCGCGACCACGGACATCGCCGACAAGTGGATGATCGGCAAGCGCGCGAAGGCCTTCCATCAGGCGGTGCCCCGCCTTTCGGCCGTTTGCCAACAAGCCATTTTCGTAAAGATCCAGGCACGCGAGCCCGACCGCTGCACTGACGGGATGCGCGGAATAGGTGTAGCCGTGGCCGACGGCCGTCTTGCCGGCTCCGTCCGCAATCGTGTTGTAGACGCGGTCGGACATGAAAACGGCTCCCATCGGCACATAGCCCGACGTCAGACCCTTTGCGGTGGTCATGAAATCCGGCACGACGTCGTCTTCTTCGCAGGCGAAAAATGGGCCGACACGACCAAAGCCAGTGATGACCTCATCGACTACGAACAAAATATCGTTCTCCTTGCAAACGGCGTGCATGGCTTTCAACCAAGATGGCGGTGGCACGAGGACACCCCCTGATCCCTGAATTGGCTCGACGTAAAAAGCCGCAATGCGATCTGCGCCAAGTTCGGCGATCTTGGCTCGCAGGGCCGCGACCGACGCAGCAATGATAGCCTGAGGATGGGAACCGACAGGATTACGATAGGTATAGTGCGACGGAATTTTGTGCTGCCAGCTATAAGGTACCCCAAAGCCCGCATGAAAGGCGGGGATCGCGGTCAAGCCGGACCCTGCCGTCGACGATCCGTGGTAGCCATGCTCGACGGAAATGAACTGATCCTTCTGCGGCGTACCCTTGGCATGATAATAGTACCGAATAAATCGGATTGTGCTGTCGACGGCATCGGAGCCACCTAGCGTGAAGTAAACATGGTTCAGATCGCCAGGCGCCAATTCGGCCAACCTGGCGGCCAGCCGGATGGCCGGATCGGAGCCCAACCCGAAATAGCCCGTCGCGTAAGGCAGCTCGCGCAACTGCTTCGTGGCAGCTTCAACGATGCTCTCTTGTCCGTACCCGACGTTGACACACCACAGACCAGCAAACCCGTCGAGCAATTGATGTCCCGATGCATCGGTCAGGGTCGCGCCCTTCGCTGATCTTAACACCCGCACACCCAAGGCCTCGTGACCGCGATAGGATGAGACCGGGTGAACCAGATGTGCGCGGTCCAGCTCGATCAGCGAATTGCTCAACATTTCGGCCTCCATATCAACCCGAAACGCAAAGTAGGATATCGACGACAGCAGTTCCTCCCAAGCTGCGCCTGAGCCAAAGGAGTTTTGACTTTCGTTTTTGATCGACGCCGCATCTTATACCGCGGCGGCGTCCGCCGCGTGGCGGTGCTGTTCAACTCGAAAGGTTGCTTGGCGCAACTCTCTGCCAAGGCTTCGAGCCGATACGACACAATCTGCTTCCGGCTCCAGCGAAAGCGGCGCTTTATCTTACGCGATGCTCATTATGATGCTTGTCGTACTGGCACGCGGTGCCGAGAGGATTGGAGGATACCACGACATGACCGAGTTCCGACCGAAATATATCACTTTCGATTGCTACGGCACGCTGACGAATTTCGACATGGCCGGTGCGGCAAGGCGAGTCTACGGCTCCCAGCTTTCTGCCACGACGATGGCAAGTTTCATCAAGGATTTCGCCGCCTATCGCCTGGACGAAGTTCTTGGCGCGTGGAAGCCATACTTCGAGGTCGTGCATAATTCGGTAGAGCGCGCGTGCAAGCGCAACGGTGTCGTATTTCGGCCGGAGGATGCCCAGCGCATCAATGAAGAGATCCACACATGGGGTCCACACCCCGACGTCCCGGCGGGTCTGGCCAAAGTTGCCAGGGAGATTCCGCTGGTCATCCTGTCGAATTCCATGAAGAACCTCATCATGTCGAACGTCGAGAAGCTCGGCGCGCCCTTCCACACGGTCATCACGGCCGAGGAAACCGGCGCCTACAAGCCGCACATGAAAGGCTTTGAATACATGCTGGACAAGCTTGGCTGCGGTCCGGAAGATATCACCCACGTCTCATCCTCCTTCCGCTACGACCTGATGACAGCCTACGACCTGGGCATCAAGAGCAAGGTGTGGGTGAACCGCGGTCATGAGCCCGCGAATCCCTTCTATGAATACACTGAGGTCGCTGACATCGGCGGGCTCGCCGCCGCAGTCGGCTTGGAGCCCCTTCGAAGAAGTGCGTGAAGGCGTATCCTTTTCGGGCTCTTTCGCGGCACGTAGACCTTCGAAAATTTCAGTAGAGACTGTTGCGTGATGAATAAAGGGGGCGGTTCGACCGCTCCCTTTTTCTGTGTTCGAACTACTCATCCGACAGAATTGTGTTACTTCGCTGTCGAGGCATCATGGTGTTGTCGCGCGGATGCGGTCCGCCGCAAAATCGGAGAACCCTTCGATTCCTCTCCTGAAACCAGGAATCGCCCCCTTATTCCAATCCGCCGACATGAAGCGTTTTGATCTCAAGATATTCATCTATCCCGAGCTGGGATCCTTCGCGCCCCAGCCCGGACTGCTTTACACCGCCGAACGGCGCGACCTCGGTCGAGATCAGGCCGGTGTTCAGGCCCACCATGCCGAATTCCAGCGCCTCGGCAACGCGCCACGAGCGCTTGAGGTTTTCAGTGTAGAAGTAGGCGGCAAGGCCGAAGGGCGTGCCGTTCGCGATCGCGATCGCTTCGTCCTCCGTCTCGAAGCGGAAAAGCGGCGCGACTGGTCCGAACGTCTCTTCTGAGGCCAAGAGCATGTCAGTCGTTGCCTCACCGAGCACGACGGGGCGCGCATACTGCCGGCCTTCCGGCATACGTTCGCTCTGCGAGATGATCTTCGCGCCTTTGTCCAGGGCGTCTGTGACGTGCCGCTTGATCTTTTCTATCGCCGCGCCATTGATCATTGGTCCGATTTCGACACCTTCTTCGGTGCCGGCACCGACCTTCATTTTTGCGACCCGGCTGGCGAGCCTTTTCGCAAAGGCATCGTAAACGCCGGATTGCACCAGAATGCGATTGGAGCAAACGCAGGTCTGTCCGCCATTACGAAACTTCGACGCAATCGCGCCCTCGACGGCCCGGTCAACATCGGCATCATCAAAGACGATGAACGGCGCGTTGCCGCCGAGCTCGAGGCTGAGCTTCTTGATGTTGGCGGCGGCGCCTTTCATCAGCAATGCGCCGACGCGAGTCGACCCGGTAAACGAGATCTTGCGGACAGTTTCATTGTCCATCAGTTCCTGGCCGATTTCCGCGGGCATGCCCGTCACGATATTAATCACGCCCGCCGGGATCCCTGCCCGCTGCGCAAGAACGCCGATCGCGAGCGCCGAAAATGGCGTAAATTCAGATGGCTTGATGACCACGGTGCAGCCCGCAGCAAGCGCAGGTGCCACCTTGCGCGTGATCATGGCGTTAGGAAAGTTCCAGGGGGTGATGATCCCGCAGACGCCTACCGGCTCTTTCAGCACCAGAATGCGGCGATCGGCAGTGGGTGAAGGGATGGTCGATCCGTTGATCCGGCGTGTCTCTTCCGCAAACCATTTTACGAAGGATGCCCCATAGCGGATTTCTCCGAGCGATTCAGCAAGCGGCTTACCCTGTTCCAGAGTCAGCAAGAGCGCCAGATCCTGCTCATGCTGCCGCATCAGCTCATACCAACGCTCCAAAAGTGCCGCGCGTTCTGCATGAGTAGTCTTCTTCCAAGCTTTGAACGCATCAGCCGCAGCGTTGATTGCAGCCGCAGTCTCGTTACGTCCCATATCGGGGATGGTACCAAGGACGTTCTGGCTGGCAGGATCAATGACATTGGCAGTGGCTTTCGCGCTCGCATCTCGCCAATTGCCGCCGATCAGCCCTTGCTGGCGAAACAGATCCTTGTCCTTCAATGCAATCATCTACATGTTCCTTTGCCTTCGGGCCCAACTCCGCCATTCCTGCTTGCCAACCGAGCAGGTCTGCACTACGAGAACGCTCTTGGATTTGCGACTGGCGAGCAAAGCCGGCTCATTTGAGCAATAAAGGCCGCACACCGCATTTTTTCATCGAGAATTGCCTGACGGCGCTGAAGCCGGTCAGGCGCGACTTTGAAAGTCGATTGTTCTGCCAAGCCAGATTTCGACCGCTCTGAGCATTGCGCTCAGTCATAAGCGCTGACGTAGATCTTTCGCACGGTCTCGATCGTGCGCCAGACGCCGACAAAGCCCGGTTTCATCACGAAGCTGTCGCCGCCGCGGTAAGTCCTGGTCTCACCACCCTTTTCCTCAATTTCGATGAGACCCGAGATGATGTGGCAGAACTCGTAAGTGGTGCCTTTGATGGAATGGGTCTCGCCGGGCGTTGCTTCCCAGACGCCGGTCAGCACCTTCTCGGCTTTGGAGGCGTCCTGCGCCCAGGTCTTGAAGGATGGATTGCCCGAAATGAGTCGTTCCGGAGCAGGCAAGGTGTTCTTTGGTGCGAAGTCCGGATTGGTATCGATAGTAATCAGAAGTGACATGGCATTATCCCTGGTTAATAGCCGAGTGTTCGATCGACAAGCCCGATCGGATTTTTTCCCGCGCGGTGGCGCCTGATGTTTTCTACGACGGATTGTGCCGCCGTATGCGGTTGCGTCACGGATGCGATGTGCGGCGTTATCATGACCTTCGGATGTGCCCAGAGCGCATGGCCTTCCGGCAGCGGCTCGGGGTCAGTGACATCGAGCATAGCTGCCGCGAGGCGGCCGCTGTCGAGCGCCTCGATGAGTGCGGCCTGATCGAGCTGCGGGCCGCGGCCGAGATGCAGCAGTCGCGCTCCCATCGGCAAAAGCGAGAAGAGTTTTGCGTTCAGGAGGCCGCGGGTTTGCTCCGTCAGGGGCAGAAGACAGACGAGAATATCCGTTCCTCTCAGGAAACTGCCTAGCCGATCGTCGCCATGAAAGCAGGTGACGCCCTCGACTACCTTTTTGCTGCGGCTCCATGCGGCAAGGGAAAATCCAAAGGGCTTGAGGCGATCGATTGCCGCTTGCGCCAGCATCCCAACGCCCAGGAAACCCACGCGGCGTTCGGTCGCCTGTGGAGTGACAATATCTTGCCACTCGCCCCTTCTCTGCTGCTCCCGATATGCGAGCATCTCGCGATGGAGCGCCAGCACGCCAAGCACGACGTATTCCTGCATCATGCGTATGATGCCATCCTCGACCATACGCACCAGCATCACATGATCGGGTATGATCTCGGGCACGAACTGGTCGACTCCGGCACCGATCGAAAAGAGCACCTCCAAATTGCGATAACGCGAGACGTCGTCCGGCACGTTCCAGGTCAGCAGATACCGCACCTTTTCCGGGTCGATGCTTTTCCTACCCTGGTAGAATTCAAGATCGGGGAGCTCGCGCGCAAATATCTGGCGGAAAATTGCGCCCCGAGCGGCATCGGAATTGAAAAGAAACCCCATCTAGGGACCCTTCGTGTCACGCGGCGAGATGCTCGATGACTTGTTGGCGCGCAGCGAGCTCGCCGGGCATCTACAGCCTAGCGGCAAGCAGAAGCTTTCTCTGCCGAATATCGGTGCGCTATATGCCGAACATTTCGAACACTTGCACCAAAACAGGTGAAACCTGCTGGCTTTCCGTGCAATGCTGCGGCAAACACGTCTGCTGTCGCAACTGGGCAGCTAAAGCACGACAAGCCATAGACGTTGGCATTCCGCGAAGGAATGAACTGAGATGGGACGATCCGTACGCCTGAAGTCCTTCGAATTGGTCGCGCGCGACATTCGAGACGTTGATGTGAAGCTGCTCCACGCGCTCTCGATTGCCGTCGGCTGGCCGCATCGGCCAAAGGACTGGGATTTCCTGCGCCGCGCCGGTCAGGGCATCGTCGCTGTTGACGGCATCGGGCGCGTTTTCGGAAGTGCGATGTGGTTCCCCCACGGACACGAATTCGCCACCATCGGCCTGGTACTCACATCGCCGCGCACCCAAGCACAAGGTACCGGCCGATGGCTGATGGAACAGGTGTTCGAACGGTGCGAGGATCGGAGTCTTGCCCTGAACTCGACCGATGCTGCCTATCATCTTTATCTGTCGCTGGGCTTCACCAAGGAAGCGGTCGTGTATCAGTGGCAGGGAGAGATCGTATCACCCCTTCCACCGACATCAGTTCTGGATGGCGAATTGAGGTCGGCGTCAGCCGAAACTCTCAATGAGATTGCGGCGCTGGATGAGCGCGCATTCGGCACGAGCCGCCGGGAGCTGCTTGCTCTGCTTTCGGAAGGTGCGTCAATCTGTGTACTGCGCCGCGACGGCAAGACCGTCGGCTACTCCATGAAGCGCGAATTCGGGCGTGGTCACGTGATCGGTCCCATTGTCGCCAGCAATGATTATGACGCGATCCATCTCACGGCCGTGCATCTTAAGGATCTCACCGGCCGTTTCGCCCGCGTCGATACCCGGGAGCAAACGGGCCTGTTTGCTGACTATCTTCAGCAGAGCCGCCTCGCGATCAGCGAGACGGTCACAACCATGTCCAAGGGGCGGCGATTCCTCAACCGAAAGGAAAACGAGCCGTGGGTCTACGGATTGGCCGCTCACGCGTTGAGCTGAGCTGTGAAGCGAATTGTTAGTGGCGCCTGTCCCACGAATATAAATGATAACGACCACTTATTCGGCAACTTCGATTCCGGAGTGTCAGAAAAATTTTCGCGGCGAATTTCGATATTCCGAGCAACAAAACTAAACCGCTGAATGTTGCGACTATTCCCTACGTGGCCGCTCCCTCCCCATTCAAGCTACGGCCCGAAACGGTTTCCGCCCATGCGTTGTTCCGCGATGCCGGCAGCCGCTCAAGTGGCCGAACTCTGGATGATACCCATGCAGAGGTATTTGATTTCCAGATAGTCCTCGATGCCGTATTTCGAACCCTCACGGCCGTTGCCGCTCTCCTTGACGCCGCCGAACGGTGCAACCTCGGTCGAGATCAGGCCTTCGTTGATACCGACGATGCCGTACTCGAGCGCTTCGGCAACGCGCCAGACCCGTCCGATATCGCGGCCGTAGAAATAGGCCGCAAGTCCGAACTCGGTATCGTTCGCAAGGCGGATCGCTTCCTCTTCAGTCTTGAAGCGGAATACGGGCGCGACCGGGCCAAAAGTTTCCTCCCGGAAGATCAACATGTCCGGCGTGGCGTCCGCCAATACCGTCGGTTCAAAGAACGTGCGGCCAAGCGCATGGCGCTTCCCACCGATGGCGACGCGCGCTCCCTTGGAAACCGCATCGGAAACATGCTCTTCGACTTTCTCCACGGCGGCGATGTCGATCAGCGGACCAATCGCGACGCCGGGCTCGAACCCGTCACCGATCTTGAACGCACTAACCGCCTCAGCCAGACGCGAGACAAACAAATCGTAGATCTTGTCCTGCGCAAGGAAGCGATTGACGCAAACACAGGTCTGGCCGGCATTGCGGTATTTCGAAGCCATCGCGCCCTTGACCGCGGCATCGATGTCCGCATCGTCGAAGACGATGAACGGCGCGTTGCCGCCGAGCTCCATCGATGTCCGCTTCACCGTCGACGCGCTCTGCGCCATCAGCTTCTTGCCGATTTCGGTCGAACCCGTGAATGTCACCTTGCGTACGATCGGATTGGAGGTCATTTCGCCGCCGATCGCCGACGCCGAACCTGTGATGACGGACAGCACACCTTGAGGGACGCCTGCCCGCTCCGCCAGCAGCGCAAGCGCCAGCGCGGACAGTGGTGTCTGGCTTGCCGGCTTGACGACCATGGTGCAACCCGCCGCCAGGGCCGGGCCCGCCTTGCGCGTGATCATCGCGGCCGGAAAATTCCACGGGGTGATTGCGGCACAAACGCCGATCGGCTGCTTTAGCACGATGATGCGTCGGTCGGCCGTGAACCCCGGGATCGTATCGCCATAGACGCGTTTTGCTTCCTCGCCGAACCACTCGACGAAGCTTGCGGCATAGGCGATCTCGCCCTTGGCTTCAGCAAGCGGCTTGCCCTGCTCCGCCGTCATGATCGCACCGAGATCGTCCTGGTTCGCCATCATCAGATCGAACCAGCGTCGCAGGATCACGGCGCGCTCTTTCGCGGTACGGGCTCGCCACGCCGGTAGCGCAGCGTTGGCGAATTCGATCGCCCGCCGGGTCTCGGCCATCCCCATGTTGGGGACATGTCCGACCACGGCGCCGGTCGAGGGATTATCGACCGTGATGGTGGCGCCGTTATCGGCGGCTACCCACGCACCTGCCACCGGACAGGCATCGCGCAACAGGGTCGGATCTTTGAGCGTGAGTTTCGAAGCCATGATGAAGACAGCCAGGTTGGAATTAACACGTTATAATGCAGTTCGGCATGAAGCATTCAGCGCTAAGTGGAGTCGTGGCCGCTCAGAAACTGCGTCACGACCTCGATCTGTTCGTCAGCGATCAGGGCCGGCGCATGCCCGCAGTCCGCGACGGTGTGAACGCGGACATTGCGATTGCGCCGCATCATGTCCTTGAGGACGCCTTCGGAAAGCAAATCCGATTGCTGCCCGCGTATGACCAGAATGGGGACATCGATCGCATCCCAGTATTTCCAGAGATCGACGCTGTAGTGCCAAGGGTTTCGAAAGGCCTGAGCGATGTTCGCATCGCACAGCGGCTTGAAGCAGCGCCCCTCCACGCTCCAGGCCACGCTATGCGTTGTCAGATGCCGCCAGTGCACATCCTCCAATCGCCCGAAAGGCGCCAGAACCCGCCGGTAGTAGCCTTCGGCCTGTTCGATCGTCTCAAACGATTTGGGCGCCTCGTTGAGATTGGCACCGAGACGAAGCAATCCGGTCCAGGGCAGATAGGGTCCGATGTCGTTGATGACGATGCGACGGATCGGACTGCCCGGAAGGGCAGCCAGCACCATCCCGATCAAGCCGCCCAGCGACGTTCCAACCCAATCGATCTCCGTTGCACCAAGAGCTGCCATCAACACGGTCATGTCGCTGCAATATTGCGGCAAGGCATAGTCGCTGCTGTCGTGCAGCCGTTCGCTTTGTCCGCGGCCCGGCAAGTCCGGGCAGACGACCTGCCGCCCTGCCATTGCGAGAACTGCGGCGAGGTGATCGAAGTCCCGGCCGTTTCTGGTCAAGCCATGGACGCAGAGCACCGGCCGCACCGCGGGCGCGGGCCCCCAATCCGTGAATGCGATACGATGGAAGCTGCGCCGGGTCAGCCCGCGCACCGATCCGGTGCGGTCGGGCGCCCTCTGCCGTCCTTCAGGCCAGTCCGTGGGGCGCAACTCGGTGGATTTCAGCCCCATCGGTCTATTCGACAAACCGGTGGGCGTCGGCCGAGGTTTCGAAGATATGCGGCGCGACGTCGCGGCGGGCCAGCGCGTCGCCGAGCTTCAGGCGCATGAATGCGCTGGTGGTGTAGCGCGAGGCATGATCGTAGCAGGTCCGCTCGACCTCGGCGGCCATTGAAAACCATTTCTCCGTCATGTCGGGAGCGATGTAAGACGAATCGTAGTTGACGACTGCGGAAAACCGGCGTCCGACACGATGGAAGAGTTCGAGGATCGACGCCCGGATTACCTCGACGTCGGCATCTCTATGGACCCGATAGCCGTCAAGTCCGAGAAAAAGCGTGTTGCGATCGGCATCGTACGACAGCCGCTCCGCCAGCGGCCGATTGAGCAGCCGGTCGTCGAGCTGCATCAGGGCCTCGCTGAACAGCGAAACATCCATGGATTTCGGCGCGCGGATGATGGGCCGAAAGCCCATGAGCGCGAGAATGTCGCGCTCCATATCGATACCCGGCGCGATCTCGATCAGTTCGAGACCCTCGGGAGTGAGGCGGAACACGCATCGCTCCGTCACATAGAGAACGGGCTGCCTGTTGGTTGCGGCAAGCTGGCCCGAAAACGTGATCTGATCCACCTTGTCGATGAATTTCGAGGACTTGCCTTCGCTGAGGATCTTGAGCTGACCATCCACGACCGACGTCTTGAGCCCACCGGTGGTGAAGGTGCCTGCGAAGATCAGCCGGCGCGCATTCTGGGATATGTTGATGAAGCCGCCGGCGCCGGCCAGACGGCCATTGAACAGGCTGACGTTGACGTCGCCGCGGCCATTGACCTGAGCCATGCCGAGACAGGCCAGATCGAGCCCGCCGCCGTCGTAGAAATCGAACATCTGGTTCTGGTCGATGATCGATTCTGCATTGATCGAAGCACCGAAATCGAGACCGCCTTGCGGAATACCGCCGATGATGCCGGGCTCGGCAGTCAGCGTCACAAAGTCGAACAGCTTTTCTTCGGCGGCAACCGAGGCGACTCCCTCCGGCATGCCGATGCCGAGATTGACCACGCCGCCCATCGGCAATTCCAGGGCGCAGCGGCGCGCAATGATCTTGCGGTTATCCAGCGCCATCGGAACATTGCGATCGGCCGGCGCGCGCAATTCGCCCGAAAATGCTCCGTTGTAACCCGTGGCATAGGTCTGGACATGGTTTTCGGGCTGCGCAACGACGACGCAGTCGATCAAGACGCTCGGAATTTTGACGTGACGCGGATTGAGCGAGCCGGAGGCGGCGATGCGCTCCACCTGCGCGATGACGAATCCCTTGCAGTTCTTGGCGGCCGTTGCCAGCGCCAGATTGTCGAGGGTCAACGCCTCTTTTTCCATCGAGATGTTGCCGTTGTGGTCGGCGGTGGTACCTCTGATGATCGCAACGTTGATGGGAAATGCCTTGTAGAACAGCCATTGTTCGCCGTCGATTTCGATCATCCGCACCAGCTCTTCGGTGGTGCGCGCATTCAGCTTTCCGCCACCATTGGCCGGATCGACGAAGGTGCCGAGCCCGACCTTGGAGAGAAGCCCGGCCTTGCGCCCCGCAATTTCACGAAACAGATGCGATACGCATCCGAGCGGCAAGTTATAGGCCTCGACGTGATTGTCGACCGCCATCCGGGCGAGCTTCGGAACCAGGCCGAAATGTCCGCCGACCAGGCGTTTGATCAGGCCGGGATGCGCCAGGCGGTTGAGGCCGCGATCGGCGCCGTCTCCCGGCGCCGCCGCGAACACCAGCGAAAGGTCCCGCGGCTCTCCGGTCTGCACGAAACGCCGCTCCAGCGCCTTGATGATTTCATCGGGCGTTCCCACGCCGACGAAGCCGGACGAGGCGACGGTGTCACCGGAACGGATGATGGCAACCGCCTCGGCGGCGTCGACGATCTTGTTGCGCATCAGGCTTCACTTCCGGGATTGGCGTCGCGGGCGACCAGCCAGTCGGCAATGCTCTGGCTCAGCTTGCCCTGCGATTTGCTGGAGACGAACAGGCCGACATGGCCGCCGGGCAGCGGAATTTCGGTGTAATCCGTGCTGCCTATCTTCGCTCCGAGCGCGCGCGAGCAGTCCGGCGGAATGATATGGTCATCCAACGCAAAAACATTCAGCACGGGAGCCGTGATAGACTTCAGATCGACCCGACGGCCGGACAGTTCAAAGCTGCCATCGACCAGGCGGTTCTCCTGGTAGAGATCCTTCAGCCACTGCTTCGCCGCTCCGCCAGGATGATGCGGACGGTCCGCGAGCCACTTTTCCATGCGGAGGAAATTCATGAACTTGGCCTCGTCATCGACGACGTCGATGAGATCGACATTGTATTTCGTCAGAGCGCATCGGCGTCATCATCGAGAACACCGAGCTCATGAACTCGCCCGGCAGCACGCCGTAAGTATCGACCAGCTTGTCGATGTCATCAGGATCGAGGCTGCGGGTCCAAAGGTTGAGGAAGCCGTGGTGCGCGGCCTTGTCCTTGACATCGGCATGGAAGTCGATTGGGGTAATGGTGATGACGAGATTTTTGACCTTTTCCGGATGCAGAGCGGTGTAGCACGTCGTAAAGACGCCGCCTTCGCAGATGCCGAGCAGCGTGATCTTGTCATGGCCGGTTTCCTGCGCGATGCGGTCGACTGCGGCATCGATGTAGTCATCGACGTAATCATCAATTTTCAGCCATCGCTCGGTTCGGCCCGGCTGGCCCCAGTCGATCAGCCAGAGATCGAGCCCTTTTGAGAGAAGGCTGCGCACCAGCGAGCGGTCAGGCTGTAAATCAGCCATGGTATACCGCCCGATCAGGCCGTAGGCCAAAAGGACGGGCGTCTTCGCCGTCGCTTCCGCCATCGGCTCATAATGGAACAGCTCGACCTTGTCGCGGCGCATCATGAGATGCTTCGGTGTCGTGCCGATGGCGACGTCTTCATCCCGCGTATTGGCGATCAACTGTGTCGCCTTGAACATCTTCTCGGCGTTGGCCGCCATGTCCCGGGCGAAGCGCGAGGTTTGGTTCTCCTGATCGCTCATCGTGCGGCTTCGCTCTTCTGGTCGCGGATCTGGCGGGCGAGCGTACGGACTTCTCGGCGGAGTTCGGTCAATTGCTGCGTCACGTCGTCGAAATCCTTGCGGGTCGGCAGCCCCAACATGGCTGACGCGGCCTCAGCGACATCATCCTGCCGGCTCCGTAACTTCAATCCCGCCTGCAGCAGTTCCTTCTGAGCTTGCAAGAAGCCGTCGGTGCGCTGATTCCGGATCAG
The DNA here is from genome assembly GCF_023073155.1 of Bradyrhizobium sp. 45. NCBI lineage: Bacteria > Pseudomonadati > Pseudomonadota > Alphaproteobacteria > Hyphomicrobiales > Nitrobacteraceae > Bradyrhizobium > Bradyrhizobium sp. 45. Next base: position 343,049 of record NZ_JADPIX010000122.1, on the reverse strand, counting down.
TTCCTCGTTGGAGATTTCGCTCCATTTGGCGAACGCCTCGCGCCACTCCGGATGCGGGGAGCCATCGCTACCGGTGGCGGACATCGTCTCGTAAAACCGCTTCGACGCTTCAGGCCATGGAGCGGCAGCAACCGCATTGTAGCTCGCAAGCCGCTGGCGCATCTCGATCCAGGCCCCAAAGGCCAACGCCATTTTCCGGTCGATGTCCCAGACGTCGGCCAGCCGCGGCCCCTGCGCCATCCGCTCGATCGCTGCCGACAGTTCGTTGCCGTCGCCAAAACCACCCGGCTTTTCCGACAGACGCGCCAGCATGAACGGTGCCATCGACCCCGACCACGCCTCGACCATGCGGTTCGAGGATTCGGCCATCGTCTGCCACAGCTTCGCCCATTCGAGGCCGGGATCGGAATCAGCGGAAGCCGATTTGTCGTTCTCGCTCATGCTGCTCACTCTTTGTGCCGCTCAGGCCGCCGCGCGGTTGCCGAACGCCTCGGTGTAGATCGCCAGCGCATCGTCGAAGCTCAATTCCCGCGGATTGTTCACGAGAAGCCGCGTCTGCTTCATCGCATCCTCGGCGAGCTTCTTCAGGTCGCCCCTCGCAATGCCGACATCGGCCAGCGAGGCCGGCACGTTGCAATCCCGGCAGATCGCCGCGATCGCATCGACGAACAGCCGTGCCCGCTGGCTGACGCTCATTCCTTCCGATTTGGGATCGACGATCGGCGCCAGTTCGGCGTAGAGGCCTTCCGCCTCCGGCAAATTGAACCGCAGCACCTGGGTCAGCACCAAGGCATTCGACAGGCCATGCGGCACGTGGAACAGCGCGCCGATCGGATAGGCCAGCGCGTGCACGGCGGCGACCGGGGAATTGGCGAACGCCATGCCGGCCAGCATCGAACCCAGCAGCATTTGCGACCGCGCTTCGAGATTAGATCCGTCCGCACAGACCGTCCGGACATTCGCCGACAGCAGGGCGAGAGCCTGCCGTGCCAACTGGTCCGACATCGGATTCTTCCGGTGCTTGCTGGTATAGGCTTCGATCGCATGGACCATGGCGTCGATGCCGGTCGCCGCGGTGACATGCGGCGGCAGGCCGAGCGTCAGCTCCGGATCGAGGATCGCCCAGTCCGGGAGCAGGCGGGGCGCAACGACGCCCTTTTTCTCGGTCGTCGGCGTGGTGACGATCGCAATCGGGGTCACCTCCGAGCCCGTTCCGGCCGTTGTCGGCACCAGCAGCAGCGGAAGGCGTTCGCCCTTGGCAAGGCCGACGCCGTAGATATCTTCGAGGCGATCAGGCGTTTTGGCCAGATAGGCCACCAACTTCGCGGTATCGAGCGCGCTGCCGCCGCCGATTGAGGCAACCAGCTCGATGTCCTTGTCACGACACAGTGCGACCGCCCGCTCGATGATATGCGACGGCGGATCCGCCTCCACATCTTCGAATATCGTCAGTTCGCAGCCGCCGGCAACCAGGCCAGCCTCGGCGTTTCTGGTCAGGCCTGCATTGCGTACGCCCTTATCCGTGACCAGCAGAACACGTTTTGCCCCGTATCCAGCGACCAACTCCGCCAGCTTTTTCGATGCGCCTGCCTCGAACAGGATGTTGGGGGGTGCCTGGAAGGTAAACGCTTTCATCTGACATCACTCCTGATCTGATCGGACGTTACTGCCGCAAGCGCCGCGGCGAGCTGTTCGGTCACGGCGTCAATCGGCTGCAAACCGTCGACGACGTTGAGCAGTCCCTGCGACCGGTAGTATTCCGTGACCGGCGCGGTTTGCTCGCGATAAACGCCGAGCCGGGTCTTGAAGACCTCGGGATTATCGTCGCGGCGCACCGGCTCGCCTCGGCTTGCCGCATCGTCGGCGCGCCCTTTGATGCGGTCGAGCAGCGCATCTTCGTCGACCTCGAGCTCAAGCACCGCATCGAGCTTGATGCCCCGGGTGGCGAGTTCCTGATCGAGCGCTTCGGCCTGCGCGACCGTGCGCGGGAAGCCGTCAAGGATAAAGCCGCTTACCGCATCGGAATGGTCGATACGATTAGCGATCACCGATACCACGACGTCGTCGGGCACAAGTTCACCCCGATCCATGATGTGCTTGACGCGCAATCCCGCAGCCGTGCCTTCCGCAACCGCCTGGCGCAGCATGTCGCCGGTCGACAATTGCGGGATCGCAAATCGAGTGACGATCCTCGTCGCCTGCGTGCCCTTACCTGCGCCTGGCGGCCCCAACAGAACCAGTCTCATATCATTGCCCATATCTCGGTTTCAGCTCTTTGCCCGCGCGATGGCCTCGACGATCAGCCGGCGCGCTTCGGCACTGTCGCCCCATCCGATCACCTTCACCCACTTCCCCGGCTCCAGATCCTTGTAGTGTTCAAAGAAGTGCTGGATCTGCTCGATCGCGATCTGCGGCATGTCGGCGATCCCGTTGACGTGTGCGTAGCGCATCGTCAGTTTCGGCATCGGCACGGCGATGATCTTCTCGTCGCCGCCGCCCTCGTCATCCATCTTGAGCACGCCGATCGGCCGCACATTGATTATGGCGCCAGGAGCGATCGGCCGCGAATTGGCCACGAGCACGTCGATCGGATCCCCATCGTCCGAAAGCGTGTGCGGAACGAAGCCGTAATTTCCGGGATAGCGCATCGGCGTATACAGGAAGCGGTCGACGAACAGCGCGCCCGCCGCCTTGTTCATTTCGTATTTGATCGGTTCACCGCCGATCGGAACCTCGATGATGACATTGACGTCCTCCGGGGGATTGTCGCCGATCGAAATCGCGTCGATATTCATTTCCGCGCCGCCTTTTGGCTATGGCGGTTTTTGATGAGATCATCGACCACCGCCGGATCCGCCAGGGTTGAGGTGTCCCCGAGCGCGCCGACTTCGTCCTCGGCGATTTTGCGCAGAATACGACGCATGATCTTTCCAGAGCGGGTCTTGGGCAGGCCCGGCGCAAACTGAATGACATCGGGTGCGGCGATCGGTCCGATCTCCTTGCGGACCCAGGCCACTAGTTCCTTGCGCAACTCTCCGGAGGGCTCCGCATCCGACATCAAGGTGACGTAGGCGTAGATGCCCTGCCCCTTGATGTCGTGCGGAAAACCGACAACAGCGGCTTCGGAAACCTTCTGATGTGCGACGAGCGCGCTTTCGACTTCGGCTGTCCCCATGCGATGACCGGATACGTTGATGACGTCGTCGACGCGGCCGGTGATCCAGTAGTAGCCGTCGGCGTCGCGCCGGCAGCCATCGCCGGTGAAATACTTGCCCGGATAGGTCGCGAAGTAGGTCTGCATGAAGCGCTCGTGGTCGCCGTAGACCGTGCGCATCTGGCCTGGCCAGGAATCGGCAATGACGAGATTGCCTTCGCATGCGCCGGTCAGCACGGCACCACTTGCGTCCACCACTTCCGGCATCACTCCGAAAAACGGCAGGGTTGCCGAACCGGGCTTCAAAGCCGTCGCGCCGGGAAGCGGCGAGATCAAGATGCCGCCTGTCTCGGTCTGCCACCAGGTATCGACGATCGGACAACGTCCATCGCCGACCACGCGGTGATACCAATCCCACGCTTCCGGATTGATCGGCTCGCCCACCGAGCCGAGCAAGCGCAGCGACGCACGGCTGGTCTGTTTGACCGGCTCTTCCCCCGCACCCATCAACGAACGGATCGCGGTCGGCGCGGTGTAGAAGATGTTGACCTTGTGTTTGTCGACGACCTGCCAAAAGCGCGATGTTGAGGGATAGTTCGGGATCCCCTCGAACATCAGCGTGGTCGCGCCGTTGGCCAGCGGCCCATAGACGATGTAGCTGTGGCCGGTGACCCAGCCGACATCGGCGGTGCACCAGTAGATGTCGCCGTCGTGATAGTCGAACACATACTGGTGCGTCATCGACGCAAAAACGAGATAGCCACCCGTGCTGTGAACGACGCCCTTTGGAGCACCGGTTGAACCCGACGTGTAAAGAAGGAATAGCGGATCCTCCGCGTTCATTTCGACCGGCGCGCAGTCGGCCGAGGCCTTTGCCACCTCGTCCGCGTACCAGACGTCGCGGCCGTCGACCCAGTCGATGCCACCGCCGGTGCGCTTGACCACGATCATCGTCTTCACGATGCCGGCCACCTTCTTCAGCGCATCGTCGGCATTGACCTTCAGCGGTACCTTGCGCCCGCCGCGCAGCCCCTCATCGGCGGTGACCAGGACTTTGGACTGGCAGCCCTCGATACGTCCGGCCAGGGCATCCGGCGAGAACCCGCCGAACACGATGGAATGGACCGCCCCGATTCGCGCGCAGGCGAGCATGGCATAGGCGGCTTCCGGAATCATGGGCAGGTAGATCGTGACGGTGTCGCCTTTCTTCACACCGTGACTTTTCAGGACATTCGCGAAACGACAGACCTGATCGTGCAACTCCGCGTAGGTGATGTGCCTGGATTCGGCGGGATCGTCGCCCTCCCAGATGATCGCGACCTGACCGGCACGCCGGGCAAGATGCCGGTCGATGCAGTTCATCGCCACATTCGTGGTGCCGTCCTCGAACCACTTGATCGAGACCTTGCCGGGCGCAAAGGAGGTATTCTTCACCTTCGTGAACGGCTTGATCCAGTCGATCCGCTTGCCATGCTCCGCCCAGAAAGCATCCGGCGTCGACACCGACGAAGCATACATGCTGCTGTATTTCGCAGCGTCAGCATGAGCCCGCCGTGCCCAGCCGGCCGGCACGTCATGGATCAGCGTATCTGACTTTTCCGTGCCCACCTTGGAGCCTCCCCGACGCACTGCGATGCGATTGTCTTGATCGGATGATGCATCGTCCGCGCTCGGAACGCGTGCAGGCAACATCCTGTGATCAGCGATTTGATTTCGCTCTGAGGCGACCGGCGCTACTTATTCAGGTCAACAGTCGACGGCTGGTTCATTGCACTTGCAAGCTCGCGAAACTGCGCGTTCATTTTTTCCATCTGCTCCTTGAGATGGCTCTGATAAACTGCACCCATTTCCTGCGGGTCCTTGGCATGCAACAGCCGTTGCGCAAGCTCGAAGCCCGAAGCCACATTTTCCTCGGCGAACGCGACGGCTCTTTCGTTCATCTCCTTCGCCGCCGAATAGGTTGAGCGAACGCTGGAATCGGCCTTCTCTCTCAACTTCTGGGATTCGGTTATGTATTTCGACACAGCCTCTTTCGCCTTGTCCAGCGTGGTCTGCGCCATTTCCCGCATCTTCTCAGCCTGCTCGTTGATCTGCTCACTCATTGCACTCTCCATTGCCGGCGCTTGCGACCACGCCAATTTCAGCTCAGCTCATCAATCGGCCCTCGCCGACGGCTCACACGGTCGGCTCAATAACCTGCTTCAGCTTCTCGCGAAGTTCATCCACGAGCACGCGGGTATTTTCGCTGTAGTCGATCGGCACGACGACGAGGTGCACACCGCCACCTTTGAAAGCGTTTTCGAGCGTCGGAATCAACGAATCCGTGCTTTCGACCCGCGAGCCTTTCGCGCCGTAGCTCTCGGCGTATTTGACGAAATCCGGATTCCCGAACGTGAGGCCAAAGTCCGGGAAACTATCGACCGCCTGTTTCCAGCGGATCATGCCATAGGCCGAATCTTCCAGGATCAGCACGACGAGATTCAATTTAAGGCGAACCGCGGTTTCCATCTCCTGCGAATTCATCATGAAGCCGCCGTCGCCGCAGACCGCGAGCACGCGGCGTTCCGGATGCAGCATCGCCGCCATCATGGCGGATGGCAGCCCGGCGCCCATTGTCGCGAGGGCATTGTCCAGCAGCAGCGTGTTCGCCACATAGGTGCGGTAGTTGCGGGCGAACCAGATCTTGTACATCCCGTTATCCAGCGCGACGACGCCGTCTTCAGGGATGACCTTTCGCACATCGTGCACGATGCGTTGCGGCGTCGGGGGCCAACGGTCCTCGGTCGCGCGATCGCCGATCCGGGCCAGGATACTTTCGCGAAGGCTTAACAGCGCGCCGGCATGATGCAGCCGCCCCTCGAGACGATCGGCCAGCAACTCCAGGCTCGGTCCAACATCGCCGACCACTTCGCACTGCGGAAAGTAGACCCGCTCCACGTTGGCCGGCGTGTAGCTGACGTGGATGACTTGAGGACCTTTGGGGCCCATGATGAAGGGCGGCTTTTCGATGGTGTCGTGACCTATGGCAATAATCAGATCGGCTCGGTCGACCGCTTCATGAACGTAATCGCGCTCGCTGAGTGCAGCCGTCCCCATGTAGAGGTTGCTGCCGCCGGGTACCGTTCCCTTGCCCATTTGTGTGGTGAAGAACGGAATTTTCGTGCGGCGGACGAAGCCGCCGATGCCGGCCGTGCTGCGCGGCCGGGACGCGGCGGCGCCGAGCATGATCAAGGGCCGCTTGGCCTTGAGGATCATGTCGGCAGCGCGATCCAGCGAGGCACGATGGGCGACCGGGATCTCGATCGGATGCGGCGCCACCATCGCGACGTCTTCGGATTCCTCGCCCGCGATGTCCTCGGGCAGTTCCAGAAGAACCGGACCCGGACGCTCTTCCATGGCGATCCGGAAGGCATCGCGAACGATTGTCGGAATGCCGCTTGTGCTGACGATCTGGAGCGACAGCTTGGTCAACGGTTTGAAAGCGCTAACCACATCGACGATCTGGAATTTGGCCTGTCGGCTGCTCATGATGCCCTTCTGGCCCGTGAGCATGATCATGGGCATGGCGCCGAGCAGCGCGTAGGCGGCGCCAGTCGTCAGGTTCAATGCGCCAGGGCCAAGCGTGGTGATGCACACGCCGGGCTTGCCGGTCAGCCGTCCATAAGTCGCGGCCATGAAGGCCGCGCCCTGCTCGTGGCGTGTCAGGATCAGCTTGATCGACGAGTTGCGCAAGCTTTCCACGACATCGAGGTTCTCCTCGCCGGGAACGCCGAAAATTCGGTCGACGCCCTCGTTCTCGAGTGCGGCAACCAACAAATCTGATCCCTTGGCCATCAGCGCGTCTCTCCCATTCGAATTCAATGCTCTCCGGACGCCGTCGCAGGCATGACGGGGCCGTCGTGTTTCAGTTCAGATCCGGCCATCGCCGTCGAGATAGCCTCGCGTCCGCGTATCCGGCATCCAGAGCGACGCGACCAGGGCGACCAGCGCCATCGCCGCGACGTACCAGAAGAACAGGGTTTCGTATCCGGACGATTTCAGCGACAATGCAACATATTCCGCCGTTCCGCCGAACATCGCATTGGCAATCGCGTAGGGAAGTCCGACGCCTAGGGCGCGCACCTCGGGCGGAAACAGTTCGGCCTTCACGACGCCACTGATCGAGGTATAGAAGCACGCAATCACAAGACCGATCATGATCAGGCCAAAAACGGCGTAGACGTTGGTGGTGCTGGACAATGCCATCAATAGCGGCACCGCAGCGAGGGTAGCGCATGCGCTGAACAGGATCATGTTGTTGCGCCGGCCGATCCTGTCCGATAGCGCCCCGAACACCGGTTGCAGCAGCATGAAGGCGATCAGGGCAGCGGTCATGATCGAGCTGACCGTCTTGGCATCCAGCTTCACGCTGTTGACCAGGAATTTCTGCATGTAGGTCGTAAACGTATAGAAAAATAGCGATCCGCCGATCGTGAATGCGAGAACGATCAGCAGCGCGCGCTTATGATGCCAGAGGCCGGAGAGAGAACCTGCCTCCTTGCGGTGCATGGTCTCCGCCGAGGCCGTCTCCTGCAACGAGCGGCGGAGATACAACGCCACAACGGCCGCGACGGCGCCGAACAGGAAAGGCACCCGCCATCCCCATTCCTTCAGCTCGTCGAGCGACAAGGTTTGCTGCAGAACCACGACAACGAGGAGTGCGAGAAGTTGCCCGCCGATGAGCGTGACATACTGGAATGACGAATAGAACCCGCGGTTGCCCTTGCCGGCAATCTCGCTCATATAAGTTGCCGCCGTTCCATATTCCCCGCCGACCGACAGGCCTTGTGCCATGCGCGCAAACAGTAGGAGCGCCGGCGCCGCGGCGCCGATTGTTTGGTACGTGGGGAGCATTCCGATCATCAGCGATCCCGCGCACATCAGCAGCACCGACAGCACCATCGAATTCTTGCGGCCATGCGCATCGGCGATCCAGCCGAACAGCCAGCCACCGAGCGGCCGCATGAAGAACCCTACGGCGAAAATGCCGGCCGTCGCCAGCAACTGGCTGGTCTGGTCGCCAGACGGGAAGAACGCCGCCGCGAAATAGATCGAGGTAAATGCGTAAGCATAGAAGTCGTACCACTCGACCAGATTTCCGGACGACGCAGCCACAATCGCCTTGATACGCGACAGCTTTTGCGCCGTGCTGTCAGCGGGGATTGCCGGGTGCGATGCAGCAACAGCGGTCATTTGCTTACCCTCCCAATCGACGGATGATGCTTTGAGTGAAGTCGCCAGTGGACGCTTTGCCGCCCAGATCGGGCGTGCGAACGCCGTCCTCGCGCAAGACCTGATCAATTGCCGTTCTAAGACGGTTTGCGAGATCAGGCTGATCAATGTGCTCCAGCATCAGCCCGACCGCCAGCAATAAAGCGAGCGGATTGGCGATTCCCTTGCCGGCAATATCCGGTGCCGAGCCGTGCACGGCCTCGAAGATCGCCGCATCCGGACCGATGTTGGCGCCGGGCGCCATGCCGAGGCCGCCGACCAGACCGGCGAGCTGATCCGACAGGATGTCACCGAACAAATTGGTAGTGACGATGACGTCGAACTGCCAGGGATTCATGACGAGCTGCATCGCCGTGGCATCGACGATGCGATCGTCCATCTTGACCCTGCCCTCGTACTTCTTTGCAACCTCGTGACCGACCTCGAGAAAGATGCCGGTCAGCGCCTTCAGCACGTTGGCCTTGTGCACGACGGTCACCTTCTTGCGACCGTTCTTGAGCGCGTAGTCGAATGCGAATTCGATGATCTTGCGCGATCCTTCACGCGTATTGACCCCGGTCGAAATGGCGACCGCGTGCGGATCTTCCCCAATTGGAATATAGTGTTCGAAAGCGACATAGAGCCCGCCGAGGTTCTCGCGCACCAGCACGATATCGATTTCGTCGAATCGTCCTCCGGGAACCATGCTTCGAACCGGCCGCAAATTGGCGTAAAGGCCGAATTCTTCGCGCAGACGAACATTGATCGAGCGGAATCCTCCCCCCACCGGCGTCGTTAGCGGGCCCTTCAGGGCGAGCCGCGTACGTCGGATGCTGTCCAGCGTCGCCTGCGGCAGCGGATCACGGCTTTCCTCGATCGCGGCCAGGCCACCCTGCTGGATGTCCCATTCGAATGGAGAGCCGAGCGCTTCGAGAATGTCGACGGCCGATTTCACGATCTCGGGGCCGATACCATCGCCTGGAATGAGCGTAGCGGGCCGCTTCGTTTTGGATTGAGCAGGCATTACTATGTCCTCGAAGATGAGAGCCGCGGGGTTTTGTGAATGTCAGACATGCTGCCTTGCACTCAATGTACGGGGCTTGCGGCGGAGGTGGCGGGTAGCGTTTCCTGCTTGCTGATCCAAAGCACCGCGATGATCCCGGCGATTTGAAGCAAAGCCAGCGGTATCAAGGCCATGGGGAAGCTACCCGTCGCCTCCTTAATGACGCCGAGCAGCCACACCGCGCCAGAAGTGCCGATGTGCGACAGGGTATTGATGCCGGCAATTCCGGCCGCAGCAGTTGCCGGAGAGAGTGTCCCAGTCGCCAGGGCCCAGAATGGTCCCTTGATCGAATAATTACCGATCAAGACCACGCTCAGAATAGCAAGCGTCACGGGTAATGAGCTCGTGAGCATGGTCGCAAGCAGCGCCGTTGCGCATAACGCAAGTGGTATTGCGGTGTTTTGGGCATGGGCGTTCGACCTGTCCGAATATCTTCCCCAAAAGATCATCGCAACGGAGGCGATGCCAAATGGGATGGCATTCAGGAAGCCGGTCTCCATGTTGGACATCCCGAACGATTTCACGATCTGAGGCTGCCACAGCGACAACGCGTTGCTCGTGGCCGAGCTTCCCGCATAGATCAAACCGAGGATGAGCACATATTTGTTGGTCAGAATTTGCCACAGCGACATGTGGCCGACCTGCTTCGCCATCGATCGTTCCGACTGCAGGCGCGCGTCGAGCCAATTGCGCGCCTCCGGCTCGAGCCATTTTGCATCAGCGGGTTTGTTCGGAAGCCCGAAGAACGAGACCAGGCCGAGCAGGACGGCCGGAATGGCTTCAACGATGAAAAGCCATTGCCAACCACGAAGGCCGAGCACGCCATCCATCGCCAGCAAAGCGCCGGATATTGGCGATCCCAAAAAGCTCGATAGCGGTATCGCCACCATGAAAACCGCAACGATCCGTGCGCGATAGGCCGCCGGAAACCAGAAGGTCAGATACAGGATCACACCAGGAAAGAACCCGGCCTCCGCTGCACCCAACAAGAAGCGGCTCAGATAAAAAGTAATCGGCCCTACCGCAAAAGCGGAGAGAATACCGACTATCCCCCATGTGATCATAATGCGCGCGATCCAGATCCGCGCGCCAACTTTCTGCATCGCCAGATTACTGGGGACCTCGAAAAGAATGTAGGCGATATAGAACAGCGCCCCGCCCGCCCCGAAGGCAGCCTGCGTCAGGCCCAGATCCTTGTTCATTTGCAGGGCCGCAAACCCGGCATTGACGCGGTCAACGTATGAAATGAAATAGCACACCATGAAAAACGGAAGCAGGCGCCATGTAATGCGGCGCATGGTTTCCGCTTCGATCCTCGGTAGCGGCGCGGAATTCGTTGGCATGGCGTCCTCGTTTCGGGTTGACGGTCAGGCAGCGAGTTGGCGCAGGACGTATTGAAAAATTCCGCCGTTGCGGAAATATTCGAGCTCGTCGAGCGTATCGATGCGGCAGGTCAAGGGTATGATGGCCTTATTCGCACCATCGGACTCGCGGATCTCGATCGCGAGCTTCTGGAGATGCTGGGAAGGCCATTCTTTTCCGCTGCGGCAAGCGAATAGTAGGCGTAGCTCTTTGCACCGACGACAAGTGTCTGGCGTGCGCCGAAGCTGTTGAGATACTGCTTCATTATCAAGTCCCCCTTCGCTGGAATCGTCCGCCTCGCGCAGATCTGAAGCGGTCTATTTCTCCGATGCTGCAAAGGGATCGAGACCCGCTTTTTTCAGGGCCGGAGCAGCAGCAGCGGAAGCGAGGAAGGCAATCAGAGCCCGTCCGGCTTCCGGCTGACTGGCACCGGAGGTTATGCCTGCAGAAAAGATCGTGATTTTCTGGACGTCTGGCGGGAGCGGCCCGACAAGGTCGGCTCCAGCGATCGGCAGAAGTTCACTGATCTGTTGAAAGCCGAGTTCGGCGTCACCGCGTGCAACAACACTCGCGACCGGCTCCGCCGGAATCATTTTGGCCTTGTCCTTCATCTCGGCGGCGATCCCGAGACGCTTGAACAGCTCGGTGCCCACATAGACGCCGCTGGCGCTGTCGGAGTATGCAACTGACTTCGCGTTCAACAGTGCCTGCTTCAATGCGTCAGGAGTACCGATATCAGGCTTTGGCGTTCCGGCGCGTACCGCGATCCCGATCGGCGAGCGTACCAGGTCGACGCGGCTGGTTCTGACCGCCCTGCCCTGCTCGATCATCTCGCCAAGCGCGTCGCCGACCATGATGAGCACGTCCGCCGCCTCGCCGCGTGCCAGTCGCACGGGGATGGCGTTCTCCGTCGTTCCCATCGAGGGGCCATAGGCCGTGACGACCGTATTTCCCGTCGCGCGTTCAAATTGCGGTACGAGCTCCTTATAAGGCGTCGCCAAGCCTCCCGAGATCATGACCCTGACTTCGGACGCCTTGGCGATTCCAGCCGCGGCCGCCAAGACAATCAGCAAGCTTAGCGCAACTCGCCTGCGCACGACGATCGTCACGCTCATCGGCAATTTCCTTCGATGCAATTATTCGAGGACTGTGCTTGCTCGATGACGGTCGACGTCATCGAGCACTTTGGTGGTCACGTCCCTATCACCGTCTCGACCGAATTGGCGCCGGATAGCGCGCGTCGTTGTTGCGGCCTGTAAACGAGGTACGTCCCGGCCAGACCACAGAGCGCTGCCGCGCTCATCCAATATCCCGGCGACGCATTGTCACCAGTGGCAGCGATCAGCCAGGTGCAGATCGCTGCCGTAAACCCGCCGAACGTCGTTGCCAGACTATATGCGAGGGAGAATCCCGACGTTCGCACACCCACCGGCATGACTTCGGTCAATGCGACGATCATCGCGCCGTTGTAGCTGGCGTAGATGAAAGACAACCAAAGTAGGACCGTCAGCATCTTCGGGAACGTCGGGCCTGCGGCCAACCAGGAAAGCGCGGGATATGCAGTCAGAAATGCCAAAGTCGAAAAGGCGATGAGGATCGGCCGACGACCAATCCGATCGGACAACGAGCCCATGATGGGAAGCCAGATGAAGTTCGATATTCCCACGCAAATCGTCACGATCAGGCCATCGGCCGCGGTCAGCTTGAGGACCGATTTGCCGAATGTCGGCGTGTAGACGGTAATGAGGTAGAACGACACCGTGGTCATGATCACCATCATCATCCCGGCAAGCACAATGCTCCAGTTTGCGAGGATGGAGCGATAGATCTCGCGGGGTGTCGGATGATGCTTCCGCGCCAGGAATTCATCGGTTTCCTGCAGCGAGCGTCGAATGAAGAATACGAAAGGAACGATCAGGCAGCCGATGAAGAACGGAATACGCCAGCCCCAATCGTCAAGCTGCGCCGGTGCAAGCCATGCATTGAGAGCGAAACCCAGCGAGGCCGAGACGATGATCGCGACCTGTTGACTTGCCGATTGCCAGCTGGCGTAAAAACCCTTCTTTCCCGGTGTGGCCATTTCCGAGAGATAGACGGAAACCCCACCAAGCTCGACGCCAGCCGAGAAGCCTTGCAGCAGGCGTCCGATCAAGACGAGGATCGGGGCCAATATGCCAATGGTTGCGTAACTTGGCACGAACGCGATGAGCACCGTGCCGGCAGCCATGATCGACAGTGTAACGATCAGGCCTTGGCGCCGGCCGATCCGATCCACGTAGGCGCCGAGGATGATGGCGCCGAGCGGGCGCATCAGAAAGCCTGCGCCAAACGCAACGAAGGTCAGCAGCAGTGACGCGTATTCATTTTCGAGTGGGAAGAATGCCTTGGCGATGTACGACGCGTAGACGCCCGACAGAAAGAAGTCGAACATCTCAAGAAAGTTGCCACTGGTGACGCGGAGCACCATGCCAAGCTTCGACTGTCCGGTGGTAACCGTCATGCCGTCCTCCCTTTTATCGTTTATGTTTTTTTGTCTTGTTCACCCGTCTTGCAGGTGTTGCAAACTTGATCGCGGCCGGATTGACCGATACGCGAGGAGCGATCGTTCAAGCTACGATTGCTGCCTCATCGTATATCAGCTGCCTGTCACCAACCTGTCGCTGCCGCACTCCGCAAGAAAATCGGTTTGAAGACGACGCGCTTGATGAGCCGGCAGATATGGGGGGCTTCTCTCGGATGTTATTCCGTCTGAAATCCAGATCCCTGGATTTCTATCGATCCTGCAACGCGCGGCGCCACTCTTTGAGGAAGCTCGCTCGTTTCGATTGATCGAGATAGGTGAGCAATTCTGCACCAATATGGATCGGCTTGACTGCGCCGCTGCGATCCGCAGGTATCACGCCTTCCGCGCCGAGACCGAGGCGCACAGGACCGACTGACCGGGCCAGGAGAAATTTCTGGCCGCGTTCTGAAAGCAGGTAATCAAGAAACAATTTCGCGGATTCCGGGTGGGGCGCGGTGACGGGTATAAAGGCTATTCGCGACATCAAGGTGATGTAGTCGGCAGGAAACACGATTCCGATAGAGGCATCTTCCTTGGCCCGTTCGATCGCGTAAGACCCTATCATATTGTAGGCGAGCAGATGTTCGCCGGATGAAATCCGATCAAGCACCGTTCCGGTGGTCGAATAGAGCTTGATACCGGCGCTGCCAAACGCACGGACCAAATCCCACGTTGTCCTGGTGATTCCGGCATCGCGCGTGATGAACAGGAAACCGGTCCCGCTCTGCTCCGGGTCATAGGTTGCGATCTTACCTCGATAGATGTCAGGCTTTCGGCTTAGAAGGCTCTTCAGGTCAGTGCGGGTTCGGGGTACATCGGACTCCGCAACGAGGTTCTTGTTATAAACAATGACAATCGGCTCCGCCGTGATGGCATAGGCTTCGTCTTTCCAGATGGCCCAATCCGGGATATGCGCAATTTCCTTCGAGACATAGGGTTGAGCATAGCCGTCATTGACGAGCTTGATCTGCAGATCCATCGCGGAGCTCCAGACAATGTCTCCGGGTGCTGCGCTGGAGGTCGAGGGATCCACGACTTGATTGTAGATATCGTTCGAGTTGATCTTTGTATGGACGATCTCGATGTCCGGATGACTTGCCCGGAAATCGGCAAGCAAGTCGGCGACGTCCGCGTCCTGGGTCGTCGATACGATGTTGAGCTGCTCTCGAGCTCCGGCGATAGCGGATGCTTGCCCTTTGAGAGGGCCGAGCTGCGCCTGCTCCGACATGGCAGGCCACGTCAGCAAGATCCCAACGCACAAGGCCAAGGCTTTGGCAGCCGCCATCGTGACGTTTCCTCGTCCATGAGCCGCTTTGCGGACTTCAGTTTGTTCAGGACCGCAGCCATTCGTACGGCAGCGCACAATCCGGCCTCAACTTGAGCTTTCACCATCACGCTTGGCAAGAGGAAAGCTCACGGAAACCCGCAGACCCCGGCCTTCCGGGCCAGGTGCAAGCACGATTTGGGCCCCGAGACGGTCCGACAAGGCTTTCACGATGGCTAGTCCAAGACCACTGCCTGCAGGGCCGTTCGCCATCGGAATCCGATAAAAACGCTCGAAAACGCGGGCCCGATGGGCCTCCGGAATTCCCGGACCGGTATCCTCGACTTCAATTCGCGCGGTCGTGGCGTCAACAACCGCGCGAACCAGGACCATCCCCCCGGGGCGGTTGTAGCGGATCGCATTGTCGATCAGGTTTGCCAGCAATTCGCCAATCAGGACCGTATTGCCGGCGATGACCGCGGGACAGTCGGATCGATCGAACTGGACGTCGATGTCGTTCGCGAAAGCCTGTGGGGCACGCTCCGACAGGACATTGAAGGCGACCTCATTCAGGTCAACGTTCTCCGCGGCCGGTTGCGCAATGTTCTGCTCGTCGGCCCGTGCCAGTGTCACGAGCTGCCCGAGCAGCCGTTCAAGGCGGTTGATGGCGTTATCGACCTCGTCGAGGGCAGATTGGCCCGCCGGCGTTTCCGACCCCAGGCGTCGCACCAGATCGAGATGCGTCCGCAGTATCGCCAATGGGGTTCGCATCTGATGCGAGGCATCGGCTGTGAATCGGCGCACCAGTCCGATGGCCAGATCCAGCCGCTGTAGCAGGGAATTTACCGCGAGCGCCGGTGCTAAAGCTTCCTGCGGCACCCGGGAAAGGTCGAGCGGACTGAGATTTGGACCGCCCTGAATACCGCGCGCGTCGATTTCTTGCTTGAGTTCGCCAAGCGGCCTCAGGCCTCGATCGACGGCGTACCAGCCGAGGCAAGCGATGAGGCTAATCAACCCGGCCTCGAGCATCGCCAGTCCGATCAGCATTTCACGTTCGACGACGCGGCGCGCCTGCACCGTTTCGGCCACTGCGACGAGGACCAGCTCCGGCCTGCCGTAGACCTGCCGCGCCTGCGCGCCGATACGAACCGTTTTGCCGCGATACGCGCCATCGCGATGGCCGGTTTCGCCAGCCTTCAATCGATCGAAGCCGGATAGTGGAAGATCCTTGTAACCGGTGATCAATTCGCCGAGGTAAGTCACGCTGTAATAGATGCTGTCGTGCGACTGGCTTTCCAGCATGCCGAGCGCAACCTGCGGCAAGTCGACCGTCAGTTCGCCATCTTCCACGCCGACGCGTTCGGCGATGGCGAGAACCGACCCATCGAGCAACCGGTCATGAACTGTCTGCACAACGCGCTGGATCAGCAACATACCGCCGATTCCAAGCACCATCGCCAATACAATGGCGGGCGCCACCAGATTGGTGAGGAGCGTTCGCCTCAACGACGGCCGCCAGGTGGCGATCACTGTACCTCCAGCAGATAGCCTAGCCCGCGGACGGTTCGGATCCGCGGCCCGTCAGGACCGAGTTTCTGGCGAACGCGACCAACATAGAGTTCCGCCGCGTTCGGCGCTACCGCCTCGTCGAAGCCAAATACCTCCGCGATCAGGCGCTCCTTGGAGACGACTTTGCCGGCGCGGGTCATCAGCACTTCCAGCACGGCAAACTCGCGCCGTCGCAATTCAAGCGGCCGGCCGCTCAGTGTAATCGTGCCCGCGGCGCGGTCGAACGCGAGCGGGCCACAGATCAAGGTTGGATTTGGAAGCCCCTGTCCCCTTCTCACGAGCGCGCGAACGCGGGCATCAAATTCGGCGATATCAAATGGCTTGGAGAGATAATCGTCGGCGCCGAGATCGAGCCCGCTGACCTTATCGCCGGTCGCGTAACGGGCAGTCAGAATCATGACCGGAACGGTCGACCCGGCTTGCCGTATCTTGTGCAGGACGCCGAAACCCGACACGTTCGGCAAGTTGATGTCCAGAATGATGAGGCTGTAGGGTTCCAGCAAGGCGGTCTGCGCCGCCGAAGCCCCGTCAGACTCGATATCGACGGCGAACCCGGACAGCTTGAGCCGCTCGGCAAGGCCGCGCGCCATGGCGGCATCGTCCTCGACAATCAGAATCCTCACTGAACAAACCCTTGCGTTCGCACCACCCGTGCGCGGG
Source organism: Bradyrhizobium sp. 45 (assembly GCF_023073155.1). NCBI lineage: Bacteria > Pseudomonadati > Pseudomonadota > Alphaproteobacteria > Hyphomicrobiales > Nitrobacteraceae > Bradyrhizobium > Bradyrhizobium sp. 45. The sequence continues at coordinate 326,164 of NZ_JADPIX010000122.1, read as the reverse complement.
AGACGTCACCGTGAGGCTAGAAGGACAGTATCGAAAGATCAAATCGGAGCTTCCTCGCGGATGTACGGCTCGCATCCTTCGGACACTTCGCCAGGAGAGGGCCGCGTGCTTCCCGGCATCCCCTCCCTCGACGGTTCGACTTTGCCAGGCCAGTCCCCATATCGTGTGGCAACACGTAACGATACAGCGAGCAGCTTTGATGGCCAGGAGACGCGTGACGGAAACGGAAGCCGACGATCTCCCCCGCTATTTCGTCTGGGTGCGCGGTCTTGAGGGCCCCGAACCGCAGAAATGGATGGCGATGGATTTCGGCGTCGGTGACTGGAAACGGCCGCTCGTGCTCGCCTATCTCGAGCTACCTGAGGGCGAGCGACACTTGCCGTTGTCGGCGCTGGCCCGGCGATATCCGCCGCCGCGGGCAGAGGCTTCGTAGAGGGGCCATCCTGGACGGACGCGAGGATCTCGCCACCCCGTCAACCCAGGGCGAGCAACGCCGCATCACTGGCAGTACTGTTTTCCGCCATAGGTATGACATTTGCCGCCCTCGCTGCTGGCCGGAGCAGACGGCGCGCGCGGGCTCGGTTCGTGGCGGGACACCGCCTTTGGTTTCTGGGGCGACGGATCGGGACGCCGCTGGCACACGCCCTGGGCGTCCAGCACGAATTTGTTGTCACAGACGATCTGGACGCAGCGGTCGCCAACCGCCTTTTGCCCCCTCGCACAAACCAGCGGGCAGATGCGATCGGGCCGGGCGCGCACCGCATCGAGCGCGTCGAGGCTTGCGACCTTCACGTCGAATTTCGTACCGGCATATCTGTTGAAGCTGTCGAGCGCCTTTTGCGACGGTGCAGTCCAGGCGCCATCGGCCGCACCGGGATCGCAACCGACACGCTTCAGGTGCGCCTGGAGCAAGCGGGCGATGTCCGCAGGATCCATCGCTGGCACGCTAGTCGGCGCCACGGCGAGAGCAGCAGCGGGCGCGGCGGGCGGGGTCAGAGCGGCAAGCGTAGCCTGGCGCTCCTTCTCGCGCCGGTCTGCCTCGCGCTTCGCCGCCTCGATCTGTTGCTGCGCCTCCAGCGCGGCCTGCTTCATCGCCTGCTCGACCTGAAGGGCCGCGTCCTCCGCCTGCCGGCGCGCCTCCGCAACCTGCCGCCGGGCATCGTCGAGCTCGCGCTTGGCCTGCTCGGCGATGCGTTGGCGCTCCTTCTCCAGATCGCGCCGGGCCTGCTCGGAGATCTGCTGCGTGGCCCGTTCCGTCTCACGCGCCGCCTGCTCCTCGATCTGTTTCCTGAAATCGTCGCTCTTCTGCCGGACCTGCTGCTCGGCCTGCCGCTGTACGGCATCGGCGTTTTCGCTGATTTTTTCTGCGGCCTCGAGCTTGTCGAGCGCCGCATGCGCAAAGTTGGCATAGATGCCGGTGGCATGAACGGCGAGAAAGGAAAGCCAGGCCTGCTTGGTGCCGGCCTGCGCCGCAAGCTCATAATCCCGCCGGGCTCCCGCGTTCGGATCGATCGGCGGTGCAACCGGCGGCACCAGCGCCACGGTGTCGCCGCCGAGCGATCCGTAGACGAAGGGCTCCTGCCGCCGCCCCGTGCTCTTGAGCACCTCGTCGCGAACCCGGCCAAGCGTCAGGCGAAGGTCGAGGCCCGGTGTCGCCAAATGATTGAGGAGCGCGGTCGCAAACGGGCTGTGCGCACCGTCGCCGTCGCCGGCGACCGCGCCGGCCTTGGCGGCGAACGCAATCAGCGTATCCGCCGTGGCGGGCTCGATCTTGGCGAGGCCGCGGCCCATCGAACGCGTGGCGACACTGCGTGTCATCCGCTCTGCAAACGGATTGTCGCGGCAGGCATCGAGGATGACGAGCCGCAGCCGCTTCGCCGGATTTATCGCCTGGAGAATCCGGTCCAGCGGGACCGCCTCGTCCTCGACGTCGAAATCGCTCTGCAGCCTGGCATCTGCCGGAATCAGGAAGTTCGCGCCGTTCACCTCGATGCCGTGACCGGCGTAATAGACCACGGCCATGTCGGAATCCGCGGCAACCGCAGCAAAATCGCGCACCGCCCGCCGCATCTCGATGACGCCGAGATCGCGGCGAAGCTCCACGATATCGAACCCCATCCGCTTGAACACGTCGCTGATGGCGGCCGCGTCGCTGTCGGGATTGGCCAGCCGCGCGACGCTCTGGTAGTTGGACACACCAAGGACCAGCGCCACTCGCTTGTCGGCCTGCGCGGTCGTCGCCGCTGCCAGCATCAGAGCAATCGCCAGCGCAACACGGCCGGCCAGACGCTGCAGGCGTGACATCGGAGCCGGGAGGATCAATCCGACCATGGTGCAGGCTTCATTCCGTCAAGGAGCCCTAGGCTGGCTCCGGGATGATTTCGAGGGTCTCCTCCCGTAAGTCAACCCGTCTGTGGCCTATCTCACTTCCCGGTGCCGCCGTGGGCGTCAGGCCAAACCTCCGGCGGCCGACGAAGCTCGACCTGATCAAGGAGCCGTATCAGCAGTTCTACAAGAACAATGCCGGTACCGCGCATCTGGTGCAGCGACTGCCGGGCCCGCCCATGCCGCCGGACGAGCCAGTGCGACGAAGCAGTAGGCATCGCGTCGGGAACGCCAGACCGATGCCTTGCGCCCCCATGATTATGGGTGTCGCGGCGCCCGCACCGCGGCTAAACTTGGCCCTGCGCCGCGGGGGACACGCGGTGCAGGACGACGATGATCATGACCGAACAGGGCGAGACGGGTGAAGCCATCACCATCCTCCTCGTCGAGGACGACGCGCCGACCTGCTGGCGGCTCCAGGACGCGCTGGTCAAGGCCGGCTACGAGGTGCGAAGCGCCGGTACGCTGGGAGAGGCTCGTTCGGCGCTGAGCGCGGCTGTGCCGCGCGTGCTGCTCACCGATCTGCGGCTGCCCGACGGCCACGGCGTCGAGCTGATCCGCGAGACAAGGCAACGCTTTCCCGACACCGAGATCATGGTGATCTCGGCGCTCGGCGACGAAGAAAGTGTGATCTCCGCGATCACGGTTGGCGCCACCGGCTATCTCCTGAAGGATGCGTTCCCCACTGATATCGCCACCACCGTGCGCGATCTTGTCGCCGGCCATTCGCCGATCTCGGCCTCGATCGCCCGCTTCATCGTGCGCAGGACGCAAGGTTCCGCGCAGAATGCGGCCGAGCCTCCGCCGGGCCCCGCGCTCAACACCGCAAGGCTCACCCCACGCGAGATCGACATCCTCTGGGGCATTGCCAAAGGTTTCAGCTACGCCGAGATCGCAAGCCATCTCGGCCTGTCCCGGCAGACCGTGCCCGGCCACATCAAGAACATCTATCGCAAGCTCGAAGTGCACACCCGCAGCGAAGCGGTGTTCGAAGCGGTGCAGCAGGGCCTGATCAAGCTGTGAGCGAGATCGTGGCCAAGGCACCGGTCAAACCCGGGCGGCGCCGGCTGCTGGTCTCGCGTCTCGTGCCCTATCTGCTGCTGCAGGCGCTGATAGTGGTCGCGACCGTCCTCGGGCTGCGGCTGCTCCAGCCCAGCGACCCCGACGACTTTGCGCTGAGCGAATTCTCGCTGCGCGAGGACGGCGTGGCACGTCCCGTGACGCTGCCGCATTTCACGTCGTCACGCTATTCCCTGGCCGACCCGCCGCTCTACACCGGCGCCTTCACGTTCCGCCGCGGCGATGTCGCGTCGGGATGGTCGGTATTCCTGCCGCGCTTCAGCAACGCGGTGGAAGTCTCAATCAACGGCGTCGTCATCCTGGATTCCCGACGCGATGCCAACGCCAACCGACCCGACCGCAACACTCCGCAAATCGGGGCGATCCCGTCCTCGCTGCTGCGCGAGGGCACGAACGAGATCGCGGTACGGCTGTTGGTTTGGGGACCGCTCAAGGGCTTTCTCGACACCGTCTATGTCGGGCTGGATGCGGCCTTGCGGCCGGCCTACGAGACACGCACGCTGATGTTCGTCACGTTGCCCGTGGTGTTCTCCGCCTGGCAGTCGATCCTCGCCGTCATCCTGGCGATCATGTGGCTGATGCGCCGCCGCGAGCCGGTTTACGGCGTGCTGGCCGTGGCGATGGTACTCGGCGTAGTGCAGGCCTTTGCGCCGCCACCGGTGCCCCCCTCAACACGTCCCGGCTCGCCGCGGTATTGCTCGCGTCCGCACCGATCGAGAGCGCCCTGGTCGTCGTCTTCGGCGTGCTGTTCTTCGGCTGGCGCTGGCCGCGCTACGGCATGCTGCTGTTCGCGCCGGGGCTCGTCGTGTTCGGCGTCGGACTGATCGCCGGCCCGCCGCTGCCGCGCATTCTGTTTCTCCTGCTTGGCATTCCTACCGTCGGTCTCTGCCTGCTCCTGATGGCCTGCGTCACCGCTGCCGCGGTGGTGCGGCGGCAGGACGCGGCAAGCTTCACGCTCGGCTGCGCGGTGACCATCGTGCTGATCTGCTGGGTCCACGACATGCTGTCGGTGTTCGAGATCGTGACCGACGAGCGCATCTTCCTCTCGCGCCTGTCCTACTCGGCGATGCTGGTCGCGATCGGCGCCGGCTTGACCTGGCGGTTCGCGCGCGCGCTGAACCAGGTCGACAGCTTTGCCGACCAGCTCGTGACGCGCGTACGTGAGGCCGAGGAGCGGCTGAAGGCGAGCTTTGCCCGCGAGGAGGAGCGCGCAAGGGCAGCCGCGCTCGCCAATGAGCGCACGCGGCTGATGCGCGACCTGCATGACGGCCTCGGCGGCCAGCTCATCAGCATCGTGGCACTGTCCGAGCGCGGGCACGAGGGCGCGACCATCACCGACGCTGCCCGTGCGGCGCTGAAGGACCTCCGCCTCGTCATCGACTCCATGGACGACATCGGCGGCGACCTGATGCTCGCACTCGGCTCCTGGCGCGAGCGAGCGACCGCGCAATTGCGACCGCACGACATCGCGCTCGACTGGCACGTGGCCACGCCGCAGGGGCTGCCGCTGCATCCCGAGCTCAGGCCATGGCATGTCATCCAGATCGTGCGCATCCTCGACGAGACCGTGACCAATGCGGTCAAGCACGCACAGGCCCGCCGCATCGCGGTCACCATCGAGACGGTCGACGAAGGTCAGGGGCCGTTCGGTGTGATCAAGGTCGCGGATGATGGCAAGGGCTTTGCGAACGGTTCTGCGCCGGTCGGCAGCGGCAGAGCCACCGACGCGGGCCAGACCGCGCGGGGGCTTCGCAACATGAGGAGCCGTGCCGCGCGCTGCGGGGCGATGCTCGATCTGAGCTCGGATTCCTCAGGCACGCGCGTGCGGCTGCAATTGCCGCAGATTTTCCCCGACAGCGGTGCCGCCGTCGGCTGAAAAGCCCCCTCTCCGAACGTGTGGGACGCGCGGAGAGAGGGACGGGCCGGATGATTTGCCTGCGGAAGACGGGGGTTCGTCCGCAATGCTCCTTCGCCCGAACTCTTTCGTCTTTCTCAGCGCACGCCGACGCGATTGACCGGACCACCGCGATTCATCGGCGTGCCCGCGCGCACGCCGACACCGGGCGCACCGACCCCGGGTGTCGCGACCGCGACTGCGGCGGCCGGCGCAGCGACCACTGCCGCTCTCGGCCGCACCACGCAGCCCTTGGGTATGCCGACCGTCTTGCAATAGACCACCGCCTGCGCCGGGCTCGTGCCCAGCGAGACCGTCGCCGCACCTGCCAGCGCCAAAATTGTCAGCCCGGCGCTCAGCGCTCCCGCTCTTTTCGACATCTTGCTCTCCTGCTTCCCGTTCGGCGTCCCGATGCAATCACCGGGTCTCGCGGCCGACGTGCAGCCTGAATGACAAAAGACGGCGCGCTGATACATGCCATGAAAATGGGGGTACGGCGGCGGGAGGGGCTGGCCGATGCCATGAACATGGCATGGACCTGCGCCCGGCGCTCGCGAGATGGTCCGGCCCGCTTGATCCCAGGCGGGACCAACGACATTCCCAAGGAGGTGTTTTATGAAGATCTCGGTTCTTGCCGTGCTGCTGCTCGCCGCTACCGCCCAGACCGCCGCTGCGCAATCCGGTCCGACGCCGCAGGAGCAGATGACCTGCCGAAGCGACGCGAACAAATTCTGCGCCGAACATATCGGCAAGCCGCCACAGATGAATGCCTGCCTGCGCGAGAACAAGTCGAAGCTTTCGGACGGCTGCCGCAAGGTCGTGGAGTCACACGGCGGGTGAGTGCTCGCGTCCACAACACAAATCTCGGCGGCGTCAAAGCCGTCAGGCCATAGACGTCGATGCGCCGGTCATAGGTCGGGCGCGCGCACGACGGCGAGGATGGACGCTAATCGTCGTCGCCGAATAGCCTGATCTGCGGAAAGCCGCCGCGCGGCCTGCTCGGGACCTCGCGCGCATCGGCATCTTCGCGGATGTTGCGCGCGACGTCGTCCCAATCGGTGCGGTCGCGCATCCCACGCGGATCGCGGAAATCGTAGTGGCGGCGCTCGGCCCAGCGCTCACGGCGCTCCGTCCGGCGCCGTTCAGACGTGGCGCGCTTGACGTCAGAATCCCTGGCCTTGGCATAGGCGTTGTCGGATGAGGATGACGGCTCTGTCGATGCTTGCCGCTCGGCAGGCTTTGCGACTTGCGGAGGCGACGCCGGTGGCGGTTTCGGGGGCTCCACCGCTGCCGCCTGCGAAGGCTGTTGCGCTGGCTGTTCAGCGTTGGCTTGAGTGGTCTGCGTGTCGGGCTTCACCGCTTCGGACTTTGCCTCAGGCTTGGACTCGGCCTTGGCGTCGGATTTGGCTTCGGCCTGCGCTGGCGCGGCGACCATGGCGCCGAAGGCTTGCGAGCCGGTGAGATATTGCAGGCGCTCGGATGGCGCTTCCGTCGTGGCGGGCTTGGCGTCAGCGCGCTGCGCGATCTTGCTGGTATCAGGCCCCTGCTTGGGCGAGACCGGATTCATGATATTGCCGGCGACAATGCCGCCGCCGAGACCAATGGCGATGGCTGCGACGATGGTTCCTGCACCGACGAAATAGGCTGTCGAGGCGCGCATTGGTCCACTCCCTCTTTGGAGCGGGCAACGCTTGTCAATTGCAGGATGTTCCCGATATAGCCGCAGTTCCGGAAGGAACTTGCGCGTCAGATCTGCTGCGCCACCTTCTCGAGCCCAATGATGCGGGCGAGCTTGCGCACTTCCTCTTTCTGGTCGTCACGCAGCTGGAACAGCAGCGGCATCGCGGCCGACTTCAACTGCTGGACCTCGTCGCAATTGGGATCGATCGGCACGCCCTGCACGTTCGGATTGGACAGCTTGTTTGCCGAGATCTTGCGGACAACGTTGCGCAGCGCGGTCTCGACCGACGGCCAGTAATATTCCTGCGACGACGACAACTTCAGACGGTCCCTGATGCCCGCAATCTGTACGTCGGACAACAGCGAATAGGATTTCTGCGGCTGCGGCTTGGCGACGACCTTCGGCTTGGCCGGGACTTCGACGGCAGGAATCTCTGCAGCGGCCGGAGCCTCGTTCACGCTCGCCTTGGGCATCGGGAAATCGGATGGCGTGGCGGCGGCAAACGCCTGACGCAGCGGCTCGGTCAGCACGGGCATTTGCGAGAGCTTGTCCGCCGGAACCTGAACCGGGTCGATGGCGGCCGAGGCTAGCGCCAGCGTCGGAACCAGACGGTCGGCCTTGGCGGCCCGATTGGTTGCAAGCAGCTTGGGCGCCGGCGCCTGCGTGATCATTTCGGCGCTGACGCTGGGCACGCTATCGCGGCCGAGAATGGCGGTGGTGGCGGCGCCGAGGACGAGGAAGCAGGTCAGCACGACGATGGTGATGGCTTTCGACAAACGTCTCTCCGCAACCGGCTTCAAGTCCACGTGATCACTGCCCGCAAACTGGGCGAAAATTAAGGCTTAACCGTGCCATCGCGGCGGCAATCGCGCGGACTGCGGCGACATGATCTGGAAAGGTCAACAAAATCAAGCAGCTAGCGCCAGATCGTAAGCGTCCTGGATGTCGGCCACGATCTCCGAGGCCTCCCAGACTCCACGCGGCTCGACCGATTGCAGCGCCACCGTCCAATTGCCGCCCCGGCGGGTGCGGGGGACGCTGACGATGTCGAAGCGAACATTGCGGCACAGCGGGTGGCGGGCCAGCGCATGGGCCACGCGAACGCGAATTTCGTCCAGCGAAGCCGCCGTCTTGGCGTTGAGAAAGTCGAAGTCCATCGCCTGTCCCTCTCGGTCCTGATTGGCGCCTGAGGGAATTCTGGGCGATCGATGGTTAATCTGCCGTTAAGTGACCGCTTCTAAGGAGCGCTCGACTAACTGTGATGGAGGGGACGGGCCCTGTCGGTCTCCGGTTTTTACGGGGAGAGGCGGCCACCCGCCTCTCGATACTCCGCGACCGTCCGCGCGACGAGATCGTTGGCCTCCATCACTTCGGTTACACCCGATATCGAATGCCCGCCGCTCCAGATATCGCGCCAGCGCTCGGGTCGGCTCTCGCGCGCGTTGACTTCGATGTCCTTGCCGACGTCGATTGCACCGCGCGCCGGCAGATCGTCGGGGTCGAGACCGGCTGCCAGGATCGACGGCTTGAGCATGCTGGTCTGCAGGCCCGTGAACGCGGTGGTCAGCAAGATGTCGTCCGCGCTGCCGTCGACCAGCATTTGCTTGTGACGCTCATCCGCCATGCTCTCCCGCGTCCCGATGAACTTCGTACCCATGTAGCCGAGATCGCAGCCGAGCACTTCGGCCGCGCGCAATGCGTGGCCGTCGCTGATGCCCCCCGCGAGCACGATGATGCCATCGTAGAACGCACGCACCGCGCGGACGAAGGCGAACGGGTTGAGCCAGCCGGTTTGCCCGCCCGCGCCGGCGGTAAGCAGCACGAGCCCGTCGGCACCTGCTTCCGCCGCGCGTTCGGCGTGGCGGATCGAGGCAACATCCGCAAGCACCAATGCGCCGACGTCGTGCAGCGGCTTGAGCACCGTCGTGGGCGAGCCGACCGAGGTGATGACGATCTCCGGCCTGTGGTGCAGCAACACGGCGAGATCCTGCTCCAGCCGTGCATTGGAGCGGTGCACGATCAGGTTTGGGCAAAGCGGCGCGGCCTTTCGGCCGGTTTGATCTTCATGCCGCCGCAGCCGCGCTTCGATGTCGGTGAGCCATTCATCGAGTTGTTCGGTGCTACGGCAATTCGCGGTGGGGAAGCTGCCGATCACGCCGTTGCGGCAGGCCGCGACCATGAGCTCGACGCCCGACACCAGAAACATCGGCGCGGCAATCAGCGGCAGGGCGAGACGACCGTGGAAATGTTGCAGCCGATCTGACGTCACGCGTGCCTCCCTCGCGCGGGCTTAGTCGTTCCATCCCGCATTCCCTGTGCTAGCGTCGCGGTAAACATTGGCACGCCGGAAGCCGATAACAAAGCAGCGAGGAAACATATGTCCGATCCGCTCCATGCATCGTCCCCGACTTGCGCGCAGGCGCTGCGGGCGCTGTCGCGCTATCCGGGCCGAACCGCGTTCGCGTGGCCCGGCGGATCGCTGAGCTATCAGGGCACCATCGACCTGATCGGGCGCATCCAGGGCGTGTTCATGCGGCTTGGATTGCAGCCCGGCGCGCGGGTCGCCTTCCTCACCGCGAACCGCGCCGACACCTGGTGCGCCGGCGTTGCCGCGCAATTGTCGCGGCTCTGCGTCACCTGGCTGCATCCTTTGGGATCGCCGGGAGACCAGATGTTCCAGCTCGAGGATTCCGAGGCCGAGGTGCTGGTGGTCGATGCGGCCGCCTTCCACGATCGCGGCGGCGAGCTCGCCGCGCAGGCGACCTGGCTCAAGGCGGTGTTCACCACGGGACCGGCCAACTATGGCGTCGATCTCTTGCAGGCGATCGAGATCGAAGGCCATGCCAGCGCGCATTGCCTCGCCCGACCCGACGACCTCTCCACGCTGAATTACACCGGTGGCACCACCGGCAAATCCAAGGGCGCGTTGCGCTACCACCGCGAAAATGCCGGAGCCGCGGCCGCGATCCTCGCCGACTTCGAGATTCCCGATGGCGCGCGCTACCTCGCGGTGGCACCGATCAGCCATGTCGCCGGCACGAAAGTGCTACCGACCTTGATGCGGGGCGGCACCGTGCACATGCTGAAGGGTTTCGATCCCGAGGCGGTGCTGGGGACTATCGCACGCGAGCGCATCAACTTCACGCTGTTCGTGCCGACCATGGTCTATGTGCTGCTCGATCATCCCGCATTGAGCAGGACCGACCTCTCCTCGCTCGAGCTGGTGCTCTACGGCGCCTCCGCGATGTCGCCGAGCCGGCTGGTCGAGGGCATCGAACGGATCGGGCCGGTGTTCTCGCAGCTCTACGGCCAGACCGAATGCTACCCAATCTCGGTGCTGCGCAAGGCGGATCACGATCCCAAAACGCCCGAACTGTTCCTGTCCTGTGGCTTCCCGATCGCGGCGTGCGAGGTCAAGATCCTCGACGACAACGACCAGGAGGTGAAGACGGGCGAGGCCGGCGAAATCTGCGTGCGCGCTCCGCATGCGATGGCCGAGTACTGGAAGCGGCCCGACACCACCGCCGAGACGCTCAAGAACGGCTGGGTGCACACCGGCGACATCGCTCGTAAGGACGATCGCGGCTACATGTTCATCCTCGACCGCAAGAAGGACATGATCGTCTCCGGCGGCTTCAACATCTTTCCGCGGGAAATCGAAGACGTGCTGTCACAGCACGCCGATGTGGCCATGGTTGCGGTCGTCGGCATCCCCGACGAGAAATGGGGCGAGGCCGTGACCGCTGTCGTCGTCCTGCGCGAAGGCGCAAAACCTGACGCCGATGAACTGATCAATCTGGTGAAGACGCGAAAAGGCTCGGCTCATGCACCGAAGCAGATCCAGTTCGTCATTCAACTCCCGATGACCGGCGTCGGCAAGGTCGACAAGAAGATGCTGCGCGCGAGCTTTTGGAGCGGGCGGGGCCGGATGGTGGGATAGATAAGGTGCCTCACCGCTTCTCGATCACCAGGCTTTGCACGGCTCGGCCGAAATAGCCCTGCCGGTCGGCGAGCCGCGACATCGCAAGCCCGGCACCATCGGGGCCGATCCAGGAATCACCGTCGAGCAGGATCCATTCGCCGACCGGCTGGCGCGCAAAGCTCACGGTGAGGTCAGCGTTGATGTAGGTCCAGGCGCGGAAATCGAGCGACGAGGCGGTGCCGTTGGAAAAATCGGCCGCGACCACGGCGCGCGTCGCCTGGGAGAGCGGTTCGCCCGCGATCAGGGGATGGTCGACGCGAAACCAGATCGCGCCGGCGCCGGCTTGCCCGAAGCGGCCGCGCGCAGCGCGCATCGAGACTGAACGTACGAACGGGCTGGTAGCGGCATGACCGTCCTCGAGCAGCGAGTCCTCCGGCGACGGCAGCGTAACCGGCAGCGCCTTGACGTGCTCGGGCAGCGTCAGCGCCTGGCGCTTGATCTTGAGCACGGTGGCGCCGACCACCTGGACGCCGTCGGCGAGCAGCTTGACTCCGCAGAGCTGGATCTTGCGGCCCTCGCGCAAGATCTCGGTCGCGATCGTGAGTGGTGCCACCGGCACCGGGCGCATCAGGTCGATGGTGACGCGCGCGATGTCCATTGCAACTGGCGTCGGAATGCGCTCAGCCGCCCACGTCACCAGCGCGGCCGGCGCCGAACCGTGCTGCATACGCCGGTCCCACGGGCCCGCGGCATCCGGGCTGGTGACGACGCTGTCGCCGTCGATGCGGTAGATGGGAGGCATCGTTTCTCCGTGATGCACATTCGGTGCTGAGCAAAAGCTGTCGTCCCGGCGAAGTTCACAACGGCGGATCGACCGCCTCGTCGTATTCCTTCTTGAAGCGCGCGATCATTTCGGCGGCTGGCACGATGCCGTCGATGCTGCCGACGCCCTGGCCCGAACCCCAGATTTCCTTCCAGGCTTTTGGCTTGGCGCGCTCGCCGGAGGCGTCGGTGCCGAAGTTCATCTTGGAGGGATCTGACGTCGGCAGGTTCTCCGGATCCATACCGGCGGCGAGAATCGACGGCTTCAGATAGTTGCCGTGCACGCCGGTGAACAGGTTGGAATAGACGATGTCGTCAGCCGTCGCGCCCGCGATCATCTCCTTGTATTTGTCGACGGCATTGGCTTCCTTGGTGGCGATGAAGGCCGAGCCGATATAGGCAAAGTCGGCGCCAAGTATGCGCGCGGCGCGGATCGCCTTGCCGTTGCCGATCGCGCCCGACAGCGCGATCGGGCCGTCGAACCATTTTCGCGTCTCGGCGACGAACGCCAATGGCGAGATCGTGCCGGCATGGCCGCCGGCGCCCGCGGCGACCAGGATCAGGCCGTCGGCGCCCTTCTCGATCGCCTTGTGCGCAAACTTCTGGTTGATCACATCGTGGAAGACGATGCCGCCCCAGCCGTGCACGGCCTGATTGAGCTCCTCGCGTGCGCCGAGCGAGGAGATAATCATCGGCACCTTGTACTTGGCGCAAAGCTGCATGTCGTGATCGAGCCGGTTGTTCGACTTGTGCACGATCTGGTTGACCGCAAACGGCGCCGACGGCTTGTCGGGATGCGCGCGATCATAGGCCGCGAGCTCTTCGGTGATGCGCGCCAGCCACTCGTCAAGCAGCTCCGGCGGCCGCGCGTTCAGCGACGGAAACGAGCCGACCACGCCCGCCTTGCACTGCGCGATCACGAGATCGGGCACCGAGATGATGAAGAGCGGCGAACCGATCACGGGGATCGACAGGCGTCCCTTGAACAAGGCAGGCATGGACATTGCGAGACGATCCTCTGTTGGCGGTCACATCGAAGTTGGGAGCCATACCAACAAGGCAATCTTTCCACTGTCAAGTATTGCGTTTTAGCGCCGTGGAGGGACGCCGTTACCGCAATTCCAAGCCGCGGAATTCAGCGCGGACCGACGACATCACGCAAGCAAATCCGGATTGATCAGCCGCTCGAACGAGAACATCTCGTCCCATTTCTCCTGGGTCAGCAGCTTGCGCTCGACGACGACGATCTGATGCAGCGACTTGCCGCTCTTGTAGCCCTCGCGCGCGATCTCGGCGCATTCCTTGTAGCCGAGCAGCGGCTTCAGCACCGTGACGATACCGAGCGAATTCAGCACCATGTTGCGGGTGTGCTCCTCGTTGGCAGTGATGCCGACGACGCAATTCTCACGCAGGCTGTTGACCGCGCGCTCCATGGTGCGGATCGAGAAGAACAGCGCGAACGAGATCACCGGCTCCATCACATTGAGCTGGAGCTGACCCGCGGACGCCGCGAGCGTCACGGTGGTGTCGAGCCCGATCACGAGGAAGCTAGTCTGGTTGACGACCTCGGGGATGACAGGATTGACCTTGCCGGGCATGATCGAGGAGCCCGGCTGAAGCTGCGGCAGGTTGATCTCGTTGAAGCCGGCACGCGGGCCCGAGGCGAGCAGGCGGATGTCGTTGCAGATCTTGGTCAGCTTGCTCGCGGTGCGCTTGAGCACGCCGGAGAGCTGCACATAGGCGCCTGTATCCGACGTCGCCTCCACGAGATCGCCTGCTAGGATGAAGTCGACGCCGGTGAGCGCGCTCAGATGCCGGACCGCGAGCTTGGGATAGCCGTGCGCCGCGGTGACGGAGGTGCCGATCGCGGTGGCGCCGAGATTGATCTCGCGCAGCAGCGCGCGGGCCTCGGAGATTCGATCGACCTCCTCGCCCATGGTGGTGCCCCAGCCGCGGAATTCGGCGCCGAGCGACATCGGCACCGCGTCCTGCAAATGGGTGCGGCCCATCTTCAGCACGCGCTCGAACTCCCTGCCCTTGGCGAAGAACGCCTCCTGGAGCTGACGCAGCGCCGTCATGTAGCTCTCGAGCCGCAGGATCAGCGCCAGCCGAAAGGCGGTCGGATAGGTGTCGTTGGTGGACTGGCCGTAATTGACGTGATCGTTGGGGCTGACGTGCTGGTAGTCGCCCTTGGCAAAGCCGAGCGATTCCAGCGCGAGATTGGCGATCACCTCGTTGGCGTTCATGTTGGTGGAGGTGCCGGCCCCGCCCTGGATGAAGTCGGTGACGAACTGGTCCATCATATCGCCGGCGATGACGCGATCGCAGCCCACGATGATGGCTTCCGCGACTTTGGTGTCCACCGCGCCGAGATCGCGGTTGGCCATGGCGGCGGCCTTCTTGACGTAACCAAGCGCCTTCACGAAGTAAGGCTCCTGGTTCATCGGAATGCCGGTGATGTGGAAGTTCTCCTTCCCGCGGATGGTCTGGACGCCGTAATAGATGTCGTCGGCGATCTCACGCTGTCCGAGGAAGTCCTGCTCCGTGCGGCTCATGGGCGCTCCTTGCTTGCTCGCGCGACGTCCTCAGTTCTGGCACAGCGCGCTGGTGACGAAGGTATCAGTGCGGCAGTCATCCGGTTTGCGTTGCCTGCCCGGGATCAGAACCTTGGCCGAGCACTTTTCCGCGGAGTCGGCATTCAGGCTCTTGCCTTCCGTGTAGCCCTTGCTCTGGCAGAGTTTGTCGGCGGCGAGCTTGCAGTCGGGCGCGCCGTTCGACGAGGCCGGACAGGCCACGCGTCCCGACACCATGGTCGACGGCTTCGCCAGGCGCGACAAATCGTTCATGGTCTCGCTCGGGCTTTTGATCGGCGGCAGGATCGAGGGCAGCTTTTCGAACAGCTTGCCCATTTCGTTGATCAGCCCGGGGTTTTCCTCGTGCGCCGGCGGCGACGAAGGAGCTGTCGAGGGCGCCGGTGCGGCCTGCGGTCCTTGCTCCTGCAAGCCGAGCGCCGGCGGTGCGGATTGCGGCCATCCGGTACCGCCGGCAGCGAGCAGGACCGAAAGCGCCGCAAATGTCAGCGTGCCCAGTCGCAGGACCGGATTGCCGGATCGAAGCATCATGGCGGCAACCGTAGCCGAACGAGGCGCGGTGGCAAAGCGCCTTGGGCGTTAGATCAATTTGATTGCGACGACAAAGCCGAGCACGAGCACCGCGGCGCCGATTGCCACCACCAATCCGAGATGCTTCTCGATCTTGATCCGGATCCAGTCGCCGTAGCGGTTTAGCAGGATCGCCACGATAAAGAAGCGCCCGCCACGCGCCACGATCGAGCACAGGATGAAGAGCCCGAGATTGTAGCCGGCAAAGCCGGACGTGATGGTCACGAGCTTGTAGGGGATCGGCGTGAGGCCCTTGAGCAGGATGATCACGGCGCCCCATTCGGCATAGGAGGCGCGGAAGGCGTCGACCTTGCCGCCGAGGCCATAGACTTCGATCAGCCAATGGCCGACCGAGTCGAAGAGCAGCGCACCGATAGCGTAGCCCAGAAGGCCACCCAGCACCGACGTCGCAGTGCAGATCGCCGCATAGACCCAGGCGCGTTGCGGGCGCGCCAGTGACATCGGGATCAGCATCACGTCCGGCGGGACGGGAAAGAAGGAGCTTTCAGCGAAAGCCACGGCGCCCATGATCCAGAGCGCGTAAGGCTTGTGAGCGGCGTCGATGCACCAGTCGTAAATACGTTTCAGCATGGCGCCGCGATGAAGCACCATGGGACGGATTTGTCCATGCCGAGATGGGACCGATTTGTGCCAATACTAGTGGCGCTTGCGCGCGGTGCGGCCTTCGAGCGCGACGATTGGCCGCCTGGCGGCGACACGCGGTGACGCAACTTTGGGCAGTTTCATAGCCGACTTCGGCAGTTTCTCGGCGATGCCGAGCATGTCTTCACGCCGCGTCATCTCGCGCCAGACGTCCTCGGGGCGCACGCCGGCCGAGGCCCAGAGCACGGTCAGATTGTAGAGTAGATCTGCGCTTTCCCGGATCACGGCTTCGCTATCGCCGTTGACCGCGTCGATGACGACCTCGATGGCCTCTTCAGCCAGCTTCTTCGCCATTTTTGACGGGCCGCGCTGAAACAGCCGCGCTGTGCGCGATGTTGCCGGATCAAGGTCCCTGGCCGCGAGCACAGCCAGATATAGCCGCTCAAGCGAATCACTCATGTACGCGACGCTACTCTAAACCCATGGCCAGCGCGTTAACGCGCGATAGTAGAGCCCAAAAAGGGGCCGCCGCGGCAAGCACGACGGCCCGTTTGTGGTCAACCTTTTGTTGTGGCCAAAACTAGTAGCAGTTGGTGCGGTGGCCCTGGCCGCAGAGCTCCGACGGAGCCGTGCCGCCGTAACGCTGATACTGGTAGTTCGGGCCGGGTCCGTAATACGGGCCGTCGCCGTAATAGGCAGGGCCGCTGTAATAGGCGGGGCCGCCATAATAGGGGCCATCGTCATAGGCGTAGGCGTTGCGGGTCGCGGCGATCGCAAGACCGGTGCCGACGATGCCGGCAAACGCTGCAGCAGCCGCCGCGCCACCGCCGCCACCATGCCAATGACGGCCGCCCGCGTAGGAAGCGGTCGGGGTTATTGCGGTCAGCGCCAGCACCGCGGCGGTAGCGAGAACGGCCTTACGGCCGGCAAATCCTGAAAATCTGTCAAACATGTCCTGGACCCTCCTTGGGACCTCGAATGGTGCCTGATGACAGGCTCGTGTCTCTCAAACACCCGCATCCCATGTTGGGTTCCCCAACCCCAACACAAGCTGAACGGGGTTGCGTGATCGTGACGCAACCGCCGCTCATCCGCCGTTCATGTTGGCGCGAACAAGCTTGTCGCCAGCCGGCGCTCCGAGCGTCACCAAGCCATAACAACACCGGACCGGCGCGACTGATGTTCGAATTCACGACAATTGCTCTTCGCGGTCTGCTGGCCGCTGCAATCTCGCTTGCGGTGCTGACTGCGCGCGATGCTACCGCGGCCGAGACCGTCGTGCCCTCCATTGCGATCCACTTCACCTTCGACCGCCCGATCGATGCGAGCATGGCGCCGTTCTTTCTTGCCGCCAAGGACGGCAGCTTCGGCGCCGAACGTCTCAACGTCTCCTTCAGCAGCGCGGCCGGATCGCCGGAGGCGCTTGCGCGCGTCGCCAAGGGCAACAGCGAGCTCGCGCTCGTCGACATCAACGAGCTGATCCGCTTCCGCGACAAGGATGCGACCCCGGTCAAGGCGGTATTCGTGCTGTTCAACCGCGCGCCCTACGCGATCGTCGCCCGCAGGAGCCGCGGCATCCACCTCCTGCCCGACCTGGACGGCAAAACCGTCGGCGTTGCCGATAGCGATCTGTCGATGCGGCTGTGGCCGGCGCTGGCGCAGCAGAACGGCATCGACACGGCTCACGTGAAATTCCACAAGATCAGCGCCGCGGTGCGCGAGCCGATCCTCTCCGCGGGACAGGTCGATGCCGTCGCCGGCTTCAGCTATCTCTCGGCAGTGAACCTGCGCGACCGCGGCGTGCCAGGCGGCGATCTCGTCGCGCTTCGCTATGCCGATTATGGTTGCGAGGCCTATGGCTTTGCCGTCGTGGTCAACCCGGCTTTCGCCGCGGCCAAGCCGGACACCGTGAAGGGATTCGTCCGCGCATTGATCGCCGGCATCAACGCGACCGTCAAGGACCCGGCGCGTGCGGCGGACGAAGCCGCGAGCCGCATCGACGGCGGCGATCGCGATCTTGAGCTGGAGCGGCTGCGCACCGTCCTCGTCGACAACATCCTGACGGACGAGGTCCGTCGCAACGGCCTCGGCGACATCGACCCGGCGCGCATGGATCGCGCGATCGACCAGATCGGGCAGGATTTCAAATTCCGCAACCGGCCGGCGGCGGGCGACATCTTCGACAGCGGGTTCTTGCCGCCAGTTGCAGGGCGGTTGATCAACTGAGCAAAACCGACAGCTTCCGCTATATCTCACGGGCGATCCCTGATTAGAGTATGCGCTCACTCCGTTCCAGCCGCCCGAGCTCCTCGCCCATGCCCATTCTCCGCCTCTACACCCGCGTTCTCGAGCTGCTCGGTAAGGAGGCACGGCTGGGCTGGCTGCTTGCGGTCGTCAATCTCCTGCTTGCGGGCTCGCAATTCGCCGAACCGGTGCTGTTCGGCCGGATCGTCGATGTGCTCTCCGGCAAGACGGTCGCAGGCTCCAACTCGGCCTGGCCGTTCCTGGTTGCATGGGTCGCGTTCGGGCTGTTCACCATCGTCTGCAGCGCGGTCGTAGCGTTGCAGGCCGACCGGCTCTCCCACCGCCAGCGGCAGGCGGTCCTGACGGACTATTTCGAGCACATCCTGCAGCTGCCTCTGACCTTCCATTCGGGCACCCATTCGGGCCGGTTGATGAAGGTGATGCTGAACGGCACAGATGCGCTGTGGCGGTTATGGGTCGGCTTCTTTCGAGAGCATTTTGCCGCGATCCTCTCGGTCGTGGTGCTGCTGCCGCTATCGCTCTACCTGAACTGGCGGCTTGCAATCCTGCTGTTCGTGCTCTGCATCGTCTTCACCGCGCTGACCACCTTCGTGGTGCGCAGAACCTTCGGCATGCAGATGGAGGTGGAGGAGCACTACAGCGAGCTCTCCGCGCGCGCGTCCGACGCCCTTGGCAACGTCGCGCTGGTGCAGAGTTTCGTCCGCGTCGAATCCGAGGTGAAGGGCCTGCGCTCCGTCGCCGACGAGTTGCTAGCGGCGCAAATGCCGGTGCTGTCGTGGTGGGCACTCGTCACCGTCATCACGCGCGCCTCCACCACGATCACCGTGCTCGCGATCTTCACTTTCGGCATCGCGCTGCACGACCAGGGGCTGACCTCTGTCGGCGAGATCGTCATGTTCGTGAGCTTCGCGACGCTTCTGATCCAGAAGCTGGAGCAGGTCGTGAGCTTCATCAACAACGTGTTCATGGAAGCCCCGCGCCTGCGCGAGTTCTTCAACGTGCTCGATGCGGTTCCTGCGGTGCACGACCGGCACGACGCGATCGATGCGGGTCGGCTCTCCGGCCTCGTCGAATTCAACGACGTCACCTTCTCCTATGACGGCAAGCGGCCGGCGGTCGAGGACCTCTCCTTCACCGCGCTTCCCAGCCAGACCATCGCACTGGTCGGCGCGACGGGCGCCGGCAAGTCGACGGCGATTGCGCTGCTGCATCGCGCCTTCGATCCGCAGTCCGGCTTCATCAGGATCGACGGCATGGACGTGCGCGGGGTGACGCTGACATCGCTGCGGCGGAACATCGGCGTGGTCTTTCAGGAGGCGCTGCTGTTCAACCGCTCGATCGCGGAGAATTTGCGCGTCGGCAAGCCGGACGCCACCGAGGCCGAGATGCGCAAGGCGGCGGAGCGCGCGCAGGCGCTCGAATTCATCGAGCGCAGCGGCGGCTTCGAGACCAATGCCGGCGAGCGGGGCCGGATGCTGTCGGGTGGTGAGCGCCAGCGGCTGTCGATCGCACGTGCACTGCTGAAGGATCCGCCGATCCTGATCCTGGACGAGGCGACGAGCGCACTCGACGCCGTCACCGAGGCCAAGGTGAATACCGCTCTCGACGAAGTGATGAAGGGCCGCACCACCTTCGTGATCGCCCACCGTCTCTCCACCATCCGCAATGCCACGCGTATCCTGGTGTTCGAGAACGGGCGCGTGATCGAAAGCGGAACTTTCGATGAACTCGTGGCCAAAGGCGGCCATTTCGCCGACCTCGCCAGGGCTCAATTCATGGTTCAGGAGAACGCACGGGCCAGCGTGACAGCGGCTGAGGCTGCCGCGACGGCCGCCAAGTCGCCTTAACAAGCCGCCTTGGCAAGTCCCCATCGTATCGTCGAAATTCGGCCCATTTCATTGCGGAATACCCGGCTGATGCCCCTATTCCCGACGCACCAGCCGGTATAGGTTTGCGGCGCCGCAAGCGGCGGCGCTGGATTTCAGAACCGAACATCAGATCACGAGAGCCGACCGGAACCGGCGGGTCTCCAAGGACCGGAATCGGATAGTGCACGCTCTTCGCCCGCTGCTTCGTCAATCCCTGTTCAACCTGTTCGCCGCGGCACTCGCGTGTGCCGCGTTGCTCGCGCCGCGCGCGGCGAGCGCCGAAGCGCTGCTCCTGATCGAGGCCGATAGCGGCAAGGTGCTGCAGGCGGAGAACGCGACCATTCCCTGGTATCCGGCTTCCGTCACCAAGATCATGACCGCCTATGTGACGCTGAAGGCGGTCAAGGACGGCAAGCTCACACTCGACACACTGCTCACGGTTTCGCCGACGGCAGCCTCGCAGTCGCCCTCGAAGATGGGCTTTCGCCCGGGAACGCAGCTTACCGTCGACAACGCGCTCAAGATGATGATGGTGAAATCGGCGAACGACATGGCCGTCGTGCTCGCCGAAGGCGTTGGCGGTTCGATCGATGGTTTCTCGGCGCTGATGAACGACACGGCGCAGAAGCTCGGCATGACGCAGACGAGCTACGTCAATCCGAACGGCCTGCCCGCCGACGGACAGATCACCTCCGCGCGGGATCTTGGCATTCTCGCGCGCTCGTTCCTGCGCGACCTGCCCGAGTACGAGTACTTCGTGCACATTCCGGCAATCCGCTTCGGCAAGCGCGTCACCGGCAATTTCAACAAGCTGATCGGCCGCTATCCCGGCGCCGACGGTTTCAAGACCGGCTTCATCTGCGCCTCCGGCTACAATCTCGTCGCGTCGGCCACCCGCAACGGCCGCCGGCTGATCGCCGTCGTGCTGGGCGCCAACTCCGGGACCGCGCGCGCGGTGAAGGCGGCGCAGCTGCTGGAGCGCGGCTTCTCGCAAGATAATCTCACCTGGCTCCGCCCCTCGCTCGGCACCGTTGACAAGCTGGTCTCGGTCGACGCCTCGCCGCCGAACCTGCGTGACGACATGTGCGGCGGCCATCGCAAGCGGCCGGCCAGCGACGATGACGACGCGCTGATCGCGGCCAATGGCGGCACGTCCGGGTCCGCCTCGGCCACCGGCGGCGAAGCCCAAGTCACCTTCTTCACGGCCGGGCTTCAGCCGCCTCTGATGAAGGCCTCCGAGCTGATGGCCTCGGCCCCGGCGGCGGCCGAGCCCGTGCTGGTGTATACCGGTCCGACCCGCACCGGGACCGCCCTGATCGCGGCGGTCGCGGCCGATGCCGACCAGCAGGCCACGCCAAAGCCGCGTGGCAAGAAGTCGCGCGTCGCCAAAAAGCCCGACGCGGCAGACAAGCCGAAGGATGCCAAGACGGCGGCGGCGAAGCCCGATGCCAAGACGGCGGCGGCCGCAAAGCCGGCCGACGGCAAGTCCGCAGCTAAGCCGGCCGGTACCAAGCATGCCGCAGCCAAGCCCGATGCGGTGGCAAAGCCTGCGGTGAGCGGCGAGGCGGCCAAGCCCGCCAAGCCCAAGGCCGCGACCAAGCCCGCCAAGCCCGCCAACAACAGTTAACAGCCGACGCGAGGCGAGACCGCGCCGCACTTCGCAGTTGCGGCAGCGCCATTTGCAAGGATTCCGGTAGCCACTCCCTGACGTTTGTCCTAAGCCTCGACCGCTTGCCACCCGTTCCGGCAGGCTCGATACTGACGGCAACGAGGCAAGCCCGAGACACAACGGGCTCTGGTCAATGAGGGGAGTTTCCATGGAGCGCATCTGGCTTAAGCAATATCCGCCCGGCGTCCCCGCCGATATCGAGCCGACGCAATATTCATCGCTGGTCGACCTCCTGGAGGAGAGCTTCGCCAAGTTCGCCGACCGCAAGGCGTTCATCTGCATGGACAAGTCGATCAGCTATCGCGACCTCGACCAGATGTCGCTGGCGATGGCGTCCTATCTGCAAGGGCGCGGCCTGCAACGCGGCGCCCGCGTCGCGATCATGATGCCGAACGTGCTGCAATATCCGGTCGCGACCGCAGCCGTGCTGCGCGCCGGTTTCGCGGTGGTCAATGTCAATCCGCTCTACACGCCGCGCGAGCTCGAGCACCAGCTCAAGGATTCCGGCGCCGAAGCCATCATCGTGCTCGAGAACTTCGCCCACACCGTCGAGCAGGTGATCGCCAAGACGCAAGTCAAGCACGTCATCGTCGGCAGCATGGGCGACCTGCTCGGCTTCAAGGGAGTGATCGTCAATCTGGTCGTCCGCCGCGTCAAGAAGATGGTGCCGGCATGGTCGCTGCCGGGCGCGGTGTCCTTCAACGACGCGATCTCCGCCGGCCGCTCTCTGGCCTTCAACAAGCCGAAGCTGTCACCCGGCGACGTCGCCTTCCTGCAATATACCGGCGGCACCACCGGCGTGTCCAAGGGCGCCACCCTGCTTCATCGCAACATCGTCGCCAACGTCCTGCAGAACGACGCCTGGCTGCAGCCGGCGATGGCCGCGCCGCCGCATGTCGATCAACTCATGGTCGTTTGCGCGCTGCCGCTCTATCACATCTTCGCGCTGACAGCCTGCTACCTTCTCGCGGTGCGCGCCGGCGGCTGCAATCTCCTGATCCCCAATCCGCGCGACATCCCGGGCTTCATCAAGGAATTGGCGAAGTACCAGGTCAACAACTTCCCTGCCGTGAACACGCTCTACAACGGCCTGATGCATCATCCCGACTTCAAAAAGCTCGACTTCTCCAAGCTGAAGATCTCGAACGGTGGCGGCATGGCGGTGCAGCGCCCCGTCGCCGAGCAGTGGAAGGCCATCACGGGCTGCTCCATCGCCGAAGGCTACGGCCTGTCGGAGACATCTCCGACGCTGACCTGCAACACCACGACCAATCCGGAGTTCAACGGCACTATCGGCATCCCCGTGCCCTCGACCTGGATCTCGATCCGCGACGACGACGGCAACGAGATGCCGCTCGGCCAGCCCGGCGAGATCTGCGCCAAGGGCCCGCAGGTGATGTCGGGCTACTGGAACAGGCCGGAGGAGACGGCCAAGGTGATGACCGCGGACGGCTATTTCCGCACCGGCGACATCGGCATCATGGACGAGAAGGGCTACACCAAGATCGTGGACCGCAAGAAGGACATGATCCTGGTCTCCGGCTTCAACGTCTATCCGAACGAGATCGAGGAAGTGATCGCGAGCAACCCCGGGGTGCTCGAATGCGCCGTCATCGGCATTCCCGATTCCAAGTCGGGGGAGGCGGTGAAGGCGTTCGTGGTCAAGAAGGACCCGAACCTCACGGCGGAGGCCCTGGTCAAGTTCTGCCAGGAGCAGCTGACGGGCTACAAGGTGCCCAAGCACATCGAATTCCGCACCGACCTGCCGAAGACCAATGTCGGCAAGATCCTGCGGCGGCAGCTGCGCGACGAGAAGAAGGCGGAGGCGGCGTAAGCGCCTCTTTCGTTCATGACCGACGACGGCAACATCAGTCCGGCCGGCATCCTCGCCTTCTGGCGCGAGGCCGGCCGCGATGCCTGGTACGAGCGCAACGACGCATTCGACGCGGAGATCAGGCGCCGCTTTCTCGCGCTGTGGCAGAAGGCGGTCGCCGGCGAACTCTCGTCATGGGAGGCGACCGATGAGGGCGCACTCGCGCTCGTCATCGTGCTCGACCAGTTTCCGCGCAACATGTTTCGCGGCACGTCGCAGGCCTTTGCCAGCGATGCGCTGGCGCGCGACGTCGCCCGCCGCGCCATTGCGCGGGGCGCAGATCAAAGGATCGATCCGGTCCTGCTCGAATTCCTCTATTTGCCCTTCATGCATTCCGAGCACCTGCCCGACCAATTGCACTGCGTCGCGCTGTTTCAAAACACCGACAATGCCGAAAATCTGAAATACGCGCGTGAGCACGCCGACATCATCCGGCGGTTTGGCCGCTTCCCCCACCGCAACCATCTGCTCGGCCGCGACACCACCCCGGACGAGCAGGCCTTCCTCGACGGCGGCGGGTTCGCCGGCTGATGACATAACGGTGAAGGGTCCCGCCCTCACCGCCTGCCCTACCGGCAACATTGTGCAGCGCCGCCGCACGGTCTAAAAAGCGGGACCGATTTTCAGGGAGACTGACGATGGCGATCCAGACTGGCGACAAACTGCCCGAGGCGAAATTCCGCGTGATGACGGCCGAAGGCCCGCAGGTGAAGACCACCGACGACATCTTCAAGGGCAAGAAAGTGGCGCTGTTCGCGGTGCCCGGCGCCTATACGGGCACCTGCCACAAGATGCATCTGCCGAGCATTTTCCTCAACGCCTACGCCCTGAAGGACAAGGGCGTCGACACCATCGCCATCGTCTCCGTCAACGACGCCTTCGTCATGAACGCCTGGAAGCGCGATACCGACCAACGCGACGAGGCCATCTTCCTCGCCGACGGCAATGCCGACTTCACCAAGGCGATCGGCATGGAGCTCGACGCCTCCGGCAACGGTCTCGGCATCCGCTCCAAGCGCTATTCGATGCTGGTCGAGGACGGCGTGGTCAAGAAGCTGAACCTCGAGGCGATGCCCGGCAAGGTCGAGGTGTCCGGCGGCGATACGCTGCTCGGGCAGCTGTAAGCTTTAGACGCCGCTTTCAGCCACAAACGACTCTGTCATGCCCCGCGAAAGCGGGGCATTCAGTATTCCAGAGCAGTTGTTGTTGAATCGAGAGGCCGCTGCGTACTGGATCGCCCGGTCAAGCCGGGCGATGACGGCGGAGCATGAGGAAGGAGCGCCGACCGCGCGCCTACTCCGCCAGCCTCTGCTGCAACCGCGCCTTCACGATCCCGTCGCGCGCGAGCTGGTCGGCGCGTTCGTTCTCGGGATGGCCTGCGTGACCTTTGACCCAGTGCCACCGCACGTCATGGGCCTTCAGCGCGGCATCCAGGCGCTGCCATAGCTCGACATTCTTCACCGGCTTCTTGTCGGCGGTGCGCCAGCCGTTGCGCTTCCAGCCGTGGATCCAGCCGGTAATGCCCTGACGGACATATTGGCTGTCGGTATAGAGATCGACCGTGCACGGCTTCTTCAGCGCTTCCAACGCGGAGATCGCCGCCATCAATTCCATCTGGTTATTGGTGGTGTGGCGCTCACCACCGTTCAGTTCTTTTTCCTTGTCGCCGAACTTCAGGATCGCGCCCCAGCCGCCGGGCCCCGGATTTCCCGAGCAGGCGCCGTCGGTGTAGATCGTGACAATCGGAAGCTCGCTCACGCCACCAGCCCCGACGGCATCAGCCCGTAGTCGCGCACGCTGGAAACGCTCTGGTGGAAGCGCAGCTTGCGGACATATTCCAGCGGATCCTTCGGCCGAACCAGCGCGCCGGGCGGAACGTTGAGCCAGTCGACCAGCCGCGTCAGCAGGAAGCGCATCGCAGCGCCGCGCGCGAGCAGCGGCAGCGCTGCCTCTTCCGGCTCGGACAGCTTTCGCACGCGGCCATAGGCATTGAGGAAGGCCCGCGCCTTGGTGACGTTGAAGGAATGATCCGGCTCGAAGCACCAGGCGTTGAGGCAGATCGCGACATCATAGGCGAGCCAGTCATTGCAGGCGAAAGTGAAGTCGATGATCCCTGACAACTTGTCGCCGAGAAAGAAGACGTTGTCGTTGAAGAGGTCGGCGTGGATCACGCCTTCGGGCAGAAGCGTCGGCCAGACCCCGCTCTCGAGGTAGTCGAGCTCTTGGCTCAGGAACGCGCGCAGGCCGGGCTGCACCTCGTCGGCCCGGTGTGATGCGGCATCGAACAGCGGCCGCCAGCCCGGGACCGACAGCGCGTTCGCACGCCTGATCGCGAAATTCGCGCCGGCCAGATGCATCCTGGCGAGCCCCTCGCCAACGCCGGCGCAATGGACCGCGTTCGGCTTGCGCGGCCAGACGCCTTCGAGAAAGGTGATGATCGCGGCCGACCGGCCCGACAGCTCGCGCAACGCCTCGCCGTCCGTTCCCTTCACCGGCAGCGGGCAGTTGACGCCGTGCTCGGCAAGATGCGTCATCAGCGCGAGGAAGAACGGCAGATCGTTCTTCGCCACGCGCTTCTCATAGAGCGTGAGGATGAACGACCCCTTGGTCGTATGCAGCAGGAAGTTGGAATTTTCGACGCCCTCGGCGATGCCCTTGTAGGAGAGCAACTCGCCGAGATCGTATTGGTTGAGGAAGTCCGCAAGCTCGTCGGCGGCAACGTCGGTGTAGACCGCCATGAACGTCTACTCGGCGGCGGCTTCGGGGCGCACCTGGCGCGGCAGCGGGAAGAACTCGTTCTCTTCCGCGGCCGAGACCGTCTCCACATGCAGCGTGAAGCGCTCGGCGAACGCGTCCATGATCTCCTCGACGATCACTTCCGGTGCCGAGGCACCCGCGGTGATGCCGAGGCTGGTGATGTTCTCGAACCGCTTCCAGTCGATTTCGGTGGCGCGCTGCGCCAGCACGGCGATCGGGCAACCCTCGCGTTCGGCGACTTCGCGCAGGCGCTGCGAGTTCGACGAGTTCGGCGCACCGACCACGATCAGGGCGTCGACCACCGGCGCCACCTTCTTCACCGCGAGCTGGCGGTTGGTGGTGGCGTAGCAGATGTCTTCCTTGTGCGGCCCGTTGATGTTCGGGAAGCGTTCCTTCAGGAGCGCCACGATCTCCGCGGTGTCGTCGATCGACAACGTGGTCTGGGTCACGAAGGCGAGGTTGTTCGGGTCCTTCGGGGCGATGGTCTTGGCGTCCTCGGCAGTCTCGATCAGGGTCACGGCGCCGGTCGGGAGCTGGCCGAGCGTGCCCACCACCTCCGGATGATGGGAATGCCCGATCAGGAAGATCTCGCGGCCGCGCTTGAAATGGATCGCGGCCTCGCGGTGCACCTTGGTGACCAGGGGGCAGGTCGCATCCAGCGAGAACAAATTGCGGGAGGTGGCGTCGGCCGGGACCGATTTCGGCACGCCATGGGCCGAGAACACCACCGGCGCGGTGGTGTTTTCCGGGATCTCGGCGAGTTCCTCGACGAAGATCGCGCCCTTCTTCTTCAACCCATCGACGACGTATTTATTGTGCACAATCTCGTGGCGAACATAGACGGGGGCGCCGTATTTATCGAGCGCCCGTTCCACGGTGTCGATCGCCCGGACCACCCCGGCGCAGAAGCCACGGGGAGAACAAAGCACGATCTTGAGGTCTGGTTTGGCTGACATTGAGCGATCTCGGGACCGAATCACCTCGCCAAATGGGCGGGAAGCGGTCGATGGATGAACAGGGCTTGGGTACGGTCTTACAGAGACTTCAGAGGGAATTGGGCCCCCTTTCGGGCGCTGTCAAGGCACTATCTATAGCAGAACCATTGCGTGGCTAGCCCCTCCGGGCTTATATAGCGCGAATTCCCAGTCATCGCTGATGACCACCGGTTTCGCCTCCAAAGGGGTGGGCGAAGCACAAAGGAGATTTGCCATGAGCAACGCACCTCTGATGCCCAAGGCGACCGCCGTCTGGCTGCTCGACAATACCGCGCTGACCTTCGATCAGGTCGCCGATTTCACCAAAATGCACCCCCTCGAGGTGCGCGCGATCGCCGATGGCGACGCCGCCCAGGGCATCAAGGGCATGGATCCCCTTTCCAATGGCCAGCTGACCCGCGAGGAAATCGAGAAGGGCGAGAACAACCCGGACTACCGGCTCCGCCTCCAGGAGAGCAAGGTGGTGCTGCCGCCGCAGCCCAAGCGCAAGGGCCCGCGCTACACCCCGGTCTCGCGCCGCCACGAACGCCCGAGCGCCATCCTCTGGCTGCTGCGCAACCATCCCGAGCTCAAGGACGCCCAGATCATGCGCCTGGTCGGCACGACCAAGAGTACGATCGCGAGTGTCCGCGATCGCACCCACTGGAACACCTCCCAGCTGACGCCGATCGATCCCGTCACCCTCGGCCTCTGCTCGCAGATCGAGCTCGATTTCGAGGTCGCGCGCGCGGCGAAGGAAAAGCCGATCGACGCAGCCTATGGCGGCGCCACTTTGCTGCCGGCCTCAGAAACCACCAAGAAGGACGAGTACGAACCCGCGGAGAGGTCCAGCGACGATCTCAACGTCGATGCTGTGTTCGCCAAGCTGAAGACGCTCGGCGGCAAGAAGCAGGACCAGGAGGAGGAGTAATCCTTCCACTTCAGTCGTCATCGAATGCAAACGCGGCGGGGAAACTCGCCGCGTTTCTAGTCTGACGCAAGAAGCTTCAGCAACCTCGTCATTGCGAGCGCAGCGGCGCAGCGCAGCCTTTATGGCCGGTCCGGATGGTTCAGCATGTATTCGCCGAGGTCGCGCTGGCGGCGGTCGGCGCGGGTGGTCGCGGAACTGCGCTGGACGTCGCGGTCCTTGCGGCACGCCACGTATTCGGGCGATCCGGCCGCATAGCCGCGGCTCTGGCAGACCGCGTCGTCATCATCGCCGCCCATCGCCACCGGCGTCTGGTAGCGCGCGGAGCAGGCGGAGAGAATGAGGCCCGCAAATGCAATCGCTAGAAACGGCTTCGAATTCATGGCAGGCCCTTCATCCTCATGGTGAGGAGCCCGCGCAGCGGGCGTCTCGAACCATGCAGGCCAAGCTGCCGCAGCGGGGCCTTTCATCCTTCGAGACGCGCGCCAGGTCCTCAGGATGAGGATTGAGCGGAAAAATGCGGCCTATTCAAGCCCCATTGCAAACCTCACACCCGCCCCTTCAGCGCATCGCCGATCTCGTCCAGCACCTTGGGGTCCTCGATCGTCGCCGGCATGGTCCAAGCTTCACCATCTGCGATCTTCTTGATCGTGCCGCGCAAGATCTTTCCGGATCGCGTCTTGGGCAGGCGGCCGACGGTGATGGCGAGCTTGAACGCGGCAACGGGACCGAGCTTGTCGCGCACCAGCGCGACGATCTCCTTCTCGATCTCGGCCGGGGCCCGTTTCACACCCGCCTTGAGCACCAGGAAGCCGCAGGGCACCTCGCCCTTGATCGCGTCCTTGACGCCGAGCACGGCGCATTCAGCGACATCGGGATGCGAAGCCAGGATCTCCTCCATGCCGCCGGTGGAGAGCCGATGGCCGGCGACGTTGATGATGTCGTCGGTGCGGCCCATGACGAAGACATAGCCGTCGTCGTCCTTGTAGCCGGCATCCGACGTTTTGTAGTAGCCGGGGAATTCGGTGAGATAGGCTTCCTTGAACCGTTCGTCCTGATTCCACAGCGTCGGCAGACAGCCCGGCGGCATCGGAAGCTTGATGACGATCGAACCCATGGTGTTCGGACCGACCGGCTTTGCCGCTTCGTCGACCACGTCGACCTGATAGCCCGGCATCGGCACCGTCGGCGACCCGTGCTTCACCGGCAGCTGACCTAAGCCAACCGGATTGCCGGCGATGCACCAGCCGGTTTCGGTCTGCCACCAATGGTCGATCACAGGCACTTTCAACTGCTGCTCCGCCCATTCCACCGTCGGCGGATCGGCGCGCTCGCCGGCCAGGAACAGCGTGCGGAACGTCGAGAGGTCGTATTGCCGGATGAATTTTCCTTCCGGATCTTCTTTCCGGATCGCGCGGAACGCGGTCGGCGCAGTAAAGAAGGCGACGGCCTTGTGCTCGCTGATCACGCGCCAGAACGCGCCGGCATCGGGCGTGCCGACCGGCTTGCCCTCATACATGATCGAGGTCGCGCCATGCAGCAGCGGGCCGTAGACGATGTAGCTGTGGCCGACCACCCAGCCGATGTCGGAGCCGCACCACCAGACCTCGCCCGGCTTGACGCCATAAAGGTTGAACATGGACCATTTCACCGCGACGAGATGGCCGCCATTGTCGCGCACGACACCCTTGGGAATGCCGGTCGTGCCTGACGTATAGAGGATGTAGAGCGGATCGGTAGCGGCGACGGGCACACAAGGCGCCTTCTTGCCGTCGTTCATCGCCTTGCGGCGCAGGCCCGCCCAATCATAGTCGCGGCCGGGCGTGAGGGCGCAGACGAGCTGCGGACGTTGCAGCACGATGCAGGCCTTCGGCTTTGCCCCCGCAAGCCTGATCGCCTCGTCGAGCAGCGGCTTGTACTGCACGATCCGGCCGGGCTCGATGCCGCAACTCGCCGACAGAATCAACTTTGGCTGCGCATCGTCGATGCGGGTGGCGAGCTCTTTCGCGGCAAAGCCACCGAACACCACGGAGTGCACCGCGCCAATGCGCGCGCAGGCGAGCATCGCGACGACGGCCTCGGGGACCATCGGCATATACAGGATGACGCGATCGCCCTTGGCGACACCAAAATCCTGCATGATGGCGGCAAGCGCCTGCACTTCGGCCAGCAGTTCGGCGTAGGTGAATTTGGTGACGCTATTTGCCAGCGGCGAATCATGGATCAGCGCGACCTGGTCGGCGCGGCCGCGTTCGACCTGACGGTCAAGCGCGTTGTAGCAGGTGTTGACGACGCCACCGCTGAACCAGCGGCCGTAGACGCCTTGCGAGGGATCGAAGATCTTTTTCGGTGGCTCGATCCAGTCGATCTCCTTGGCCACCTCGGCCCAAAAGCCCTTGGGGTCAGCCAGCGAGCGCGCATAAACCTCGTGATAGAGACTTTTTCCGTCGATGTTTCCTCGGACGTTCATTCCCGCGCTCCCGTTCCCTTATTCGCCTGGCCTTGACCTTGTTGCAGGACAGACGTCCCGCCATGACAGGGATCAAGTACCGGCCTTGTTTGAGGGGTATTTTCCCGGGAACGGGCCGCGGTTCAAGCTGAAAAGAACAATGCTCAGCTATCCATCGCATTCAGCCGCTGCAGCCGCTCCTGCATGACCTTCCTGAGATCATAGCCGGGGCGGCCGAAGCTCGTATTGCGGGTGGTGAGGAAATCGCGCTGGGTGCGACGGAGGCCGCCGGCGAAGCGGGACCCGGCCGATTTCAGCACGCGCTCGTAGGTCTCGGCGATCTGGCGATCGAGCACCCCCAGCTGCGGATCGGCACAAATCACCTTCTCGACCTCGCGCTTCGCGGTGGCACAATCGAACGACGGGCCATTGCCGGAATTCGCCGCGAGCGGCCGCAGCGGCTCGCCGCCGAATTTCGCGATCTCCGCGATCATGGTTCGGCGGCCGCCGGCCGCATTGTCGTTGCCGGGATCGAGCCGCAGCGCGGTCTCGTAGTCGGCCAGCGCCTTCTTGCGCTCGCCCATCTTCTTGTAGAGCACGGCGCGGTTGTTGTAGGTCAGCGCGAAATTCGGATCGAGTTTCAGCGCGGCCTCGTAATCGCTCAGCGCCGCGCCAAGCTCGCCCTTCAGGTGGTAGGAATCGCCGCGGTTTGTGAAGAAATTCGGCCGCGGTGCCAGCCGGAGCGCCTGATCGTAATCGGCAATCGCCTTGTCGTACTCCCCCATCGCGGCCAGCGCCAGCCCGCGATTGTCGTAATATTCGGGCACTTTCGGATCGAGCCGGATCGCCTCGCCGTCGTCGGCAACCGACTTGTCGAGCTGGCCGAGCTTCTTGTAGGCGGCGCCACGATTGGTGTAGCTGCGCGGCCGGTTCGGATCGAGGCGCAACGCCTCGCTGAGATCGCGGATCGCCTTCTCGTTGTCGCCGCCGAGATAATAGGTCACGCCGCGGTCGGACCAGGCCTGTGCATTGTCAGGCTTCAGCCTGATCGCCTGGTCGTAATCGGCAAGCGCGCGGTCGAGCCGGTGCTGGTTGGTGTAGACGACGCCGCGCAGCTCGTAAGATTCCGAATCCTGCGGATCGAGCTCGATGGCCTTGCTGAGGTCCGCCGCGGCGCGGTTGAGATCGCCGCCGGCCTCGCGCAGGAGATCACCGCGCAGGCGCCAGGCTTTTGCGTTCTTGCCATCGAGTGCGATGGCGCGATCGATATCTCGCAGCGCCTGCGTGAGGGCGCCCGAGGTTCGCGCATTGGCGTCGGCGCGCACCAGCAATGCCGCGGCGCGATCGAGGGATGGATTCGAGGCCTGGTCGATGATGGCGCTGCAGGCCGGGATCAGCTCAGCCGGAGCGGCCTTGCTCCCGATTACGCAATCGACGCCGGCCGAAGCAGGGGCGACGAGAACGACGCTCATTGCCGCGCTGAGCAGGAGCGAGCGAAACGAGATTTTTGCAAACGAGAGCATTTGCGCGGAAGGATGCGTGCCGCACATGGCATAGGGCTCCGGGACATCAGGCTTTCACCATTGTCGCGGCAGCCAAAGAATCGGTTCAAATCGAGGCGTGCCAGCGGCGCACCGATCCCTTCCCTCCTTCGTCCCGCTCTTACGAGCGAGACGAGGAGCCTCAATACCCGTCCACCCCGTTGAGCCGCTGCAGCCGCTCCTGCATCGCCTTCTTCAAATCGTACCCCGGCCGGCCGAACCCGGCGTTGCGGCCGGCGATGAAATCGTCCTGCTCGCGTTGAAGCGCCTTCGCTTCGCCTGCATTGCGGGCTTCGCGCAACACGCGCGCGTTGGCGGCAAAGATCTCGCGGTCGAGATCTGCGAGCTCGCGGTTGGCGCAGATCGCCTTCTCGACGGGACGGCGCACACCCTTGCAAATGAAACTGGGCTTGCCCGCGACTGCCATCTGCGCGCCGATCCGCTCGATCTCGCGCGCCATCGCCTTGTGATTGGGCTTGGCCTTCTCGTGGTTCGGATCGATTTTCAACGCCGCACCGAAATCCTGCACCGCCTTGGGCTTGTCGCCCTTCCTTAGCCAGAGTTCGCCCCGCGCGTTGAAGATATCGGCGAGACCGGAATCGAGCTCCAGCGCGCGGCTGTCGTCGGCGATCGCGCGGTCGACTTGGTCGTGCCGCGCATAAAGCCCGCCGCGCGCGATCAGCGCCTTGATCAGGTCCCCTTTCGCCGTCTTCTCGTTGTCGATCACGGCGGCGCAGGCCGTGGCGGCCTTGTCGATGTCGTCGGCTGCGGCAGCCGCGAGGCACGGCGCGATGTCGACCTGCGGCACCGCGGCCGGCTCGCCGCCGGTCGCAGCATGAGCCGCAACGAACGAGAGCGCAAAGAGCAACCCGGCGCCGGACCATTGAATGAGAAAACGCATGCTCGCCACAGTTGGAAAGTCTTGAGTTAAGGTCCGCCTTGAGGTCTTGCCTTGGGGCTGCACCATCCATCATACGACCGGATTGGTGCTAGCTTGTGGCGCCGCTCAAATCGGGTTCGGGGATCAACGTGTCGACATTCGAATGGATCATCGTGCTTCTGCTCGGCGCCGTTGCATTATCGGCGCTGGCGCGGCGGATCAAGGTCCCCTACCCGACCTTTCTCGCAATCGGGGGCGCACTGATCGCCTTTGTGCCGTCGAGCCCGTCCTGGACGCTGGAGCCCGACCTGGCGTTGGCTCTTTTTGTCGCACCGGTCCTGCTCGATGCCGCCTTCGACACCTCGCTGCGCGATCTCCGCAACAATTGGGTTCCGGTCTCCACCCTCGTCGTCGCCGCGGTCGGCTTGACCACGGCCGCTGTGGCCTACGTCGCGCACCGGCTGATGCCTGATATGCCCTGGGCCGCCGCGGTTGCGCTCGGCGCCATCGTGGCCCCGCCGGACGCGGCCGCCGCGGTCGCGATCCTGAGCCAGGTGAAGCTGCCTCACCGCATGGTGAAGGTCCTGGAAGGCGAGAGCCTGCTCAACGACGCGACCGCGCTCTTGATCTATCGCATCGCCGTCGGAGCGACCGCCACCGAGCATCTGGCATGGAGCCAGGTCGCGCCAACCATGGCTCTGGCCCTGGTCGGCAGCGTCGTTGCCGGCTATCTCGCCGCGCGAGTCATGCCACTGGTGATCGTGCGGATCACGGAGGCTCCCAGTTCGATCATCATGCAATTCGCCACTACCTTCATGGTCTGGATCGGCGCTGAACATCTCGGCCTCTCCGGCATCCTCACCATCGTCGTGTACGCCATCACGATGGCACGCGCTGCACCCGCTCGCATGCCGGCGCGGTTGCGGGTGCCGTCCTACGCGGTGTGGGATACGATGGTGTTCGTGCTCAACGTGCTCGCGTTCATGCTGATCGGCATGCAGATGCGACCGATCTGGACGCGGCTGGACGCGGACGTGCGCTGGGACTATTGCCTGGCCGCCGCCTGGATCCTGCTCACCGTGGTCCTGGTCCGGTTGGCCTGGGTCACGCTCTACCGCACGACGCTGCGCACGCTGGTGGCGCACGGGATCTATCACCCCAAGGATCCGAAGCAGGTCGCCTCCGCCAAGGGCGGCCTCATCATCTCCTGGTGTGGCATGCGCGGCCTCGTCACGCTCGCCACCGCCTTTGCCTTGCCGGAAAACTTTCCGCATCGTGACTTCATCGTCTTCTCGGCGTTTGCGGTCGTGCTCGGCACGCTGGTCGTGCAGGGCCTGACCTTGCGGCCGCTGATCCTGGCGTTCGGCCTCAAGGACGACAATCCCGTCGGCATCGAGGTCGCGCGCGCCCGCGCCGTCGCCTATCGCGCGGCGCTCGACGCGATCGAGGACGATCCGTCGGAGGAAGCCGAAATCCTGCGGCTCGAATATCGTGCCATCCTGATGCAGGCCGACGACGATCCCCATGGTGGCATCACCAACGGCGAATTGCCCGCCGATCCGCTGCGCCGCCGCGCCATCGAAGCCGCGCGAAAATCGATCTTCGACCTCCGGGCCACCGAGGTGATCGGTGACGACGCGTTTCACAGGATCGAGGAGGAGCTCGATCGCGCGGAACTGAGCGCGGGGGGTTAGATTTCGTCATCCCGACAAGCGCCCTGCACAGGTGGCTAGGGGTTTGAACCAAACGCCGCCTCTCCAGACTCATCCCTCATGACGACCCTGATCGACGACCGTCGTGTGCGCGCGCGAGATGCGTCGCCCGCACGATATTTCTATCTCCACATGGCACTGGCCTGCGCGGCCACCGCCTTTCTCGGCTTCGCACCGACCTATTTTGTGCCGCTCGCGAACCGGACATTGTCCGCAAGCCCCGTCATTCATTTCCACGGCCTGTTGTTCTTCACCTGGTCTCTCTATTTCGTGATCCAGACGTGGCTCGCCGCCTCAGGCCGCATGGTCAATCACCGTGCGCTCGGCATAGCCGGCGCTTCGCTCGCGACCGCGATGACGATCTTCGGCTTCCTCGCCTCCGTCCATGTGATGCAGCATTCCGCGGCGCTCGGCCAGAAAGAGGCCGGCATCGCCTTCTCGATCGTGCCGATGAGCGGGATCGCGTTCTTCGCTGGTGTATTCGTGCTCGCGATCATGAACACGCGAAAGCCGGAGATTCACAAACGCCTGATGCTGCTCGCGGCGGTCTCCATCCTCGATGCCGCGATCGCGCGCTGGTTTCTCACTTTCCTCGCGCCTTCGGGACCGCCAGGGCCGCCGCCGGTGCCCGTCACCATCGCGCCCGCGATGGTCGCTTCGCTGCTGCTCGTCGTCGCCATGGTACGCGACTGGCGCACCGCGGGCCGAGTGCATCCAGTCTACATCACCGGCACGCTCGCGCTGCTGGCGGTGAAGGTGCTGAACTGGCCGATCAGCGAAACGGCGGCATGGCATTCATTCGCCGGCGGGATTCTGGCGCTGGCGCAATGATGTCGTCCTGGCGAAAGCCAGGACCCATTACCCCGAATGCCGAATGTTGAAGTAGCCGGAGCCGCCAGCCTTCGTCAAACTTCTCCCTGGGGTTATGGGTCCTAGATCAGCGCTCGTTACGCTCGCTTGTCCAGGACGACGGCGAACACGGAACGACGCCTAGGCCCCCGCCTTGCACGTGATCCCGCCGTCCACCACGAGCTCGATGCCCGTCACATATTTCGCTTCGTCCGAGGCCAGGAACAGCGCGGCGTTGGCGACGTCGAAAGCGTCGCCCATGTGGCCCATCGGCACTTGCGCATCGCGCGCCCGCCACATCGCTTCAACATCGCCCTTGGCATAGCTGTTCGCAAGACCTGCGGAATGTTCCACCATCGGCGTCTTCATCAGGCCGGGCAGGATCGCGTTGACGCGGACATGGTGGCGCGCGAACTCGATCGCGGTGGTGCGGGTCATCTGGTTCATCGCCGCCTTCGAGGTGCCGTACGTGACGTAGGAGATGCCCATGTGGCGGATCGAAGCGATCGAGGAGATGTTGATGATCGAGCCACCGCCCTGTTTCACCATCACGGGGATGACGTGCTTCATGGCGAAATAGGCGCTCTTGAGGTTGACGCTGAAGACCCGGTCCCAGCTTTCCTCGGTCACTTCGACCACGCTGCCCATCTCGGCGATGCCGACATTGTTGTCGAGCACGTCGATGCGGCCGTAGGCCTTGAGGCATGCCGCGACCATCGCCTCGACCTCGCGCGCATGCGAGACGTCGGCCGTGAACGCGCTCGCCTGGCCGCCTTCGTCCGCGATGATCTTCGCGGTCTCCTCGGCGGCCGCGCCGTTGCGATCGACGCAAAACACCTGCGCACCCTGGCGGGCAAAGGTGACCGCGGTGGCCTTGCCGTTGCCCCAACCAGGCCCGATCGAGCCGGCACCCACCACCATCGCAACCTTGCCCTTGAGCCGACCCATCGCGTGTCTCCCTTATTATTGTTCTTTGCAGACGATCATCTTTGTGACGTTAGCACCAATGGGATGACCGACAATCTCGGACAACGTCCGGCACTTGCCGTCATGGCATAGCCGCCATTCGCCAGCCGCGTCCGAATTGCCCAGCACGACCTCCGGCATCGGCGCGCGCGCGGGCCTCCATTGAAACCAGCCGTCGACGAGGCGCGCCTCGGGCGGCGGCTCCATGCCGGGGCCGGTGCCCTTCACGCGTGCCTGCACCAGTTCGAGCCCGGCGGGGGTGACGCGCCAGTCTTCCTGCCAGTCGACCTTCGCGATCGAATGCGTCCACACCAGTGTGAACGCGGACAGCGCCAGCGCCTTCAGGCCTGAGGCTGTGACGAGGCAGAGGCTCACACCGCCTCGACCGGCGCCGGCGGCCGCCGCCGCCACTGCCACAGCACGATCGCAGCGGCGAGCAGGAAGCCCGCGGTGTCGCTGAACGGGAAGTCGCCGAGCAGGCACAGCGCGGCACCGAGCGCGACCAAACGTTCGAGGAACGTCAGGCGCGTGAACAGGAATTCGATCGCGACCATGCCGAACAGCGCGATCGCCACCAGCGCCTTGACAGTCGCCAATGCCACCGCGCCGTAGAAGCCGAGCTTGGCCGCCATGGGATCGCCGCCCTGCAGCATCAGCGCCGGCGAATAGACGAAGATGAAGGGGATGACGTAGCCGGCGAGCGCGATGCGCATCGCCTCCCAGCCGATCTTGTCCGGATTCTCCTTCGCGATCGGTGCTGCGGCAAGCGCGGCCAGCGCCACCGGCGGCGAGAGGTCCGCCATGATGCCGTAATAGAACGCGAACATGTGGCTTGCGATCAGGGGCACACCCAGTTTGGCCAACGCGGGCGCCGCGAGCGCTGCCGTGATGATGTAGGTCGGGATGGTCGGGATGCCGGTGCCGAGCAGGATCGACAGCAGCATGGTCATGATCAGCGCCAAGAACAGGCTCTTCTCGCCGAGACCGATCACCCAGCCGCCGAAGATGGTGCCGACGCCGGTCTGCGACATCATGCCGATGATGACCCCGACGATGGCGCAGGCCATGCCGACGGTGATCGCGGATTTGGCGCTTTCAGCCAAGGCATCGCGGCAGGCGCGCAGGGCGGAAAATCCGCCACGCACGAACGCAGTGATCACGATCAGCGCGACGACGACGCCTGCGACCGGCACGATCTGAAGGCCGTCGCGCGAGAGCGCCGCGACGACGAGCGCGAGCCCGATCCAGAAGACATAGCGGATCGCCATCGAAGACGCGCCTGTCGTGATGGCGGTGCCAAGGATCAGCGCCACTGTGAGCGCGAGGCCCATGCTGCCGGCATAGAGCGGCGTAAAACCTTCGAACAGCATGTAGACCAGCGCCGCGAGCGGCAGCACGAGATACCAGCGCGTCACCAGGGCCTTCCAGGCGCTCGGAATCTCCGAGCGCTTCATGCCGGTGAGCCCGTGCTTGCCGGCCTCCAGATGCACCATCCAGAAGGCGGAGGCGAAATAGAGCATCGCGGGAATCGCGGCCGCCTTCACGATCTCAGAATATTGGACGCCGAGCGTCTCTGCCATGATGAAGGCGACCGCGCCCATCACCGGCGGCATGATCTGCCCACCCATCGACGCTGTCGCTTCGACGCCGGCCGCGAACGCGCGGCGATAGCCGAACCTGATCATCAGCGGAATCGTGAACTGGCCGACGGTGACGACGTTGGCGACGCCGGAGCCGGAGATCGTGCCCATCATGCCCGAGGCGAACACCGCGACCTTGGCCGGGCCGCCGCGGGTCCTGCCGAATAACCCAAGAGAAACGTCGGTGAAGAGCTGGATCATGCCGGCGCGCTCCAGGAACGAGCCGAACAGGATGAACAGGAAGATGTAGGTCGCCGAGACGTAGATCGGCACGCCGTAAAAACCTTCGGTGCCGAACGACAGATGCGTGACGATCTGGTCGAAATCATAGCCGCGATGGTTGAGCGGTGACGGCAGATACTGGCCGAAGAACCAGTAGACGAGACAGGCGCCGCACATCAGCGGGAGCGCTGCGCCCATCAGCCGCCGCGTGCCCTCGAAGATCAGGACGGCGAGCAGCGTGCCGACCACCAGATCGAGGCGCGTCGGATCGCCGTCACGTGCGATCAGATCCGCATAGAAGATCCATTGATAGAGCCCGCACAGAAAGCCCATGCCGCCGATCAGCCAGCCGATCGCGCGGCCGAAATCGCTTTTGGCGGTGAAGTTGCCGATCAGGCCGAAGGTGAGGAGAATGAGGAAGCCGACATGGACGCCGCGCACCACCTGGCTCGGCAGATAATTGAAGGCCGCGACATAAAGCTGGAAGATCGCGAAGGCGATGCCGATCCAGTAGGCGAGCGTGCCCCACCAGCCCGGGCCAAAGCCTTCCGGAAAACCGTGCTCGAAATTGTCGAACTCGACCTTGATGGGCTCTTGAGCGCCCTCTGCCTTCTCCAGCATTTCAACCCATCCCCAATCGTCGAGCGCTTATAGCATTGGCACGGTCCATCCGCGCCGTCATGCCCGGGCTTGTCCCGGGCATCCACGATCTTTCTCGCCTGGCCTTAGAACGTGGATGGCCGGGACAAGCCCGGCCATGACGTCCGATAACGAGGCCGACGTTACTTGATCAGCCCCTTTTCCTTGTAATAGCGGATCGCGCCGGGGTGCAGCGGAACCGGGCTGCCGCTGGCGGCCGTCTCGAGCTTGATCTCCTTGCCGGCCGCATGCGCGTTGGCGAGTTCGGGCAGCGACTCGTAGACCAGTTTTGTCATCTGGTAGGCGAGATCGTCCGACACCGCCGAGCTGGTGACGAGGTAGTTGACCACCGCCGCAGTCGGCACGTCCTTGTCCTGCCCGGTGTAGGTGTTGGCGGGAATGGTCGCCGCGATGAAGGGCAGGCCGATCTTGTCGACGGTCTCCTTCGGCACCGACACCACCACGATCGGGCTCGAGGTCGACAGATCCTTCAGCGAGGCCACGCCGAGCCCGGCCGATTGCAGCGTCGCGCCGAGCTGGCGGTTCTTCATGAGGTCGACGGATTCGGCAAACGGCAGATACTCGACCTTGCCAAGATCCTTGTAGCTCATGCCGGCCGCCGCCAGGATGGCGCGCGAATTCAGCTCCGTGCCCGATTTCGGCGCGCCGACCGACAGGCTCTTGCCCTTGAGATCCGCAAGCGTCTTGATGCCGCTCTCGGCAGTCGCGACGATCTGGATGTAGTTCGGATAGATCGCGCCGATCGTGCGCAGCTTGTCGAGCTTGGACTTGAAGCCTGCTTCCTCGTCGCCATCCCAGGCCGCTTTCAGCGAGTCACCCAGCGTGAACGCGATCTCGCCGCGACCCTGCTGGAGCAGGATCAGATTCTCGACCGACGCCTTGGTGGCCTGCACCTGCGTCTTCACGTTAGGAATCTTGTCGCCGTAGATCTTCCCGATCGCGACCCCGAGCGGATAGTAGACGCCGGAGGTGCCACCGGTCAGCACATTGATAAAGGATTGCGCCTGCGCGCAAGGTGCCGAGGCCGCCAGAGCAAGAGCCGCGGCCACGCCGAAAATCGTTCGTTTCATGATCTTTCTACTCCCCAAACCGGCCGGAAGTTGGCCGGATGAGGGGGGCGGGTCAACCCATCCAAAAGTCAAAACAGGACTGCAGTAAATGGCTGTGCTGGTTCGATTTTTGGGGAACTCGCCAGGTGCGGCGAGGTGGCGCAGCCAGGTCTGGTCAGCCCCTCACTGGAAGGTCATGTCCAGGCATTTGGAGATGTCGGAGCCGAGGCCGGAGGAGATGATGATGCAGCCGCGCACCTTCTGCGCGCCGACGTCGGCGGCCCACACCGAGTAGCCGCCGGGGCCGAAGAACGAATTGGTGTTCGGCGGCTCGGTCTCGGTCGCGTCGAAATCGTAATGGCCGTCGGTGTCGAAGATGCGCGGCTTCTTGGTACAGCCGCCGTCGGTCTGGACGTTGATGACTTCCTTGTTGTCCCGGGTCAGCGCCAGCGAGACCTGACAACGGAAATATTCCGAGGTCTTGGTGTTGAAGAGGTAGGTGTATGACTTGCAGGTCGCGGTGTTCAGCTTGCCCGGGGCCAGGCCGCGGCTGCACGAGATCCTCTGGTTGTGGCTGAGCTGGTAATCATCGGCACGGGCGGCCGGCGCGAGCACCGTCAGCAACAGGCCGGCGGCCCAGCAAGCTTTAATGACGAGGTTCATTCGAATCATCCCCTACCCAATGTTTTTGTCGAATTGCGTTCTAGACGGAAAGCGGAACATAGTCGCGCGGGGACGAAGGGAAAATCACAAACTGCTCGGCAAGACGTGATGCGCTGCGGCGCTTTCGCAAATTGACCTGGAAGCGCCGTTCGTGATTTGTTCAAGCCGGGAGCCTCGATGGGGAGGATAGGGTGATGGCATTTTCGACAAGGATATTTTTGGTGACGGCCGTGCTCGGCGCGTTCGCTGCACCCGCATTGGCGCAGACCGCTGCAACACCTTGGGAGCTCAAGCCCGACACCGGCTACGCCTATGACAAGGACGGCAAGACCTTCTCCTACAAGATGGGCACCAGCAATGCCGGCGAACTTCTGAAGGGCGCCAAGAAGGTGCCGAAGGGCACGCTGTTCTTCCTCGGCCACAACGGCCAGCTCTACATGCGCAGCGGCCCGTATCTGGAAGGCGACGGCAAGTTCAAGTTCGGGTCGGATCAGTAGGGCGAGGTCGCGGCGACGCCACACACTGCTGTCGTCCCGGCGAAGGCCGCGACCCATACCGCGTGATCCCTCGATTGCGTACGGCCGCAGTACCGAACGACCGTCCTCCCAAACTATGCCCTGTGGTAATGGGTCCCGGCCTTCGCCGGACGACGCCGCCTAAAACGCCCCCGCCAGCTCGCGCGCGCCGGCGTTGTTGCTGTTGCTGTCCATCCTCGTATCCGTCACCGCCAGCAGCTTCGCCACCGTGTTGTGGCGGATCGCGACCGGGTTACGCTCGTAGCCGCCGCGCTGGAAGAAGTTCGAAGTCGGCACCTGCTCGCGCATTACCTGCGGCATTGTCACCATGTCGAGGCCGGTGCCGTCGCCGGTGAGGTTCATCATCTCGAGCTCGGCCGCGCTGAGCGGGCGGTTGTAGCCCTTGGCACGCGCGAACAGCACCGAGGTGAGCAGCTTGTGAGTCTGCAGCATCGGCCCGATATCGATGTCGAGCACCATGGCATGCATGGCCCAGCCCTGCGCGGTGTTGCCGATCTTCTCGTGCTCCGACCAGGTGTCGGGCACCGACTTGGCGTGCGCCACCATTTTCTTGAGCACAGTGAGCTTGTGCTCGAGCGACTGACGCGCCGGGCCTGAGGTCCGCGCCACCTTGTCAGAGAGAGCGCGGATGAATTCATGGCCTTGCTCGGCCAGCAGCTCGACGCTGTTGGTCGTCAGCAGCTGGTTGTAGCCCATCGCGGTCGAAATGGCGCGCTTGCCGCCATGTTCGATTCCCGCCTGCACGTCGTAACTGCCGGTGCCGCCGGTCTCGAACGCGTAGACCCGCACCGCCTGCTCGCGCGTCAGCCCCGAGGCCAGCGCGTAGCGTGCATAGACGCGCTTGAATTCGACTTCGTTGGCCGGCCGCTGTGGCGTGAACTGATAAAGCTCCTGCGCCGCGCGCAGCAGATCGGCGACCACCGGGATCGGCTTTTTCGTCGGGCGGTCCGGGGTTTCCTCCGGCTCCGGATTCACCGGCCGTTTCGGCCCGTTATAGAGCGGCGGATGCTCCAGCACGTAATCGTCGAGCGTGACCTGCTGCCCGCTGCGCC
The DNA here is from genome assembly GCF_023073155.1 of Bradyrhizobium sp. 45. NCBI lineage: Bacteria > Pseudomonadati > Pseudomonadota > Alphaproteobacteria > Hyphomicrobiales > Nitrobacteraceae > Bradyrhizobium > Bradyrhizobium sp. 45. Next base: position 284,063 of record NZ_JADPIX010000122.1, on the reverse strand, counting down.
GCTTGGCATTACGGCCTTTCCGCTTCTCGGAGATCTGACTCCAATAGGCGCCGGCTTCCTCGTCAAAGGCCGCGCGCGCCGCCTGATACTCCTGCAGCTTGCGGCGATATTCCAGCACGGCGGGCGACACGCCGCCTTGCGCAAAGAACTGCGACAACAGCTGGGCATTGGCATTGCGGACGGCCGGCGGCAGCGCGTCGGATTCGCCGCCGCGCACGGCAGGCGCGAGCAGGACGAGCGCGAGTGGAACCAGTCTCACGGCATTTCGAATCGATTGATGCATGCTGCCCTCTTAGCAGGCATCCGGTAACTGTCACGTTAACGCGCCGTTTACCTCGTTTTCGCCCCTCGCATCATTTCCAGGCGAATACCGGCTGTTCCAGCTCGGTGACGCGGGTGTGCCGTCCTGCCAGCACTTCGCGGAACTGGTAGATCAGGGCCGCCGTCGGTGCGTGAATCAAGCTCGACTGATGATGGAAACGGATCACACGGCGCGTGCTCTCGGGGATCGCGACGAAATCGAAGGCGTCGGCGCGCTCGACCGTCGCAAGCGCGATGCGATGGACGGAGGCGACCTCGTCCGGGTTTGGTTTGATCGCGGCACTATCGGCGGCCCAGACCACGACCGGCGTGATCAGATAACCGGAGCGGGTCGGATAGTCATCGAGCGTGCCGAGCACCTCCGCGCCGGTGAGGCGCAGGCCAAGCTCCTCGTCGAGCTCGCGCAGTGCCGCCTGGACCGGCGTCTCGCCGGCATCGCAGCGTCCGCCGGGAAGAGCCCATTGGCCGCGATGGGCGCGCAGATGCGATGCGCGCAGCGTGAGCAGGAACGCCGTGTCATCGCGCTCGCTGGCTGCGGTCAGCGCAATCACCACAGCGGCACGCTTCAACGCCGCCGGCGCCTCATCCTCCGGCAGCCGCGTGAAGGCCGCACAGGCAGCCGCGATATTCCGCCGTGTGGCATCGTCGAACGGTCTCATCATGCTTGACTACACCACGTCCGGCTCCGATGAAACGAGATCGCACGACCCGCTCAGGAAATGGACGACATGACCAACAAGACCGCCGCGAGGCTGAAAGCAGACGGCTGGACCATCCTGGAGACCACGGGCTTCATGCACCTGATCGGCCCATTGTGGGAGCGCAAGGTCGACGGCCAGTACGAATTCGCACTTGCGACCGAGGACAAGCACCACAATCGCCGCGGCATGGTCCAGGGCGGCGTGATGATGACGTTCGCGGACCGTACCTGCGGCATGACTGCCCGCTATGTCTCGGGCAAGGAGTTCATGGCGACGGTGCAGCTCGACACACATTTCGTCGAAGCCGGCCAGATCGGCGACATCCTGATCTCCCGCCCGCGCGTGGTGCGCTCGACCCGCAGCCTGATCTTCATGAGCACCGAGGTGACGGTGGACGGCCGCTGCGTGGTGATGGCCAATGGTGTGTTCAAGATCTTGAAGGGGCCGGGGTAGGAGCGATACCCACCGCTGTCATTCCCCGCGCAGGCGGGGAATCCAGTACGCCGCGGCTTCTCGATTGAACTACAGCCCTCTCGGAATACTGGATCGCCCGGTCAAGCCGGGCGATGACAGCTGAGAGCGTAGCAAGCATCTCCGCCAACCGCGTCATTGCGAGCGCAGCGAAGCAATCCAGACTGCCGCCGCAGACGCATCTCTGGATTGCTTCGCTGCGCTCGCAATGACGGAGTGAGACGGTTATGCTGTCGCCAGAAGAAGCAGCAAGGACGCGCCCATGCAATACCGCCAACTCGGCCGCAGCGGCCTGAAAGTGTCGCCGATCTGCTTGGGCACCATGATGTTCGGCGGGCCGACCGATGAAGCCACCTCAAAGCGGATCATCGCGAAGGCGCACGAGGCCGGGGTCAATTTCATCGACACCGCCGACGCCTATTCCAAGGGCGCATCCGAACAGGTCGTGGGACGCGCCATCGGCAACAACCGTCACGCCTGGGTGCTGGCCACGAAACTCGCCAATCCCATGGGCGACGATCCCAACCGTGTCGGCCTGTCGCGACGCTGGGTCTTGCAAGCGGCGGATGAGAGCCTGAAGCGGCTCGGCACCGACCACATCGACATCTATTATCTGCACAAGGAAGACCATTCGACGCCGCTGGAGGAGACGGTGCGCGCGATGGGCGATTTGATCCGCGCCGGCAAGGTGCGCTATTTCGGCGTCTCGAACTACCGCGCCTGGCGCGTCGCCGAAATCTGCAACATCTGCGACCGGCTCGGCATCGACCGGCCCGCGGTGAGCCAACCCTATTACAACGCCATGAATCGCATGCCCGAAGTCGAGCACTTCCCGGCCTGCTCCTATTACGGCCTCGGCATCGTGCCCTATAGCCCCCTGGCGCGCGGCGTGCTGACCGGCAAATACACGCCCGACGCGGCTCCCGACAAGGAGACGCGCGCGGGCCGCAATGACACCCGCATGATGCAGACCGAATGGCGGCCGGAATCGCTCCAGCTGGCGCAGGAGATCAAGGCCCACGCCGAGAAAAATGGCATCACCGCAGGCCAGTTCGCGGTCGCCTGGGTGCTGAACTCCGCCTTTGTCTCCTCGATCGTTGCCGGCCCGCGCACCGAGGAGCAATGGGACGGCTATACCGGCGCGCTCGACTATCGCTTCACCGCCGAGGACGAGGCGCTGATCGACAGACTGGTCGTGCCGGGTCATCCCTCGACGCCAGGCTACAACGACCCGGCCTATCCGATTGAAGGACGTCGCGCGCGGACGGCCTGAGCCGGAGACAAGAATGGCCCTCGAAGATCGCTACGGCCTGCCGCTCTCTACCTCTTCGCCCAAGGCGGCGTCCGCTTATCGCGAAGGCGTCGACCTCATGCTCGCGGGCTGGACCGGCACGGCGGAAACCTTGGAGTGCGCGATTGCGGCCGATCCGGATTTTGCGCTGGCCCATATCGCCCGCGCCCGCCTGCATGGCTTCTATCAGCAAGGCGATCTGGCACGGCAGAAGGCGGCACTCGCCCGTGAGCTCGTGGCGACACGCGGCACGGAACGCGAGCGTTCGCATGTCGAGACGCTGGCGCTTTCAATTGAGGGCCGGCTGCCCGAGGCAATCGCGGCGACGATGAAGCACGTCGAGGCGTGGCCGCGCGATGCATTGGTGCTGTCGCTGCCGCTCGGCGCCTTCGGCCTGTTCGCGTTCTCCGGCATGGCCGATCACGACCGCGCCCGGCAGGAGCTGTGCGAGCGCGTCGCGCATGACTATGGCGAGGATTGGTGGTTCCTCACCATGTACGGCTGGGCGATGACCGAGAACGGCAATGTCAGTCGCGGCCGCGGTGTCACCGAGCGCGGCTTCGAGCTGCGCCGGCAGAATGCCCATGCCGTGCACGCCGTGCTGCATGCGATGTTCGAGGACGGTTCGATCGAAGCGGCCGACCGGCTCGTCGACGACTGGATCCCCTGTTACGACCGCGCCGGGATCTTGCACGGCCACATCCGCTGGCATCAGGCGCTCGGCGCGCTGGAGCATGGCGATGCCGCGCGGGCGCTCGCGATCTATGCCGATGTGCTGCAGCCAAAGGCCACACAGGCGCCGCCGCTCAATCTCGTCACCGACGGTGCGTCACTGCTCTGGCGCCTGTCGGCTTACGGCCACGTCGTGCCGAGAGCGCTCTGGGTCGAAGCCGATGCCACCGCGCAAAGACTGTTTCCGAAATCGAGCCTGCCCTTCGCCGATATCCACATGGCACTGTTCGCAGCCGCAACGCAAAATCGCGAGGCGCTTGTCGCGCGGTTGACCGCGATCGAGCAGCGGCTCGCCGATGGCAAGCTGCCGGCCGGCCCCGTCGTGCCGGCGGTCTGCCGCGCGCTGGCAGCCTTTGCGGACGAGGATTACGCGGCATGCGTGCAAATGCTCGCGCCGGTCCTCGACGAGGTCGTGCGTCTCGGCGGCAGCCACGCCCAGCGCGAGTTGATCGAGGACACTTTTGTCGTTGCCCTCATGCGCAGCGGCGACCTGCCGCGCGCCCGCGCCCTGCTCGACGCCCGCCTGCACCGCCGCCCATCCTTGCGCGATACGCGCTGGCGGGCGGCTATGGGGTAGCCCGCCACGAAAAAAACACCGGCCTGACGGCAAGTGCTGGCCGGGAATGGGTTGGGCGATATGGGCGAATTGCCGTTGGGGTGGCGCGGTGGTATTTCAGACGAGTCCGGCAGAACAAACGGGATCGCAACCAATTTACGGTTCGCTGGTTATCCGACGGGACTTTTCGGTCGTTCCCTGGCATGTGAGCCTTCCGATGCGCCTCTGCCGCCCCATCCTCGCTGCTGCCCTCGTCGCCACCTTGGTCCTCTTGGCAAGCCCTTGTTTTGCCGAGTCTTCCGCGCCGATTCCCGTCAACAATCCGCCCGGGCAACAGACCGCCTTTATCGACTTGCTGGCGCTGATGTCCGGCCACTGCAAGACGTTGAAGGTTGCCGGCCGCACCTTCCCCTGCAAGACGGTCGCCTACGCTCATGGTGACAAGGGCCGGGTCAATTTCACGGTCGCGGTCGACGATCCCGCTGATGACAATCACGTCGTGTCGTTCTCCGGCGAGAACGGCAAGCGCGCCGACGACAATTCCTACGAGCTGCCGATCGACCGCATGCTGCTCAACTCCAAGGACCGCCCCAAGGTCGACGGGCTGCCGGTGCCGGCCGAGCAGACCTCCACCGGCCTCTGCCGCCAGACCGGCAATTTCGCCGCCAAGAAGGTGAACGACGTCACCTGCTCCGCGACCGACAGCGAGGGCCGGAAGTACGAACTCCTGTTCGTCTCCGACGGCACGCCGGTGAGCGTGCGCCGCATCAGGCAGTCGGCGCCGTCGATCCAGGATCCGTTCAAATAGCTCCATCCGTTACGTGAACGCCTTTCCAGCGTCGCGAAGAAGGCGAGATTGACGGAATTCCTGGGCACCGGCAGCGGTCGGCCGCGCTGCGCGGCATGAACATGCTGGTGATGTAGGGCATGCGGCAGGGAATGCAGATCGCATCCTCGAAGACGCCAGGGTCGAATTCAGATGGCCGCGCACCAGCTGTGTGTCGAAGCCGAGATTGCTCACCGACGAATTCGCGCGCATCGTCACCACCGATGACGTGATTGCGTCATTCGCGGCAGAGTGATGGCAGAGTTGCGATCACGCCGGTGATGCGACAATAGATCTCAAGAGACGCACGCAGCCGCGCGAACCGGACCAATGTAACTGCGTCGTTTCGACGCCCGCACTGGCCGGAACGTGCCGGATGACCATGTGTTGTCACACGACATTCAACCGGAGTGATGACATGAAGTATCTCTTTGTCGCGATGGCCGTCGGTGCTGCGGCGCTTGTCGGCGGATCCGCGGCGAACGCGGCCAATCATTCAAGTGCGAAACAGAACGCGCCAGCCGCCCAGTCAACCGATATCAGCGCGCAGCACAGGCACCACCATCACGGCTATCGCCATCACTGGCGTCCTCACCACCATCACGGATTTCATCGTCCGCACTACCGGAGCTACGGCTATTATCCGCGGCACCACGGCTATTACGGCGGTGGACCGTACGGATATTACGGCGGCGGCGGTCCCAGCGTGACGTTCGGCTTCGGCGGCAGCCGCTGGTAAGACGAAAGGCAGCAAGACGAAGGGCTCGCGAAACGCGGGCCTTTCTTTGCTCGTCAGCCTATTCCCGCAAGATTATCCCCGCCGTCTGTTGACCGCTCGCCAGCGCCGCTTCGACTGTACCCATGTCGGCTCCGCGATAGAGCGCCTCGCCGGAGAACAGCACCGGACCGTCGGCGCGCGCAAGGATCGTTTGCGCCTCGCGCGTTCGCGGCGTCGCCCAGGAATAAGCGCCGCGGGCGTAGGGATCGTGCGCCCAGTTTGTCGCGACCGCGATGACGAGTTCGCGTGCGAGGTCTTGGCCCGACAGGCCAAAGACGATCGCAAGCGAATCGAGCCCGGTATCGATCAGCGCTTGCGGGTCGAGACGCGACAGCGCTGCCGTGCGCGGGCCGCCGAACCATCCGGTCAGCACGGGATGCCGGTTCGGATATTGCGTCCACCACACCGGGATGGCCTGGTCGGACAAAAGGAAGGCCATGTCCGCGAGCTCTTCCTTGCGCTCACGCCACCATGGCCGCCTGAAGCGCAGCAGGATTTTTATCACGTTACCGAAGCCGATATCGTCGGCCGCCGCCGCCTTCGCGCGCGCGCGGCTCGGCAGCCCGATCTCGCGCAACAACGGCAACGGAACGGTGATGATCACGCGATCGCAGCCCTGCACGTCGCCGCCGACACAGCGAACGACGATCGCGCCGCCCTCCTCCTCGATCGCCGACACCACGCAGCCGAAGCGAAACGTCACGCCAAGCTTGCGGCACTCGGCTGCCAGGAAGTCGATCATCCCACCATAGCCGCCCTTGATGCGCGCCTGCGGAGAGTGCCCGCCAGCCATCCATTCCTCGCGCAGCGCCAGCGTGGAGGCGGACTCGGGATCGGCCGCATCATAGCCCTCAACCATTCGCTCGATCGAATGGCGCAGCCGCGCATGCTCATCCCCGGCAAAATGCCGGCGCAGGAAATCGGCGACAGTGAGGTCGTCGTTCAATTCCCGGACCACGGCGTGCAGCTCAGCCTGATGCGGATCGTGGCGATCCTCGCGCACGATGTCAGCGCCGTCAAAGCCCCATCGCTCGCCCTCGATCTCCTGTAGGGACAGCCCGGCTTCACGCAGCAACGCGCGCGTGACCGGCGCCTCGCCGTGGACGAATTCGGCGCCGCCGTCGGCGGGGTAGCCGAACTCCGAAGCAGGCAGCGGGTGGATGCGGCCGCCGCAGCGCTCGCGCGCCTCCAGGATTGTCACGGTCCTGCCCGCGCGCGCCAGCTCGCGCGCCGCCATCAGACCGGCCGCGCCGGCACCGACAATGACGATATGCTCGGATGTTGCCGACATCTCGGTGCTGTTACTTGCCCACGGCCTGCGGATCGTTCTGGATCAGATAACGCAGCAGCAGGACGCCGCCACCGAGATCCCGCGTGCTCTCCAGCGTCATCGCGCTCAGCGGTGCGCGCCGGTCGCCGTCCGAGTCCGTGGAATCGAACACGAAGGGCGCGCCCTTGGCACCGTCGATCGCGGGACTGAGGATCAGGTTGAACTCGTCGATCAGGCCGGCACGCAGGAACGCGCCGTTGGCGACACCGCCGCCCTCCACCAGCAGGCGCTTCACGCCGAGCTCGCGGTTGAGGATGTCCAGCGTCAGCGCGAGGTCGATCTCGGACTTGCCGGCAAAGATATAGGACACGCCCTCGCCGCGGAGCCCCGCGAGATGCGAATCGGCGACGCTCTCGGTCAACACGACGACGATCGGATCGCCGCCGATATCGGAGCGGCCCCAGCCGATCTTGCCCTGCGCATCGAGCACGACGCCATAGGTTTTCGCGTCGCGTCGCACAAACCAGTTTTCGCGCGGAAATTTCGCGTCCGCCGTCGTGGGATAGGCATCGCCCTTGGCGAACTCCGAGCCGGTGATGCGGCCGATCACCCAGGCGTCGCCGCCGAGCTCGTCGTGGATCTTCTCGAACCAGTCCGTTCCTGCCCCCTTCGGGCGCCAGCGGCTCGGATGGGTGCGGCCGTCCAGACTCGAATGCATCAGGCAGATGACGTAAGGCTTCATGCGTATCTCCGGGCCGCGCTCAGGCAGCCGGCTCATTGCCCTTCTCATTCCCCGTGGCGCGATCGTTCACGATCAAAGCGAGGGGATTGAGCTTTGGCGGCGCGATGAGTTTCAGCGTGTTGGTGTCGCGATGGTTGAACGGCGCGCCGTGCACGAACAACTCGGTCTGGATCAGATAGGTCCAACTGCCGTCGTCGTTGAAGGTGATGTCGCAGCGGTAAGCATCGGTGCGGAACGCTTGTTCCAGAAAATCAGTCGAGCAGATCCCGTAAGCGGTGTCGCCGCGCTTGGCGGTCACGGAGATCTCCTTGTCGCCCGGCCCGGCCTTGCCCGACGCCAGCAGCACCTGCCCGCGCGGAATCGCCAGCGTCTGCATGATCAACCCGGTCGCGGGCTCCCACAACCAGTAGCCGACCTGGTCGTGGAAGGTGATGTCTTCCTCGGGCGTGTTGATGTGGATGTGATACCGCAGCCCATAGAGCAGCTGCGGCCCGTTGGCCTGCGGATCGATCGGGTCCATCCGGATGCGCTCGATGAAGGTCCGCCGCTCCGGCCCCTCGGCCTTCGGATTGATGTCGATACCCTTGTCGGCCTGCCAGACACCGGCGAGACGGCGGAGCGGGCCGAGATTGGCAAGTCCGTCGGGCGAGACGTCCTCGGGCTCGGTGACGATATCGGCGGGAAGGGGGAGCATGGGTGTCCTCGCGTCGTTGCGAGGCAGCAATAGCATGAGAGCGCGGGCGTGGCTCGTTCTCCAGCCTCACAATCGCGAATGGACATAGGCGCCACGCGCAGACGATGCATGACGCGAAGCGCCAGGACGCTTAGTGGCGGTGGTCCCGGACGATGGGTTGATTGCGATGGTCGCCCACGATGGGCTGGTCGCGATGGTCGCAGACGATGCGTCGTCGCGCTCGAGGGTGTAACCACGTCGCCAATGCGATCGCTGGATGGAGTTGTGCATGGAGTTCTGCCTTTCGCTTGGTGGATCACTGCGAGCTACCTGACAACAAGGTAGATTTTGCAATCGACGTCGAATCTGCCGCAGTTTTAATCAGACACCCGAGCGTCGGGCTTATGCAGCCAAGGCGTTGACGTTCCGTAATTCGTGAAAATCATGGCAGCTGCCCAGGAGAGCGTCATAAGCATTTGTGTTCGGTGTTCCCGTTTGCGCCACGGAATCACGATGATAAGATCACCTCAGGATTGTGAAATACACCATAGGCGACGAAGCCACTCCTAAACTAGCGTTCACGTGACGTCCGTTATTTTCAAGTGAGTGGTTTGGAATGCAGCAGGCTTCGGTCGAGAAGTTCTCGGACCTCATCGGCAGTGTCTATGATTGTGTGATCGCGCCGGAAGGCTGGACCGAAGTTCTAGATCAGATCTGCGCCCAGTTCGGCTTTGCCACCGGCGCGCTCTCGGTCGCCAGCCTCACCAACATGAAGGCCGTCGTCAATGCGGTCTCCGGGTCCGACCTGGCCCAGATGGCCCAGAACGGGGTCGGCTACGGCCCCGACATCATCGAGCTCTGGGGCGGCGCCGAACGCATTCGGCAATACCCGCTCGGCGAGCCGGTCGTTCAATCCCAAGCCGTCCGGCCGGACGTTATTTCCAGCAACCGCTACTATCGCGAATGGGCCATGCCCAGGGGCCTGTTCGACGCCGTTGCCGTCGGCCTCGTTCGCGACAGGACGATGGTTGGAAATGCGATATTCAGCCAGCATGAGTCGGCAGGCCGGATCGACGATGCGCAGGTCGACGGATTGCGCCTTCTGGCGCCTCACATCCGCCGCGCCGTGACGATCAGCAATCTGTTCGACATGAAGGCGGTGGAAGCCAACACATTCGCGGCGACGGTGGAGGCCCTGACGGTGGGCGTCGTCCTGGCCGACGAGGATTCGAAGATCGTTCACACCAACGCCGCAGCCGCGGCGATGCTCGCGGCCGGCGATCCGATCGTGGCAAGGCATGGCAGGATCGCGGTTCAATCCGCGGCGAGCACGGCCACATTGCAATCAGCCGTCGCGCAGGCGGCAAAGGACGAGGCGACGCTCGGGCAAAAAGGCATCGGCATCCCGATCCCTCGCCAAAGCGGTGAGCCTCTCGTCATCCACGTTCTGCCGCTGCGACGCAGCCACACACGATCCGGTCTGATCCAGAGCGCCGCTGCCGCCGTGTTCGTGACGTCAGCCTCCGGGCCGCCGCGATTGCTTCACGATGCGCTCAACCAGCTCTATGACCTGACGCCGGCCGAGATTCGCATCTTCGAGCTCATCTGCGAGGGACACACACGAGACGCAATCTCGGCCTTGCTCCGCGTTTCCGTCAGCACCGTGAAGAGCCATCTCATTCACGTCTTCGAAAAGACGGGCTGCCGGCGCCAGGTCGATCTGGTCAGGCTCGCGAAATCGCTGACGTTCCCGGTGTAACAGAAGACCGCGCTCAAGCCGCTTCCGACGTTGATCGCGCACGCTGCTCGAGCACGCCGATCGTCGAGACCAAATTGTCGCGTCGCGCGCGAAGATTCAGCGCAAGAAGCGGATAGGTCGGCTGAAGCACGTCAAACACCCCTGCTCTCGCCTCTTCCTCGAGAATGTCGGTGTTGATGAGTCTAACGCGCCACCACAAATCGGCGACCAACGCATCGAGCCGGAGTTCGCCGGCAGCACCAGAACGGGACATTTCTTGCATCACTTGCCTCAACCTGAAACGGCCTCTCTTCCAAGGCCAGACTTTGGTCCTGGCTGAGCAAGCAGAGTGCCAGCAACGGCGGGCGCGATCTGGTTCCGGAACGGATTGCTGCGCGAGCCGGCTGGTCAAGGCTTGGCGCTCAAGGCTTGGCGCTGGGCAAGATGTTGCCCGTGGAGAGCGAAAATGGTGCCCAGGGGCGGAATCGAACCACCGACACTGCGATTTTCAGTCGCATGCTCTACCAACTGAGCTACCTGGGCGTGCTCCAAAGAGGGGCCAAAGCCCATCGAGCGGGCGGTTTATAGTGGGCTGAAGGCTGCCTGTCCACCCACGCTTCGCCGATGGCTTCGCGGGGCGTGGCCCGGCTGTGCACAAGGCAGGACGTGGCTCGGAGGCAACGCCGCGTAGCGGTGCATCTACAATTTAAATGCTTGATAGAACAGGGTTATTCCTCTCCGTCTGCCTCGTCATCCCGGCCGGGAATGACATAGGAGCCTTTCAGCCAGCGGTTCAGATCGACGTCGCGGCAGCGCGAGGAGCAGAACGGGCGGGTGGCCTCGGACTGCGGCTTGCCGCAGATCGGACAGGTTTTGAGGGGGCTTGCGGGCTTTTTCACCTGGTCGTCCATAGGGTGCTCAGCTTACACGAGGTGAGAGAGTTCAAGAGCCCGTCGCCAAAGGGGTTCCTCCGGCGGAAGCGCAGGCGTCCCGGCCAGATTTCCGCGGGGCAATTCTACTGTGCATGGGGTTGTTTTCGCGATTTTTGCAGGAGCGGCTTTTCGGCTCAGACGGCGGTGGCGTTGAGCCAGCCGAAGCGGATCGGGAAACCTTCGCCGCCCAGCAGCGTGGTGGTCTCGTAGAGCGGCAGGCCGACCACGTTGGTGTAGGACCCCACCATCTTGACCACGAAGGAGCCGGCGATGCCCTGCACCGCGTAGCCGCCGGCTTTGCCGCGCCATTCGCCGGAGCCGATATAGGCCTGAATGTCGTCCTCCGAGAGGCGCTTGAAGCGGACGCGGGTCTCGACCAGGCGCTGGCGGAAGGCCTCGCGCGGCGTCACCAGGGTGATCGCGGTGTAGACGCGGTGGTTGCGACCCGACAGCAGCCGCAGGCACTGCGCGGCCTCGTCGACGAGGTTGGCTTTGGGCAAGATGCGGCGGCCGACCGCCACCACCGTGTCGGCGGAGAGGATGAAGGCGCCGCGCAGCTCGTCGTCAAGCTGCACCGATTTGAGCGCCGCATCCGCCTTGGCCCGCGCGAGCCGGTTGGCGCAGGCGCGCGGCAGCTCGCCCCGCTTCGGCGTCTCGTCGACGTCGGCGGGCCGGAGCGCGTCCGGCTCGATGCCGGCCTGGTTGAGCAGCGACAGGCGCCGCGGCGAACCGGAGGCGAGAACGAATTTGGGGCGGCCGAGCATCAGGTGATTTGGGGAATGAAGCAGGGGGTGAATTGCGCGCGGAACCTATCGGACGGGGGCTGATTTCACAACCCGGGAACCCGGACTTTACTGATTCGACGGGTACAGGATGCGTGTGCCTGCAGTCTGTGACGCGGGTGTTACGGGCGCCGAATGCTACCCGTTCGCCGCGCCCACCTTCGAAAACCGCCGGCGGATGCGCAGCAGGAGCTGGTCGCAGACGTCGCGATAGGCAGCCAACTTCTGGTCGCGGCTGCCTTCCATGGTGGTGGGATCATGCGTCGGCCAATACTCGACGTCGGCGGCAAGCGTGCGGGTCAGCTCCAGCGCCTTGTGATGCGCCTCCGGCGACAGCGTGATGATCAGGTCGAAATTCAACCCCTCCCAATCCTCCAGTTCCTCGAAGGTCTGAGGCTTGTGGGCGGAGATGTCCTGGCCGAGCTCGGCCATCACGGACACCGCGAACGGATCGAGTTCGCCGCGCCTGGCGCCGGCCGATTTCACGTAGAGCCCTTGCGGAAACATGTGCCGCAGCAGGCTCTCGGCCATCGGCGAGCGCACGCTGTTCATGGCGCAAGCGAACAGCACCGATTGCGGATCGCGTGCGCGTGGCGGACCCGCCATCGCGCTTAACCCTTCCAGTGCAGAACGGTAATGAGCGTGAACAGCCGGCGCGAGGTCTCGAAATCGACCCGCACCTTGCCCTTCAGCCGCTCCTGCAGCGTGCGCGAGCCCTCGTCATGGATGCCGCGGCGGCCCATGTCGATGGCCTCGATCTTGTCCGGCGTCGCTGTGCGGATCGCCTGATAGTAGCTGTCGCAGATCATGAAATAGTCCTTCACGATCCGCCGGAACGGCGTCAGCGACAACAGATGCGCGACCACGGGCGTGCCGTCCTCGCGACGGATGTCGAACATCAGCCGGCTGCCGGTGATCCCGATATGCAGCGTGAACGGCCCCTTCCCGTCGGCGCCCTCCGGCGCGAACAGGTTCTGCTCGATCAAATCGTAGATCGCGATCGCGCGCTCATGCTCGATGTCAGGCCCGGAACGGCCGATCGAGTCCTCGTCGAGCGTGACGCCGACGATGCGATTGGTCGAGTCGTCCTGTTCGGGCGGCTGGGTCATGACAAATTGAGGCGCAATCCAATCGAGCGCGAATGGGCATCTAGCCCCTCCGCCTTGCCGAGAATCATCGCGGCTGGTCCCAGCGCACGCAGCTGATCCGGGCCGCATTTCAGGATCGAGGTGCGCTTGAGGAAATCGTGCACCGAGAGCCCCGACGAGAATCGTGCCGAGCGCGCCGTCGGCAGCACATGGTTGGAGCCGCCGACATAGTCCCCGATCGCCTCCGGCGTATGCGGCCCGAGGAACACGGCGCCGGCGTTGCGGATTTTTGCGGCGAGCGCGTCGGGATCTTGCGTCATGATCTCGAGATGTTCGGCGGCAATCGCATCCGCGAGCGGAATGGCGTCGTTGAGGTTCTTCACCATGATGATGGCGCCGAAATCGGCCCACGAGGCGCTGGCGATTACGGCGCGCGGCAGCGTCTTCAACTGCGCCTCGACGGCTTTTTCGACATCGGCGGCAAGGCGCGCGGAATCGGTAATCAGGATCGACTGCGCGCTGGCATCGTGCTCAGCCTGGGCCAGCAGGTCGGCGGCAATCCAGTCGGCATTGCCGGTGTCATCGGCGATGACGAGCACCTCGGAGGGACCCGCGATCATGTCGATGCCGACCTTGCCGAAGACCAGCCGCTTTGCCGCGGCGACATATGCATTGCCGGGGCCGACGATCTTGGCGACGGGCGCGATCGTCGCGGTGCCATGGGCGAGCGCGGCCACCGCCTGCGCACCGCCGACGCGATAGATCTCGGTGACGCCACCAAGCTTTGCCGCCGCCAGCACCAGCGGATTGAGCTTGCCGTCGGGCGAGGGCACCACCATGACGAGACGCGTCACGCCGGCGACCTTTGCCGGCACCGCATTCATCAGCACCGAGGACGGATAGGCCGCGGTGCCGCCGGGCACGTAGAGGCCGGCGGATTCGATCGCGGTGTAGCGCCAGCCGAGCTCGACGCCGAGCTGATCGGTGAAGCGCTCGTCCTTCGGCAGTTGGCGGCGGTGATAGGTCTCGATGCGATCGCGCGCGAGCTTGAGCGCATCCAGCGTCGCTGCATCACAGGCTTTCACCGCGGCCTCGATCTCGGCGGCGGTGACGCGCAGGTCGGATGCATCGAGCGTCAACCGGTCGAACTTTGCCGTGGCCTCGAGCAAGGCGGCATCGCCCCGCTTCGCCACGTCGTCGACGATGGCACGCGCGGCCGCCTCGACATCGGCCGAGGCCTCGCGCTTGGCGGCGAGGAAGGCCCCGAATCGCTGGTCAAAATCGGCGCTGCTGCGGTCGAGACGAACGGGCATCTTGGCTTCTAACTGGTTTTTGGGGGCGCGGTTTGGCTCACCAGGCCCCTGCTCAATGGCGCGGCGGGGAAGCTGCGTCAACCCTTGAGCCGGGCCGCTCCCCTCCGGCGTCGTCCTGGCGAAACCGGAAGGCGTGGCGTTGGCATGCCACCTCACCCCTCGCCTTCAGCCTCCAACCCCGTCCCCAGCTGATCCGCCCCCAGATCAGTCAGCTCGCATTCCAGGCATTCGACGTCGAGGCGGATGGCGCCGCCTTGGGCAAACAGCAGCAGGGCGCTCCCGCCGGGGGCGTCCTGGCCGTGGAATTCGATGCCGACAAGGTCCAGGACAGTGTCCGGCGCGTCGAGGTCGATGTCGCGCGACTTGCAGGCGAGCACGCGGTCGAACCGGAGAGCCGCCACCAGCCTGCGCGGCTCGGCTTCGCCGTCCAGCGTCTGCTCCCAGTCCAACCGGCTCATGCCGACGACCAGCCGCTTTTCACTTTGCCGCCAGATGATGTCCGAGGGCTGCACGCGGGCGTCCTGGACGTGGGCCGAGATTACGGAGAGGTCGTCGGCGTCGAGTGCGATCAGTTTGAGCTGGGGAGACATCGACGGCGCTTTCTCCTTCGGGCGGATAGGGCTCAACGCGCGCGGGCGGCGAAATTTCCCTAGAACTAATGCCCTACGGGACTAGAGGCTATTGATATCCTCCATCTCCAGCACCTTTCGCGGATACCCCTCCCGCGCAACCCGGATCATGGCGCGGCCGATCTGCTCGGTCGAGGTAACGAGCCGCGGCGAGAGCCGGCGCAGCACCGACCACAGCGGCCAACTTGCTGCATACACGGCCTGCACCCACGCAGTCTTGGAGCGGGCACCGTGGAGCGGTTGGATCGCACCGGGCCGGAACATGTAGGCCGCCTTGAATGGCAGCTTGAGCAGGTCGTTCTCGGTCTTGCCCTTGATCCGCGCCCACATCCGCGAACCCTGCTCGGTGGAATCAGTGCCGGCGCCCGTGACATAGACGAATGTCATCTGCGGATTGAGCCGTGCCAGCGCGGTCGCCGCTGCGAGCGTGATGTCATAGGTCAGATGGCGGTAGCGCTCCTCGCTCATGCCGATCGAGGAGACGCCGAGGCAGAAGAAGCAGGCATCGAAGCCGGTGAGCTGCGCTTCGATCGCCGAGTAGTCCGTGAACTCGCCGTGTGTGATCTCGGTGAGCTTGGCGTGGCGCACGCCGGTCGGGCTGCGGCCGACCACGAGCACGCGATCGATGCGGGCATCGATCAGGCATTCGCGCAAGACGCCCTGCCCGACCATGCCGGTCGCGCCGAAGATGATGATCTGCATCGGGATCTCCCCGCAGCGCGCCTTCCGCGGCAGACTGACTAATGAAAGGCTGCAACCACCGGCTCACACGCGACTGGAACGTGTTCGCACCCGGCCGGTTCGAAATCAGATCGGTCCGCGCGTGGACTGAGGCCGCTCACCCCTTGAAGAACGCAAGCAGGTCCGCGTTGATGGTCTCGGCGTGCGTCGTCGGCATGCCGTGCGGGAAACCCTTGTAGGTCTTCAGCGTGCCGTTCTTCAAGAGCTTGGCCGACAGCGGCGCGGAATCGGCGAAGGGCACGATCTGGTCGTCGTCGCCGTGCATCACCAGCACCGGCACATTGATCTTCTTCAGATCCTCGGTGAAGTCGGTCTGCGAGAACGCGACGATGCCGTCGTAATGGGCTTTCGCGCCGCCCATCATGCCCTGGCGCCACCAGTTCTGGATCACCGCTTCCGACGGCTTTGCGCCGGGACGGTTGTAGCCATAGAAGGGGCCGGCCGCGATGTCGCGGTAGAAGCTGGCGCGGCCGGCAGCGAGCTGCACCTGGAAATCGTCGAACACGCTCTTGGGCAGGCCGCCGGGATTAGCCTCCGTCTTCAGCATCAGCGGCGGCACTGCCGAGAGGATCGCGGCCTTCGCCACCCGGCTCTCGCCATGGCGCGCGATGTAATGCACGACTTCGCCGCCGCCGGTGGAGTGGCCGACATGGATCGCGTTCTTGAGATCGAGATGGGCCGTCACGGCTGCGAGATCATCGGCATAATGATCCATGTCGTGGCCGTCGGCGACCTGCGACGAACGGCCATGGCCGCGACGGTCATGCGCGATGACGCGATAGCCGCGCGTGACGAAGAACATCATCTGCGCGTCCCAGTCGTCAGCCGACAGCGGCCAGCCGTGACTGAACACGATCGGCTGGCCACTTCCCCAGTCCTTGTAGAAGATCTCGACGCCGTCCTTGGTGGTGATGGTGGGCATTGCTAGGCTCCTTGTATGTTCAGGCGACCGCCATCGGCTTGAAGCGGCGCCAGGCGCCGATGGTGAACACCACGAAGAACACCAGCACGAGGCCCTGCACCACGGCGAACACCGGACCTCCGGGCGGCGCCGGCGCCACGGCGGGAGCGAGCGCGGCGAGCGCCGGCACCTTCAGGAACGACTGGATCACCAGCACGAAGACGTTGAAATAGAGCGAGATCATCGCGGTCACGATGTAGACCGGGCGCCACACCCCAGCGAGCTTCATGCCGTAGAGCGCGACGCAGGCGATCGCGAGCAGGACCAGCGAGATGATGCCGATGATATGCGACGGCAGCAGCTCCTTGAACGGAAACAGGAAGCCGGTGGCGCTGGTGAGGATCGTGAACGCTAAGAAAATCGTGGTGAGGCGCGGCATCGGCTTCGAGCCGAGCAGGCCGAACATCACGACAAGGCCGGCGGCGATGCCGATCAGGCTGATGATGACATGAACCAGCGTGAAGGCGGGCAAGCTCAACCCAAGAACCATGACATCTCTCCTACTCTCCATATTGAGGTCGGGATTGATATTACGGTCCTCATCGAATTGCCACACGCGCTGGCGTCACACATGCGTGCGCAGCCATGCGTCGTCGTGCGAATAGAAAACGCATGGCTGAATTATTTGCACCGCTGTCACAAACGACGGCAGTTGTAGCCCGGATGGAGCGAAGCGAAATCCGGGGCTACGAGTCGACGAAGTCGAATCGCGGTTCACACTTCCTTGGTGTCGAAGATCAACAGGTCGGCGCCGCCACTGGCGAATTTCGGCACGTCGGCACCGGTCGCCTTGCCTTCCGGGCTAGCGAATGCCGCCTGGATGTCGGCTGTGCTGTCGAAGGTGAGAATGGCGACGAGATGGATTCCGGAAGGTCCAGCGGGGGAGCCGACCGGCCCCTTGCTGATGGCGTACTTCTTCAAGCCTGGAAGTTTCTTGGCGAGCGGAATATGGGTCTCGGCATAGTATTTGTCGAAGGCCGCAGCATCCGTGGGCGTTTTATACAGCACGACGATTTCAGCCATTTAGTCCTCCCGTTAAGCGCTTCTTTGTCGATCCTCATGGTGAGGAGGCGCGCGAGCGCCCCTGCGGACTATGCTTGCGCATCGCCGCGCGAACCATGCAGGCCCGGCTTTGGCAGCTGGGCCTTCATCCTTCGAGACGCGCGCAATGCGCGCTCCTCAGGATGAGGAGATAGTCACGCATCACACCGCAAGATGGCAAGCCTCATTCGACTTGCCATTTACTTGCCTTGTCCTTGACTAAAGCGCCGGTTTTGCGGCGTCGCCGAGGAAGCCGTGCAGGGAGGCCACGACCTGGGCGCCTTCGCCGATGGCGCCGCCGACGCGCTTGACCGAGCCGGAGCGGACGTCGCCGACGGCGTACACGCCGGGCACCGACGTCTCCAGCGGCGCAACCAGCCGGCCCTGGTTCTGCTCGGACTGCGCGCCTGTGACGACGAAGCCGCCGCGATCGAGCGTGATGCCGCAGCCGTCGAGCCAGCTGGTGGCGGGATCGGCGCCGACGAACAGGAAGAGATTGCGGATGTCGGCGAAATCCTCGTCGGCCGAGAGCCGGCTCTTCCAGCGGATGCGCCGCAGCAGCGAGGCCTCGTCGCCTTCGAGCGCCGTGATCTCGGTGTTGAACATCAGTTCGATGTTCGGCGTGGCTTCGATGCGCTCGATGAGATAGCGCGACATGCTGGCGCCGAGACCGCCGCCGCGGATGATCATCAGCACTTTTTTGGCGTGCCCCGACAGGAACACAGCGGCCTGCCCCGCCGAGTTTCCGGCGCCGACCAGCGCCACTTCCTCGCCGGCGCAGAGCTTCGCCTCGACCGGCGAGGCCCAATACCAGACGCCACGGCCTTCGAACTTGTCGAGGTTCTCGATCTCGGGCCGGCGATAGCGTGCGCCGCTTGCGACCACCACCGCGCGCGAATGCAGGGGATCGCAGCCGTCAAGCGCCACCGAGAACGCGCCGTCCTTGCGCGTGCAGTCGAGCGACTTCACCGTCACCGGGATCATGATTTCCGCGCCGAACTTTTGTGCCTGGTTGAAGGCGCGCGCGGTCAGGGCCTGGCCGGAAATGCCGGTCGGAAAGCCCAGATAGTTTTCGATGCGCGCGCTGGCGCCGGCCTGGCCGCCGAAGGCGCGGGTGTCGAGCACGGCGACGGAGAGGCCTTCGGACGCGGCATACACGGCCGTGGCGAGCCCGGCTGGCCCCGAGCCGACGATCGCGACGTCGTAGATACGGTCGTTGCGCGGACCGCCGATCATGCCGATCGCGCGCGCAAGCTCGGTTTCGCCGGGATTGCGCAGCACCGCACCATCGGGTGTGACGACCAGCGGCCAGTCGTCCGGCTTGGGCGAATAACGCGCGATGACGTCGGCGGCGTCGCGATCGCGCGCGGGATCGAGCAGATGATGCGGCTGGCCGTTGCGGGTGAGGAAGCCCTGCAACCGCACCACGCCTGCCGAATGCGACGGACCGATCAGCACCACGCCGCCGACGCCGCCCTGGAGCAGATTGACCCGGCGCAGGATCAGCGCGCGCATGATGCGCTCGCCGAGTTCGGCCTCGGCGACCAGCAGCGCGCGCAGCCGCTCCGGCGGCAACAGCAGCGTCTCGACATCGCCTTCGGCGCGGCCGTCGACCAGCGCCGGCCGTCCGGAGAGCTGGCTCAGCTCGGCCAAAAATTGCCCCGGCCCCTGATCGATCAACGGCGTGACATGGCCGAGGCCGTCGCGCTGGGTGATGGCGACGTGGCCCTTGAGCACGACGAACATGCCGGGTCCCGGCTTACCGGTCTCGAACAGGAATTCCCCATCGGCATAGTTGCGGACCTCGCCGAAATGCCTGACACGCCCGATCTCGGCTGGTGTCAGCGCCGGAAAGGTCTGTTCAGGGCGGGTGAACCGCGACATCTGCGCGTCACTCTCGGGTCGTTGCGATTCGTCCTGCCCCATTGCCACGTCCATGCACTCCAAAAATTCTAGTCGCCGGTCTTGCCGGCTATCTCGCCGGCGGCCCCCTCATCTAGGGAACCATCTTCATTCTGCGAGGGGTCGGTGCTTGCGGCGCGTTCGCGCGCCTGCATCTTCCGCCGCTTCAGGTTTTCGCGCAGCGCCGATTTGAGCCGGTCGTCGCGGAACGCCCTCGCCTGTCTGGAGTCCTGCTTCGTGCTCTTGTCGTTCTCGTCTGCCATCACCGGTCCATTACAGCGATCGGCGATAACATGCCCGAGGAATAAGGCGGCTCAAGAGGCCCGCGCGATCCGATCGTGCGAAAATCGAAATGGATCGAATCCGGCGTATCGGGCAACTGGCCAGTTGGGTGGGGATATCGGAACCTATTCCGCGGAAAGTCGGCCGTTTCGCGCCAGAACAGGCATTTTGGCCCCGATATCGACCCGATTTTATCGCTTTGGCGGAGCTAGCAAGCTTGCACAGGAGGGGGCCTTGTGGCAGATATCGGCCCGCTTGGTAGGCCCCTCGTGGCGGCCGATTCTTATCCCAGCACATGCTGCCGTAGCTCAGTGGTAGAGCACTCCATTGGTAATGGAGAGGTCGACAGTTCAATCCTGTCTGGCAGCACCACTAATGTCCATGTGACATCAGCAACTTACTGAACATGTTGAGGCTTTCGCGCTGCGCCTGATACACACAGGTGCTACACGATGATCTTGAGAATGGCTTGTCCTACTAAACGCCCCGGCTCCGACAACTGGTACTTCCGCAAGCGTATCCCTGCTGACGTACAAGCGATCTTGGCCAAGCTGCCAAGAAGTCAGCGGCCTGCGAACTGGTACAAAGACCAAATCAGTATCTCGCTCAAAACGGCAGATCGTGCTGTCGCCAAAGCGAGGTGCCCCGATGTCTCGGCCCAAGTTGAGCGCACCATGGCCGCGCTCCGCGCTGGCCCAAAGCCGCTTAGACCCAAGCAGATCAACGCGCTCTCCGGCGAACTCTACGTGGGCCTTGCAGAAGCCCTTGAAGGCACGCCTGTCGTGACGGCTGCGCAGTGGTCACGCGTGGCCGAGGTCAACGAGCAGGTTCGTCGTGGTCAGCACGGCACGGTCGCGAAGTTGGGCATTCACAGATCACCGGCAGACCGCATCCGCGCCGCTCTGGAGCAAAGGTTTGGCAAGATCATCGACGCCTGTCTCGTCAGACGCGGCATCGTCACGGACGAAGAGAGCCGTTGGAAGTTGATCGACATGGCGTCTCGCGATTTGACCGTGATGGCTAACAGATTGGCTCGCGCCGCTGACGGTGACTTCACGCCAGACGAATATCCCAAGCGGTTCGTGAAGTTCGAGGAACAGGCGTGCAAACCTTCGACGCAACGCTCTCTGACGGGCCTCATAGAGGCATGGCACAAGGCCGCGCTTGATCGCAACGTACGAAAGCGGGATGCTGGTCGCATCAAGAAGCGTTTCGAGAAGCTGATTGAGTTTCTTCAGCATGACGACGCTAGTCGCGTCAGCAAGCAAGACATTGTGCGCTGGCGGGATCACCGTCTCGCACAAAAGGTCAGCATCAAGACGATCAACGATAGCGACATCGCTTCCTTCACCAACGTCTTCAACTGGGGCGTCGAGCGAGACTGGCTCGCCAGCAATCCGGCCGAAAAGACAACGATCAAGACGAAGCGGAAGGTGACGATCCGAGAAGAGTTCTTCACACACGAAGAGACCGCGACCGTACTCAATCTCGCTGCATCGGTGACGGGATCGAAGCGAGAGCGTCCCAAGACTACCGCAGCGAAACGATGGGTGCCTTGGCTACTCGCCTACTCAGGCGCTCGTGTCGCTGAGATGATCCAGTTACGAAAGCAAGACCTTCGCAAAGACCCAGATCATGGTTGGATACTTAGGCTCACGCCTGAGGCAGGAAGCATCAAGACAAACACCTTCTGCGATGTGCCGGTGCATGAACATTTGGTCGCCGCCGGGTTCATAGACTTCGTCAACCACTCGAAGGCGGGACATCTC
Source organism: Bradyrhizobium sp. 45 (assembly GCF_023073155.1). Taxonomy (NCBI): domain Bacteria; kingdom Pseudomonadati; phylum Pseudomonadota; class Alphaproteobacteria; order Hyphomicrobiales; family Nitrobacteraceae; genus Bradyrhizobium; species Bradyrhizobium sp. 45. Next base: position 262,524 of record NZ_JADPIX010000122.1, on the reverse strand, counting down.
TTCTGCGAGCCCGCCAAGGATGGCAGCATCGAAGGGCCGGCTGAGGGGGTCTACAGCCGCATTTGGAAGATGGTCCGAGGAGTGATCAAGGGCGATGTTCAGCCGAACCACGCATGGCGGTACACATTCAAGACCTATGGCCTCGAAGCTGGCATTCAGGAGCGCATCTTGGACGCGATCTCGAACCACACGCCGAAGCACCAAGGAGGCAGGTACACGAAGGTCACGCTCAAGGCTCGCGCTGATGCGATTGCGAGGTTCCCGAGATACCCAACCCGCTAGTGCGCTGCGCGTGTTTCCCTGTCCGCTGCGGTACTCATTTGGAACTACATGTTCCGATCCCGACTTGCTGGAAGCGCAGGTCCGGTAAGCACACGGCGAGCAGTCCTCGTGAAGGCCAAAACGAATGATTGCCGCATACAACGAAAGGCTGGTCGGATACGCGATGGCGGTCAACGACTGGGATTATTTTTACAGCTACATCGCTGAGCCGAGAACCCGGACAGAGGTTGATGAATTTGTTCACCTTGAGACGCTGGAGCTGCATGGCAAGTTGATCTCGCCCAATCACCAAACTGGGCGCAAGTTGACCATCATGCTCGCTTGCGAGAAGGCACCTGCGGAGGGACAATTAGTCACCTATGACCGTCCCGTGTTGGGTAATCTCGATACCTCTAAGAGAGCAATGGTGGCTTACTTGTTGCTACCCGCTCCTCACGTGAACAGAATAGTTAGCGTCGTGGCGTCAAACAAACCACTTGAAGCCCTTCTCATGACGACGAAGATCTACCGCAACAAGGCTTTGGTGCGCAGCGTCAACGTTTTTACGAGGCAGTGCAACGTCCCGCCATCGCGGCGAGTTTAGGTTCTTAGCGGGCGACCTTCGCGTTGACGGGTAACAAGATCAGCTCATGGCCCGGCGTCAGGCCGTTTGTCGCCTGCTCTTCGGGGCTCAGCGGACATCATTGACGAGACTGCAGCAGCCTGCGATCCTGCGGGAGGTTGATGTCCCCTGCCATTCGTAGACGGTCTACTGATGGCAACGCCGTCGAGATGACCACTGGGGCCTCACATGACTGACATCTTCAAGATACCGCTATCCCCACTCTCCACGCCCCTCGGGCGCATCGGAGCCGCCCCCTCGCGCCTAATGAGTGTGCGCGAGTGGTGGTATGAGATGGACGAACCTGTAGCGATGCTGGAAGACCCCCAAGAAGCCTTCAGGGCAGACGAGCGGACGCTGCTGAGGGTCTGCCTGGACAACGGCATCGCCTATCGAGCGGCCACCACCCAGCGCCCTGCTGCCTTCCCAGCTTGGCTGTTCAGGGAAGTGTATCGGGTACTCTGAGCGCCCGCGCTGATCTCCCTCATGAGTTCCCCCGGATAGTTGGCGCAAATCCGCGAAAGCCCCATTCTGAGTGGGTCTGGTGCGAGCTTTCCCCCGCCGGGGGCCTTCCTGAAGCACAGCACGTTCACCGAGGCATTCTGACGATGATCCTACGAAGACCGTATGCGCCGACATGGTTGACGAAAGAGCAGATCAAGCGGCGGCTCGATGTGCTTGAGACGGTGAAGGGCTTGCTCTGGCATCCGACCACAACCATTCACACCCCTGTCGAGAAGCGCTTCGACGAGGCGGTGGCAAACGTTGTGAAGCAAGCAATCCGTGAAGCGCAAGGCGCACTGCGGTCAGCATCTGTTGACGCAGAGGAAGCCGGAAAGGCCCCTGTGGAACAGCAGGTCATTGACTTCGTGAAGTCGTTCAACTGCATCGGTCCGGCCCGTCTGAAGCGGCTTCATCGCTCGCGACGGGAACGCTCAGGCGCTGCACTGTAGAGGTCACCTCAAGACCCGATACAGCTGGCTGTAGAGAAGAGCCCCACAACGCATCCTTCTATGCGCCTTGGAAGCCCTCGTAAGGGCCGCGCAGGAAGCCATGCGGGGCTTCTAGGAGATTAGGTTGCGCCAAAGCCTATGGAACGACGCTATCCCGGCTGGTCAGTTAGGTTGCAGTTTCGCCAATGAAGACCTGTCCTCGGCGACGGTCAAATAGGTTGCAGTAAAGCCCTACGGAACGCCACGGCTCTCGCGGTGCGAGGGAGTGTGCGAACGCGCCTACCCTAAGCGCATCAGATTGGCTTGGCCGATCGCGACACACCTCGAAGCTGCACGCGAAAGACACCACCTGTTCTTGGGGTGTTTAGTTCATGGGTAATGCTTGGTCCACCCCGCGCGGAGCTGCCAAGCCACTGAAGTTGACCACTTCAGATGTCCCTCAGCATCCCCAGCCCCAGCAATCTCTGGGCTCTCCGATCAACTTCCAATCCCGCACAGGATCGCACACGCATGCTCTACGTCCAAGAAACCGTCCACCGCCAGACTGGACGGCTCATCACCGACCCGATTGGCGAGTTCATCACCGTCACTGAACTAGGCGAACAGTACGGAGTTGGGCCGAAACGGGTCCGCGTCGTTCTCCATCACATGGGCGTTCTCGCTGCCGAAGGGCGGCGCTATCGCTTGCCTCGAGCGTTCGTTGAACGTCGCCTTGGCGTCCGACACGACAATCCGAGATCAGGCCATCCATTCGACGTTCTGTCCCCGGAGTGCCAAGCACTAATCGCCGAAGCGTGGCACGACACAGTTGCCGACCTCGTAAGCGAGGCCGCCCCGACGATGCGCCGCGCCGAAGCTGCGCTTGCTGCGTTCCGCTCGACCCGTAGTCGCGAGCTGAACACGCAGGAGGCGGTGTGTTGGCTGTACGACCACCATCCCCGTCTGCTCCATCGTCAGATCGCGGACATCCTCGGTGTCACCGCTCAGCTCGTCTCAAGGTTCACTAAGCTGCGGGCCAAACAGATCAACATCGCTCGCAGGGCTCAGACGCGGCCAGTTCTGTAGCGCTCGAAAGGGACACCCCCTTGGTCCTCCCGGGATGAGGGGGGTTGACTTATTTCGAGTATTATTACAACTTAGTCAACGTTCGTTGACTGGAATGTAATGATATGGCTGAGGGTGTGTTTGTCGCGTATTACCGGGTCTCTACCAAGGGACAAGGTAGGTCGGGCCTTGGGCTGGAGGCTCAGCAGGAAGCCGTGCGCAGCTATCTCAATGGCGGGCGGTGGTCGCTTGCAGAGGCGTTCACTGAGGTGGAGAGCGGGAAAAGAGATGATGATCGCCCGCAGCTTGCCAAGGCCCTACAGACCTGCCGTGTTTATGGTGCCAAGCTCGTCATCGCCAAGCTCGACCGGCTATCTCGCGATGCGCACTTCCTGCTTGGGCTGGAGAAGGCTGGCGTGGACTTCGTTGCCGCTGACATGCCTCATGCGAACCGACTAACGGTCGGCATCATGGCGATGGTCGCCGACGAGGAGCGACGGGCGATCTCGGACCGAACCAAGGTGGCCCTTGCAGCGGCCAAGCGGCGTGGCGTGCGGCTCGGGGGCGACCGAGGGGCTCGGCTCTCCCGGGCGGCACGGAAGGCTGGCCGCGACATTCAAGTTGCTCGCGCCAACGAGCGTGCTGCAGACCTTGCCCACATCATACGAGACCTACAAGCCAATGGCGTGAACTCGCTCAGTGGCATCGCACGGGCCCTCACGGAGCGGCGCGTTCCTACACCGCGTGGCTCGACTGAATGGTCAGCTGTGCAGGTGGCCCGTACGATGGCACGGCTGAACGTGACAGCTTAGGGCTTGCGCAATCGAAGCCATCCCTGCGGATGATCGTTCTTATCCCGCCCAATCAGTGTTTTTCCCCAGTTGTCACGCCGATGCACATCGAACGGCGTTGAGGGTTACCGCCCCACTATGGCAAGGTGACGAACCGCCTTTCCACCCTTGGAGATTGTATGGGGCAGGCTCGGCCGCTTTCAGTCAACGGATTGCTCATGCCGTCCGGCTTCCCGGCAAGCCCTTTCGAGGCGACCTACTGGGCAGCGGTTGGCCTAACAGGTCCCTTCATTGGCGACTTCGTGGGGGCATGGAATGCCGTGTCTTATCGGTACCACGCACTGTTCGATTACAGCGACGCCTTTGAGGTCTCGATCAAACAACATGGTGCGGCGCCGGAGGCGAGCATTCGCTACACACAAGAGAAGAACCTGTTTGGGTTCTTTTCCAGCGCCTTCTCAGTCTTCGAAGCGTACTTCTTCGGCATGTTTGCGCTGGGAGCAATGCTATCACCCGGCACCTTCCCGCTCGCCACACCGAGCGACAGGCAGCGCGTCGCAATCGGCTCGACGACCGCGGGCTATAAACGAACCTGGGCAAGCGATCCCATCATCACAACATTTGAGGCCCTATCAAAGGACCCGCTCTACCAAGGGCTTCGCGATGCTAGGAACGTCCTGACGCACCGAGTAGCGCCGGGCAGGACCATCTACGTCTCATTCTCCGAGGACGAAACGCCGACCGGAGACTGGAAGCTACTCAACTCGCCGCTAGATGAGCGAACCACCCGATCACGGCTTGATGGCGTCTCCCGGCTCTTGGAGATGCTAATGAATGCGTCACAGTTGTTTGCTGAGGCTCGGGGGAAGGCACCATGAAGAAGAACTTACTGAAAATACCGCAACAGGTTCTCAACCGCATAAATGCGTTTGCAGCAGATGATGTCGTGGTCGCCGTGGTGAAGCGCATCAATGCAAGCGACGTCGGCAACTACCGCGCTTTAGGCGTGACCCTTTCGGGCGAACAGCTGACGCTCCCAAGCCCATTCATCCCACCCGTGGAAGCAGGCCGATACTCCCGAGCGAACGTGGAAGGCAAGGAGGTAACGCGCAAAGATCTTCCCATGGTGACCAAGACGTTCTCTTGGGAGAGCCCGAATTGGGGAGATTGGAGCAACGGATCGCACACGCACTACAACACTCGCGAGGTCTATCAACGCGATTTCATTCCCCCCAAGGAAGTTGAACTGTCGCTTACGCTGCTGGAGCAACGAGAGGGGCCGCAGTTCGTCGTCAGGTTTGCAGTCGATCAAGTCCTGAGCAAACAGGCACCCGACTTCGATGCGGACCTTCTGTACAACTTAAATATCCTGCAGGAGAACCTAGGCGCTGCTGATGTCTTTGAGAGCACCGCGACGTTGGCACAGTACCTCGACACCGTGCGTGTGGACTGGGAGATACTTCCCGTCGGTAACGTAGATGAAGTGGTCCGACGGATGCTCCGCGGCAAGAGGCCGGTATCTGAGGCAAGCCGCGACACGATGAAAGAACGGCTAAACATCATGGCGCGCTTCAGGCCAACGGCATTCATTGCGGGGACTAACGGGTTCCTGAGATACTTCGGTGCACAATTCGGCGACAACTTGGTCGCCTTTGAGAACTTGTCCTACGGCAATGCTCTGTACCTGATGTATGAGGATTGGGAGGAACTAAGCCGACGAAGCCGCATCGACCTTCTTAAGGGACCTCGCGACGGGTTTGACCGTATCGAGCACCGAGATGGCTGGGAGCAACGCCTCGAAACCCTGCTAGACGAACGTCGCTAGAGCGAGTAGCCATCGACTAGGAACAGATCAGATAGATCGGAGCGTCGTGAACACGCAGGAGGCACGGCTTCGGGTGGCACTTCTCAGAGGAGAACTCACCGAGGTCGCCGAGCTTTTGCACGTCTGCCCGCTCGCTCCCGCGAGAACGCCGGACTTAGGACATGTATGTCAAAAAAACGATCCGCTTTAGCCAACGAAGAAGCTATGAGGCGTACAAAGCTCATCGTTCCTTCTTTGGCCGCTGATACATGGTTTGCACTGAGAGCGAGAGCTGCCATGCATGCGGCCAATGATGTCATAAGCGAAGACAGGTTCAATCGTCCGTGCTCCTTCGGCGACACGTTCAACGTGACGCAGAATAGCTTGGCTCTGAATGTTGCTCTTGCGTTAGCTCGTCTGTTTGACGTGTCTGACCCCGCGGGGCATCCCGTTGAACAGCAGGACAAAGCCTCTATTCCGGTTCTCGCGCACCTCTTCAGGCGACAGGACGTTCAGGAAACTCTCGCAGCGAATGCCCGCGAATGGCACCCCCAACTGACGGACGGAGCTAAACTGGGCGAAGCGAGTTGCAGAGAGGCTTCCTCTAAGGCTTTGGCTCTGTATGAAATGTACGTAAACTCGCCGAGCCATCAGAAAGCCCAATCGCGTCTTCGCAGCTTTCGAACGGGCCGGCTGGCCCACCACCTGTTCGACGACCAGCCAACCGACCTTCCGCGCTTCGACGATCTCGATGCCCTCGCCGACTTCGCTGGTGAGTTCGTTCGAGCCGCCGTGCTAGCCGTCGAGGGACACGACCGCGACCTTGGTCACGAGGAGGAGATCAAATGGAAGATGGACAAGACGTTCTGGGAAGTGGCTCTTTCGGCCGCACTCGCTGCTGACCAGTGAAATTCAGTCAGTGAGGTGAATGACAACTGCTCCCACGACTGATACACACGGAGAGCTGGCGAGGCGAAAAACTCCAACATTTTCAGTAGCTCACCTGGCGACCGCTACAGTTCAATCCTGTCTGGCAGCACCATTCCCTCGCTCAAATCACACATGAAACAGCCTTCTCGCGGCATGAGATGCCCGAGTTTTGCTTCTACCTTGACCCTCCTCTGTGAAGAGGCGCAGGGAAGACCGGGTGCCGGCTTAGCACCCGCGGTCCGCTGCGCGAAAATGTAGCGCAAAAAGACCGCACAGCAGCATACAGGTGACGCCGAACACTCGGCCTTCCCTGCGCAGTGGGTTGACGGCTTATGCCGCGCTCTCCCCGGCGACGAGTTCCTTTTTGTCACCGTCGCCTTGCGAATTGACGATGCATTGAGACCCGGTTGAGCCTCGATCCATCTCCGCAAGGCTTGACCGTAGCAACGACGGCCAGGACCACACGATTTTGCCGTACGCAGCGATCCGGCTTCGCCAAGAGGCTCGCCGGACACAGGCGCCGTTCGTCCGCACGCAACAGGACCTCACGAGGTTCATCTCGCCCTGGTTCCGCCTTCGCGTGCCCGACACTGCCGCGTCCACCGCCCCCCGACCCACGCACGTTACGACGGACGATCGCCCCTCTCCCTGGACCGGGATGGCGGATTGATACTGCGATTCCGAATTTCGGTAAAGTGGAATATTTTTGTGGGGGAGGGTTGACGAGATTTTGCAGGAGAGAGGTGTTTTGCCCGACGGGTCAGATTTGCCTGCCTAGCGCGCGCCTAAGCACGTATATCGCCCAACCTATGGAAGGGGATACAAGCCGACGTCGAGCAGACTTCCGCTATGGGGCCAAAAGGGGAAGTGGACCTGCATGTAATGCAGTCTTCGGCGCAATCGATCCTTCTTCTGATAAGACGCCAGTTGCCGCGGTCATTCATCCTTACGTCCGCCGCGAGCAATCGTCGCCGCCTCCTGCAACGTAACGCCATGAACCAGCGGGTCTGCGTGGCGATGGACTAACTGCCATTCAGAACCGTCCTTGCGATAGATTTCCGTAACTCGGAGCGACCAGTCTTGTTTTGGTAAGCTCCCGACTTCGGCATATTGCCGCTCGACCATGACGAGAACGACCAGCTTGTCCGATGCATAGGTTTGCACGACCTCCAAGGTCGTCTCACCGTTCTTGAAAAACTGGGATAGCTTCGCCAAACGTTCAGGACTTGCGTCGAACCCGTGGCTAGTTGGGCCGCCGAATGGTTGCATTAACGTGAAGTCACTGGCGATGCGAACAAGGGCCAGCCAACGATCCATGTCCCCGCGCATGAAGGCCGCGTTTTTCGCAGCGGCGCGCTCGATAAGGTGAGCGACGTCGTCACTGGCAGCCACACTAGCGCAAAATCGAGGGGTCAACGATGCCGCAGCGACTGTCGTGATCGCGGACCGCCGTGACAGCGTTCCTGGCCAGTTTGCATGGTGTTTGGTCATTTCAGCTCCTGTGGCTAACGTTGCGCAATCCATGGAGCTTTCAGAGACATGAATCCAGTGATATAACCTCAGCAATATGCTGAACCACATTTCCTTGTCAAAAGTCGATCTTAACTTGCTGCTGGTCTTCCACACTGTGCTGGAGGAGAGCCACGTGGCGCGAGCGGCTAGCCGCTTGAACATCACCCCTTCTGCCGTAAGTCATTCACTTGGGCGGCTACGGCATCTATTTAATGACCCCCTGTTCTTACGGACGCCGAAGGGTGTTGTGCCGACGGAGCGTGCGCTGGAACTCGGCGAGCCAGTAGCAGATATCCTTTCTCGCGTAGGGCGCGTATTTGCTTCAGCTACGCCCTTCGACGCGACTACAAGTAGCCGCCGTTTTTCCATTGGCGCTCCTGATGCGATCATGGACACGGTGATGGGACCATTTGCGGGGCGGCTCAGGAGAAAGGCACCCCGTGCCGACCTGAGCTTGATCCATCTGATGCCAGGGAGGCATGCAAGCGCTGTGGAGCACCCTTGGCGGTCAAGCCTGGAGAAGCTGGAGAAGCGCGAAATCGACTTGGCCATCCTGCCCCTGGGCACAGTGCCAACCCGCTTCCAGGCAAGAAAGCTTTACGATGAGTGTTTCGTGGTCGCAATGCGCAAGGGAAACGGATTCGCCCGCGCACCAACGATTGCTGCATTCTGCAGAGCACAGCATCTTCTTGTGTCGCTCGACGGCGATCCGCGAGGTTTTGTCGACCAACTCCTGGAGAAGCGCGGCCTCCAGCGCCGCATTGTCCTGACCGTGCCCACCTTTATGATGGCACTCACGCAAATTTCAAACTCGGACTTGATAGCAACATTGCCGCGCCGTCTCGTCGAGAGATACGCGGCTCGTTTCGCGCTGCAATTGGTTGAGCTTCCTTTGAAGCGGAAGTCCGATGCAATCATGGCCATTACGACCAAGGCAGCAATGATGGATGCGGGCATTGCGTGGTTGACGGAAGAAATCGCCGCTGAGGTTGGCTCCCTCAGCTGAGGATGTCTCTTATATTCCTTAAAGCACATTTTAGGCCTGTGGGGCCTTAGCGAACCTCAACTTCCCCGCGACCGCCGCTTCGGGGTCACTTGCGGGCATCGCCCGAGCGAGAGCTCCAGTCAGTTTTGGCCAGGAATTGCATAGCATTGCTCGGTGACGAAGCATGATGGGTTTCGCAAGTGCTCTACCCATCCTACGCGAGCTGACTGGATCTACCGCCGACCACGTCGCCACGAGGCCCCGATCAGCCAGAACACGAACCGGACAAACAGGATCGCGGCCGTGATCTGGATCCAAAGGAAACCACCGAGTTCGCGCAAGACAATTTCGGCCTGAGCGCCCCAATAACCAGGAAGCGCATCGCCGACAGCTTCAATAGCGTGCGTGCCTGTTCGCAGGGCCCATCGGACCCACTCAGGCTTGTAAAAGAGCGTCGCGCCGAGCAGAATCCAAGTCAGAAAAGCAGTGCTGACTCTGAAGGAGTGCACCTTGGCGTGGTGCTTGAACGCCGCGAACCGTCCATTATCTCCGGCTTGAGCCATGTTAGTTTCCTATTCGAAGCCTACGGTGCCGGGGAGTTCGTAGGATGGGTACAGCGAAACGAAAATCCATGGAAGATTTGCGCGGTGACGAGACATGATGGGTTTCGCTTCGCTCTACCCATGCTACGCATGTCAACTCTCGTCACCCACCTGATGCCCCGCTAACCGATCGTCTGAACGGCGCAGCCGTCGGCATAGCTCGCGATTGATGTTTTGCAGGACGATCACATAGGTGTGGATATCGGCCTTGTAGCAAGCGTAGAGCTTCTGGGCGGTCAGCTCGTAAAGCACGGTCGGACTCTCCGCGACCACCGTGGCGGATCGATTTTGCATTTCAATCAGCGTCATCTCACCGAAGAAATCGCCGGGCTCCAGAACGGAAATCGGGATGACGTTGCCCGCATTCGCCCGCTTGCTCACCGCCAGCCGGCCGGATTTGACGATGAACAGCGAGCGTCCGGGCTCGCCCTCCGTCACGACGGTTGCTCCGGTATCAAATCGGCACTCAACCAGCATCGACATCAGGAGGTCGAGACTTTGATCCGGGATACCGCCGAAGAACGGTGTGGCGAGCAGGAATGCTCTCAGGTCGGGGACACTGACGGCCATCGCGCGAGGATAATCTTGACCGCCTTCCCGGGCAAGCGGAGCCGATACCAGCGGTAACGACGCCGAACGTGTTGGAACAAGGGGGTCAGCGAAAGTTTCGGAGCTCGTAGGCTGGGCGAAGCGAAGCGTGCCCACCAACCACCATTGATAGATAGATGGTGGGCACGGCGCTTCGCGCCTTTGCCCACCCTACGCTTACGGCCGCGCAATGCTGCTATCGCGCAACGTCCGCCTTCTCCAGAGATCAACCATCACCTTGACGGTCGCCGCCAGCACAGCTGCGCAAAGCGCAGCCTTCGAGATCGTCTCCATCGTCCCCTCGATCAGCAGGCAATGGGCGACGCTGCCTGCGACGATGACGATCGCGAGGGGAATATGGACGATGCGCCACGTGCGCAACCGCAATCCCAGCCGCCGGCGCAGCAGAGCCAGGAGCGCAACAATGAAGATGGCCCACATGGCGGTCACGCCGAAGGGGGAGAACGGTGTCGGTGACGTATAAGTCAGGGCGTCGATCATGTCGGGCGGGCTGGTGATCCAGAGGCCGGCGACGTGGATCACCACCGCCAGAGCCAGCGTGCCGCCGATCCAGTGGTGGGCGCGCCGGCCGCGATAGGCCGACAGTCCCGGCAGATATCCGCCGATCAGCAGGGGCTGAGCGAGCACGAGACCGAGCGCAATGATGCCAGCGAAGCCGGCGAGGATGTAGACCGGGCCGCGCCATGTGAGCTGTTCGCTTCCCGCAGCGAGCGCGATCGGCACGCCGATGGCCAAGGCAAGGGCGATCCAGATCAGGGGCGCCCGGGCCGATCTCCGCCCCTTCATCTCCAATGCGATCAGGCCGGCTGCAGGACGAAGTGCGCCTCGAGGCTGGTTTCCTTTGCGCTCCGCATTATCGGCCGCAGGAAGACGGTTTTGAATTCACCGCTGTCATAGGCGAGGTGGCCATGCGGCTGGCCGAAGATGGGAATGATCTGCGGCATTTCGAGCCGGAACTTGCCGTCCTTGTCGGTGAGCGTGGCGCCATGACTCTGCGGCTCGTGCTCCTGGCCTTCGACCGTGTGCGCCCAGATCTGGATGCGCTGCCCGGCCAAGGGAGTCCCGTCGCCGGCGCGGCGCACGGTGCCGCTCATCCAGAAGCCACCCTTTCCGATCCGCTCCACGATCGCCGCGCCCTTGCGGTAGTTGTTCGCCCCGCCAGACATCGTCTCGGTCGGTGCGAGGCCGTCCGCGCGTGCAGGCAACAGCAGGCCGGGGACGCCGGTCGCCAAGAGCCCGGTTGCGAGGATCGAGCCGCCCGCGGCGAGGAGGCTCCGGCGATTGAGTACGACCGTGGTCATGTCGGTTCCTCCTGGCGAGCGTCCAAAGGCTCAGTGAGTGTACAAGAAAACGCGCCAGACGCACAGTTGGGCCGGGGGACGCAGCGGGTCGCGATGACGTTGTTGTGAACGGGGTGCAGGCCGCTCGCACATGCATCAGTGATCGTCTTCTTCCTTGACCAGCGTCAACAAGCGAAGCGTCAGGAACGTGAATACGGCGACCGTCACCGCGACATCAAAAGCGCCGAGCCCGACGGAGACGCCGATGGCGCCGGTCGCCCAGAGGCTCGCGGCCGTCGCGGTCCCCTGCACCGAATTCCCCTGCTTGAGAATTGCGCCACCGCCGATGAAGCCGATGCCGGTGATGAGGCCCTCGATCACCTTCGCCATTCCGTCAGGCGAATGCACGAGCAGGCTTTCGCTGGCCTGCACGAAGCCGCAGCTTGCCATTGCGACCAGTGGAAAGGTGCGCAAGCCCGCGCTTCGCGCCCGCTTCTCGCGGTCCCAGCCAATGGGAACGGCGAGTGCGAAGGCCGCAGCCAGCGCAACGACATGAACACCAATGTTGAATCTGTCCAAAGAAAGCCCCCGAAATGAAAATCGTCGCCGTTGATCAAACCGGCCGGCAACGCGGCAATGCGGCCCGCGGTTTCCATACAGGCGAATTTGCCGCATGCAGCGCAGCGATGGCCCCGTCTCCGCGCGATGGAGCCGCCGGCGCAGCACCATGATCGTTTCGGCTGGTATTCCTGCGACCGGCTCCTACATGTCGAGTCCACGTTACCACCGCACGCTCCATCCGGACCCTTCCATGATCCCCTTCTCCGTGCTCGACCTCGCGCCCATCCGCCAAGGCGGCGATGCGTCACAAGCGTTCCGCAATTCGCTCGATCTCGCGCAGCATGCGGAGGGCTGGGGATACAAGCGGTTCTGGCTGGCCGAGCATCACAACATGACGGGGATCGCGAGCGCGGCGACGTCGGTGGTGATCGGGCATATCGCGGGCGGGACGAAGACGATCCGGGTCGGGTCCGGCGGGATCATGCTGCCGAACCATTCGCCGCTCGTCATCGCCGAGCAGTTCGGCACGCTGGCTTCGCTCTATCCCGGGCGGATCGATCTCGGGCTCGGGCGGGCACCGGGCACCGACCAATTTACCGCACGCGCCCTGCGGCGCGACCTCGCGACGAGTTCGGAAAACTTTCCGCAGGACGTGCTGGAGTTGCAGGCGCTGCTCGGCGACGTGCAGCCGAACCAGGCCATCCGGGCCGTGCCGGGCATGGGGACGAAGGTGCCGCTGTGGATCCTGGGATCCAGCACCTTTGGCGCGCAGCTCGCAGGGATGCTCGGCCTGCCGTTCGCGTTCGCTTCACACTTCGCACCGCAAATGATGATGCCGGCGCTGCGGGAGTATCGGGCGCGGTTCGAACCCTCGACGCAGCTCGACAAGCCCTATGCGATGGTCGGCGTCAACGTGTTCGCCGCCGACAGCGACGCGGACGCGCAGCGCATGTTCTCCTCGCTGCAGCAGCAGTTCATCAATCTGCGCCGCGGCACGCCCGGCCCGCTGCCGCCGCCGGTCGACGACATGGACGCGCTGTGGTCGCCAGCCGAGAAGGCGATGGTCGGCCAGTCGCTGTCGTGCTCGGCGGTCGGCACGCCTGACATGGTCGAAGCGAAGCTGAAGGCGCTGATCGCCGACACCGGCGCGGACGAGCTGATGACGACGGGGCAGATCTACGACCACGCCGCACGGCTGCGCTCGTTCGAGATCGCAGCCGGGGTAAGGGACCGGTTGGCGGGGTGAGCGGGTGCGATTGTTGCGACGGTGAAGCTGCGCTCGTGGCAGGCCGTGAGCGCCCTAATCCGGAAAGCCGAACAGCTTGGCCGGATTGTGCACCAGGATCTTCTCCAGCGTCGACTGGTCGGGCGCGTAGCGGTACATCAACTCCAGCAGATCGGCGTCGTTGGGCGGCTGCTTGACCGAGACCGGGTGCGGCCAGTCGCTGGCCCAGACGCAGCGGTCGACTGCTGCCTCGATATAGGCACGCGCGATCGGGATGACGTCGTCGTAGGGCGGCCCGAGCTTCGAGGACTTCTCGCCGAGCGACAGCATCACCCAGAAATTGCCCTTGCCGAGCAGCTCCAGCATCTTGCGCAGGTTCGGATCGTTCCTGCCGGCTTCAGGATCGGGCCGTGCCATGTGGTCGATCAGCACGGGCACGTCGAGATTCTCGTATTTGGCGACGCTGGAGACGATGCCGTCCTTCTCGGGCTGGATCTTGACGTACCAGCCGAGCTCGCGGATGCGCGCAATCGCGCGGGCAAAATCGGCATCCGACAGCACAGCGCCGAGCTCCTGGCGGAAGCTGAAGCGCGCGCCGCGGACCCCAGCATCATGCAGCTTGGCAAGATACGAATCGTTCGCCTCGGCGAACACCAGCGCGTTGGCGCAGCCGCGATAGTTCGGGCCCATCGCGGCGAGACCGTCGAGCACGACGGCATGGTCGGCGCCATACGTCGTGGTCTGCACGATGATGCCGCGCTCGATGCCGAGCGTCTTGTGCACGCGCAGCGCCGCCTCCCAGGTCGCGGTCGGCATCCGATAGGCAGCACCGGGACGCTCCGGATATTTGTCGAGGGGGCCGAGCACGTGAAACTGGCTGTCGAGGGATTTGGGCGGCGGCCCCTTGACCGGGCGGCGCGGGTTCGGGTCGAACGGAAGATAGGTCGGCATGCGCAAAACTCCCTCAGTCGATTACGGCGGTGAAGTCGCACTGCACCAGCGCGCCGCCGTCCATGTTGTCCATCGGCAGCGCGTGGCGCGCCGGGCGCGAATGCTCGTCCGGAAACATCTTCAGCCACTCGACATTGACCGGGCCGCGCTGCGTACGGTCCTTCAGCCACACCGTCATCTTGATGATGTCGTCGGTGGTGCCGCCGGCAGCCTCGACCGTCGCCTTCATATGCGCGAACATGTTGGCACATTGCGCCTCCAGGCTCTCGGGCATCGCACCAGTCGCATCGCGGCCGAGAATGACGCCCGACATCACGAGATTGCCGATGCGGCAGGCGTTCGGAATCGGGTTGGCATGCTTGAAGCCGCCGATATGGATGCTCTTGCGCCGCGTGTGACCGGTCATGATGCGCTCCCTTTCATGTGTTGATTCAGACGAACTGGCACGACACCGAGCCGAACGCGCCATAATCGGCATGAAACGTGTCGCCGCGGCGAATGTCGACCGGACGCGTGAACGATCCCGCCAGCACCACCTCGCCGGCGGCCAGATGCTCGTCATGCGGCGCGAGGCGGTTGGCGAGCCAGGCAATGCCGTTGGCGGGATGGTTGAGCACGCCGGCGGCAAGCCCGGTTTCCTCGACCTCGCCGTTGCGGAACAACAGCGCGCCTATCCAGCGCATGTCCGCGTCCATCGGACGGAAAGGCCGGCCGCCAAGCACCAGCGCGGCGTTCGCCGCGTTGTCCGAGATCGTGTCCATGACCTTTCGCGCCTTGCCCGTTTCGGGATCGACGCGGTGCATGCGCGTCTCCAGGATCTCCAGCGCCGGGGTGACGTAGTCGGTGGCGTTGAGCACGTCGAAGATGGTGCAATCGGGCCCGCGCAGCGGCGCCTTCAGCACGAAGGCGAGCTCGACCTCGATTCGCGGCGCCTGGAAGCGGTCGAACGGAATCGGCGTGGCGTCGGCATAGAACATGTCGGCGAACAGCACGCCGTAATCGGGTTCGGAAATGCCGACCGCGTTCTGCATCGCTTTCGAGGTCAGGCCGATCTTGTGGCCCTTGATGACCCGGCCGCGTCCGAGCTGGAGTCTGGTCCAGGCGCGCTGAACGGCATAGGCATCCTCGATGCTGAAATCGGGATGGTCTTTCGAAAACATCGTGATCAGCGTCTTGGTGCGTTCGGCTTCGTCGAGCCGCGTGGCAAGACGTTCGATCGTGGCAGTATCCAGCATGACCTATTGCTCCGCCGCGACGGTGTTGCGCAGCACGCCGATGCGGCTGGATTCGACCTCGACGACGTCACCGACTTTGAGCCAGCGCGGCGGGTCGAAGCGGGCGCCGGCGCCGGTCGGCGTGCCCGTCACGATCATGTCGCCGGGCTTGAGGGTTGCGAAGGTCGAGAGATAGGAGATCAGGAAATCGAACGGGAACATCAGCCGCTCGGTGGTGTCCTGCTGCCGCACCTCGCCGTTGACGCGCGTGACGATGTCATGAGGCCCGCGCGGATCGAGCTCGTCCGCGGTGACGATCCACGGACCGATGCTGCCGGAGCGGTCGAAATTCTTGCCCTGCGTGACGTTGAACTTGCCGTGGCGGAGCCAGTCGCGGATCGTGCCCTCGTTGCACAGCGTCATGCCGAAGATGTGCGCCCAGGCCTTTTCGCGCGGAATGTGGCGGCCGCCCTGGCCAATCACGATGACGAGCTCGCCTTCATAGTCGAGCTGCTCGGAGACGTGAGGCTTCTCCAGCGGCTGGCCTGAGCCCGTCATCGAGGACATGCTGCGCACGAACAGACTGGGATATTTGGGCAGGTCAGAGCTGTCCTTATACTCCGCATTGCGCTCGGCGTAATTGACTCCGATGCACCAGAGCTTTTCCGGCGCCAGCACCGGCGGAAGCAGCACGAGCTCTTCCAGCGCGTAGTCCGGCTTTTGTCCGGCGACGGCTTCCTGCGCGTCGGCCAGCGCGTTGGCTGCGATCAGCGCCCTGACATCGGAGAAGTCGCGGCCGATCCGCCGGGTCAGATCAACGACGCCGCCTTCCATGACGGCACCGTAGCGCGGCTCTCCGTCCACGAGATAGCTTAGGAGTCGCATGGTCGTTCTCCAATGGTCTTGGGGCGCGCGCGGGGGCGGCGCGCTCAGTCTTTCGATTTGGGAGTCTGGAACACGCCGTGCAGCGTCACGATCTCGCCGAGCCGGGCGTAGCGCGGCCCGCCGATGCGCGCGATCGGATCGAGCGCGACGGTTTCGACCTTGCCGTCGTTCACGAGGCCGTCGCGGAGGTGGAACATCACGACTTCGCCCACGATGAGACGGCTGCGGGCGTCGCCGAATTCGAGGCACTGCCGAAAGCGGCACTCCATCGCAACGGGTGCAACGCTGAGCCGCGGCACCTTGATGCGCTCGCTCGGGAGCGTCTCAAGGCCGAGCTCCGCGACCTCGCTGATCTCGGGCGGATGCTCGACCGATGAGTCGTGCACCGCCTGCATCAGCGGGGTATCGGCGATGTGGATCACGTATTCCTCGGTATCGAGGATGTTATGCGCGGTGTCCTTGTAGTCCGCGCCCTTGCGGCCGACGCTGATCGCGAGCATCGGCGGCTTCTGCGAGACGAAGGTGAAGGCGCTGAACGGCGCGAGGTTGAGCACGCCTGCGCGCGACAGGCTCGTCACCCAGGCGATCGGACGCGGCACCACGATGCCGGTCATCAGCCGGTAGATGCGCTCGGCGCCGAGCTCGCTGGGGTCGATCCGCATCGATCAATCCGCCTTGATGTTGGCCTTGCGCACGATCGGAATCCATTTGGCGTCCTCGCGCGCGAGATAGGCCTTGAATTCGTCGGGCGTCATCGCGACGGCTTCACCGCCGAGCTTCTCGAACTTGTCGACCACGGCGGGGTCCTTCAGGATCGCGGTCAGTGCCTCGTGCAGCTTGTCGATCACGGGCGCCGGCGTGCCTGCCGGTGCGAACAGGCCGGTGAAGGTCTGGCCGTCAAAATCCTTGTAACCAAGCTCGGCGAAGGTCGGCACGTCGGGCAGCGACTTCAGGCGGTGCGGGCTGGTGACGGCCAGCGCCCGGAACAGACCGGCCTTGATGTGCTGCAGGCTGACCGTGAGCTGGTCGAACGCGAACTGCACCTGCCCGCCCAAGAGATCGTTGACGGCAGGCGCATTGCCGCGATAATGCGCGGTGACCCATTGCAGGTCGAGGCTGGACTGCATCAGCTCGCTGAGCAGATGATTGGTGGTGCCGGGGCCGGGCGAGGCCATCGTCAGCTTGCCCGGCTCGCGCTTGGCGAGGTCGATGAATTCCTTGAAGGTGGTCGCCTGCACCGACGGATGCACCTCGAGCACCAACGACGTCATCGAGATCGTCGTGATCGGCAGGAAGTCCTTCTTCCAATTGTAGGCGTCGCGCTTGTTGATTTCGGTCGCGAACAGCACCGGGCCGTTGGCGCCGACGAACAGCGTGTAGCCGTCGGGCGCGGATTTCGCGAACGCCTCGCCCGCGATCATGCCGCCGGCGCCCGCCTTGTTCTCGATGATGAAGGGCTGGCCGAGCTTTTCCTGGAGCTTGTCCGCGATGATGCGCGCGGCGCTATCGACATTGCCGCCGGCCGGATAGGGCACGATCAGCTTGACGTTGCGCGCCGGCCATTGCTGGCCCGACGCCGGTCCCGTCAACATCGCCGCTGCGGCAGCTAGGGCAATCCAGATTAATCGCATGTTAACCTCCCGGCGGCGCTTCCAATTTTACGTCGATTTGCCTGACGTCGTACACGGCATGTCGATTCGGAGCGCAATCTCCAGATGGGCGCTTTACCTGTCGAGTGAATTGTGGCGTTCTCGTCCATATTATGGACAAGACGACTTCCGCGAAATCCACCCGCCGCATCACGGGACCGCGACAGGGCGCGCAGGCGATCCGGCGCGCGCTCGCGGTGCTGCGCATCCTTGCCGCAGGCCGCGAAGACGGCGTGCTGCTGGCCGAGGTGGTGCGGGCGACCGGCCTCACCCGCCCGACCGTGCACCGCATCGTCCACGTGCTGATCGAGGAAGGCATCGTCGAACGGCATGACCGGACCGGCCGCTACGCGATCGGCAACCAGGTGCCGGAGCTCGCGCTCGCACGGCCTCGGCCGTCGCGGCTGCTGATCGCGGCAAATCCGTCGCTGCAACGCGCCTCGGCCGAGATCGGCGACACGCTGTTCCTGACGGTGCGGACCGGCAACGACACGCTGTGCGTTGATCGCCGGATTGGCGTCTATCCGATCCAGGTGCTGTCGATCGAGGTCGGCGCGCGCCGACCGCTCGGCGTCTCCAGCGCAGGCGTCGCCATCCTCGCCGCGATGCCGGCGCAGGACGCGCGAAAAATCGTCGCAGCCAACGAGAAGAGACTGGAGGCCTACCGGACCGATGTTGCGACGGTGCTGGGCCAGGTCACCGCCGCAAGACGGCTGGGATACGGCATGAGGGAAATTGGTCTCGTGCAGGGTACGAAGTCGATCTCGACCTGGATCGAGACCCCGGACGGCCGTCCCGCTGCCGCGATGACCGTCTCCGCCGTTCGCACCAGGCTCGGCCCACGACGCGAACAGGAGGTCGCGGAGATCCTGCTGCGGGAGGCGCGGATCATCGAGCAGGCGATCCGGGGTTAGACAACGCTGTCAATGGGCTGACGCAGCGCGCCATTTTATGGCACAAGAGCCGCCTCCGCCGACCGAGCAACGAGGCCCCGCATGCCCGCGCCAAAACCGCCTGCCTTCGAGACCCTGAGCCTGCATGCGGGCCAGCATCCGGATCCCGCGACCGGCGCCCGCGCGGTGCCGATCTACCAGACCACGTCCTACGTGTTCCAGGATTCCGATCACGCCGCCGCGCTGTTCAATCTCGAACGCGCCGGCCACATCTATACGCGCATCTCCAATCCGACCACCGGCGTGCTGGAAGAACGGCTTGCGGCGCTGGAAGGCGGCGTCGGCGCGATCTGCACCGCGAGCGGCATGGCGGCGCTGCATCTGGCCATCGCCACGCTTCTGAACGCCGGCGACCATATCGTGGCATCGAGCTCGCTCTATGGCGGCACCATCAATTTGCTGGCGCACACGCTGCCGCGCTTCGGCATCACCACAACGTTCGTCAAGCCGCGCGATCTCGACGCGTTCCGCGCGGCGATCAAGCCGAACACGAAGCTGATGATCGGCGAGACCATCGGCAATCCCGGGCTCGAGGTGCTGGACATTCCGAAAGTCGCTTCGATCGCGCATGACGCGAAGATTCCGCTGCTGATCGACAACACCTTTGCCACGCCCTATCTCAGCCGTCCGATCGAGCTCGGCGCCGACATCGTCATGCATTCGGCGACCAAATGGATCGGCGGCCACGGCATCGCGATCGGCGGCGCCATCGTCGACGGCGGTCGTTTTGACTGGCGCTCATCCGGAAAATTCGGCGTGCTGACCGAGCCCTATGGCGGCTATCACGGCATCGTCTTCGACGAGCAGTTCGGCACCGCCGCCTTCATCATGCGCGCGCGTACCGAAGGCCTGCGCGATTTCGGCGCTTGTCTATCCCCGACCAACGCGTTCCAGCTGTTGCAGGGCGTCGAGACGCTCGGGGTGCGCATGGACCGCCATATGCAAAACACCCAGCTCGTGCTGGAAGCACTGAAGTCCAACAAGGCCGTGGATTGGGTGCTGCATCCCTCGCTGGAAGATCATGCGGACTACCAGCTCGCAAAACAATTGCTGCCGCGCGGCGCCGGCTCGATCGTCTCCTTCGGCATCAAGGGCGGGCGGCCCGCCGGCCGCAAGTTCATCGAATCGCTGCGCATGATCAGCCATCTCGCCAATGTCGGCGACGCCAAGACGCTGGTGATCCACCCCGCCTCGACCACACACCAGCAGATGGACGCCGAGCAGCTCAAGGCCTCCGGCATCGGCGAGGAGCTGGTGCGACTCTCGGTCGGCATCGAGACCGCAAGCGACATCGTCGACGATCTCACCCAAGCGCTGCGCATCTCGCAAAAGGTCTGACACCATGAAGCTCTCCGTCAACGGCGCCGAGGTGCTGGTCGCAACCGGCGGCCGCGACTTCGACAGATCCCTGCCCGCGGTCGCCTTCCTCCACGGCGCCGGCTTCGATCATTCGACCTGGGCGCTGCACACGCGCTGGTTCGCCCATCATGGCTTTGGCGTGCTGGCGCCGGATCTGCCCGGCCACGGCCGCTCGCCCGGACCTTCGCTCGGCAGCATCGCCGAGATGGCCGACTGGACGGCGGCCCTGCTCAATGCGGCCGGAGTGACGAAAGCGCATCTGATCGGCCATTCCATGGGCTCGCTGATCTCGCTGGAGACGGCCGCACGTCACCCCGACAAGGTTTCCGCGCTCAGCCTGATCGGCACGGCCGCGACCATGACGGTCGGCCCGGATCTGCTGAAGGCGGCCGAAGCCAATTCGCAGGATGCAAACGACATGGTCTCGATCTGGGGCCTCGGCTTCAACGCCGAGCTCGGTGGCAGCCTCGCACCGGGCCTGTGGATGCATGGCGGGGCGCAGGCCGTATTGAAACACTGCGAGCCGGGCGTGCTGTTCCGGGATTTGTCGGCCTGCAATGCTTACGCGAATGCGCTGCAAGCAGCCGCAAGCGTGAAGGTGCCCACGACGCTCATCCTCGGCGAACGGGACATGATGACGCCGGTGAAGGCCGGCAAGGCACTTGCCGCCGCGATCCCGCATGCGAAGACCGTCGTGGTGCCCGGCGCGGGCCACATGATCATGGCCGAACGCCCGGATGAGTTGTTGGCTGCGCTCCGGAACTGACAGGATCAATCATCCATCTTGCGCGTTGCGGTCAGATATCCCTGTGAAGATCGAGGGAACAGGACCCATGCCAAGACAGGAAGTCATTCGCAAAGCCAGGCAAGACAAGCGTGCCGGTAAATCGGCAAGCACGCAGGCCGGCGAATTCGTCAAGGACCAGATCGACAAGATCCGCAAGGGCAAGCATGGCGCCCGCTCGACGAAGCAGGCCATTGCCATCGGTCTCTCCGAAGCGCGCCGCGCCGGCATCGATCTGCCGCCACCGCGCAAGGAAAGCGTCAAGAAATCGACGCGACGCAGCGCCAAATATGCCTACGAGGTCGGTCAGGGCAAGCGCACCCCGAAGCGCCGGCCGCGCGTGTCGCAAGCAGTCGAAAAGGTTTTGAAGAAGGAGCCGCGCTCGACCGCCTCGCGCAGTGCACTGTCGAAGCAGGGCAAACGTGCCGCGAGCCGGCGAACGGCCGCGTCGCGTTCAGCCGCCGCGCGCAAGGCGAGCCGCACCAAGGGCGCCAAGGCCCGCTCCAGCGCCGCAAAGAAGGCGGCACGCACCAGGGCGCGCCGCCGGAGCTGATCAGTTCGCGCGCCGGCCCCGCTCGGAGAATACCGCACGGGCGGCGCGCTCCGCCTCGCGCGCCGAGCGGAACTGGCGGCCTTCGAGGCTGTCGAACAGACGCTCGGAGGAGAAGAAGCGGAAGCCGCGCGTATCCCTCGTGACGATGCCGGCGGCGCGGTCGTGGATCTCGATGACGTAGGCATTCGATTGAGTTCGGGACATGACTGCTCGTCCGCCGGGTCTCGGCGTTCCTGTCTTTGGATTTTCTTCTTGGGATTTGCTGGGTGAGGTGCTGCTAGGAGGCGGCGGTCAGCAACAACAACATGCGCCGGTGGCCGCCGAGAAACAGCGGCGCGTCATGCACGCATGCATGTCATTGTTACTGCGCGGGTGATCGGTTCTCATATCGCGGCTTCGGCTCGAAGGAGCAGTGTCGATGCGTCGAATATCGAGCGTTTAGCGCGAACGGTCAATGAAATGTCTATCCATAATTGCGATGAGCGCGCAGGGGCGCGTCTCCGGGTGCGAGCGCCGACAAACGAATTCATCTCGCGATGAGTTCTTCCTTCTCCCCTTGCGGGAGAAGGTGGCGCGAAGCGCCGGATGAGGGGTTTGCCTCCGCGAATCCTCAAGAGAGTCGCACGCGGAGAGAGACCTCACCCGTCTCGCCGCTACGCGGCGAGCCACCCTCTCCCGCAAGGGGAGAGGGGAAGAACGAACTCACCACATCGTCGCGGCCGCACGCTCCGGCCAGGCGCGATCATACTCCGCGCCGCCGACCTTGTTCTCGCTCATCTCGGCGAGGATCTGGCCGGGCGTCGGCAGCGTCTTGGGGTCGATGCGCTTGTCGGGATTCCAGAGATCGGAGCGGACGATGGCGCGGGCGCACTGGAAGTAAATTTCGTCGACCGTCATCACCATGACGCTGCGCGGCGCCTTGCCGTCGACCTTGAACGAGGCCAGCAATTCGGAATCGATGGACAGATGCGCCCGGCCATTGGCCCGAACCGCATTTCCGGAGCCGGGGATCAGGAACATCAGCGATACCCTGGGATCGCGCACGATGTTGCGCAAGGAATCGACCCGGTTGTTGCCGCGGCGATCCGGCAGCATCAGCGTCTTCGGGTCATGAATGCGGACGAAGCCGGAGAGATCGCCGCGCGGCGAGCAGTCGATCCCCTCGGGTCCGATGGTAGCGAGCGCGGCGAACGGCGCCTTTTCGATGAAGACGCGATAGAGCGGGGTGACGTGGTCGGCGACTTTCACGATCGATGCGTCGTTGGTGACGCCGTAGATGGCCTCCAGCTGCTCGACCGTTTCGATCACCGACATTCCAGTCTCCTTGTTGTGCGGGCTATTCGTGCCAGCCCTGGTTCCTGATCACGCGCAGAAGCTGGCGGCCGTGATACTCAGCGCTGCCGGCGTTGAGGATGGTGACGTCGGCCTGAGTCGATGCGTCGTCGACGCTGCGCGTCAGCCGTTCCGCGATATTGCCGTCGCTGTGCCGGGCGCGAGCGGCAAGCCGCTGCGCCAGCACATCCGGAGGCGCCGTGATCGCGACCACCACGACGTTTGCATAGGTCTGGCGCAGCACGCCGATCACCGTGCGCGAAACATTGGCCACGACGGCGCGTCCGGCACGAATATCGTCGTTGAGGTCGAGCGGCAGCGCGTAACAATGCCCATGCGCCTCCCAATGCACGGCGAATTCGCCATGCTCGCGCGCGCGACGGAATTCGTCAGGGCTCACCGCAATATTGTCTTCGTCGGCCGAGGATTCCCGCGTCACGACACGGCGCGGGAAGACGATGTCGTGATCCTCGATGCAGGCTGCCCGCGCCAGCCGCAGCAGCGTGTCCTTGCCGGCACCGCTGGGACCGACCACGAGCACGAGCCGCCCGGGCCCGATCGCACCCGTTGTCTTTCCCGCCACGGTGACGGCCTCGCTCATGCGACACGGCTTCCTTCGCGCCAGACGCTGCGGACCGCGGGGACGCGGCCCGCGACATGCACGCGGATCAGATCGGCACGCTTGCCGATCGCGATCTCGCCGCGGTCGGACAGGCCGACTGCCTCCGCGGGCGCCTTCGTCACGGTGCGGATCGCCGCCGGAAGAGTGATGGCGGGCACGTGCTCGGGCAAGTGCAGCGCGGCCATCAGAAGGCTCGAGGGGATGTAGTCCGACGACAGGATGTCGAGCAGGCCCTCGCGGGCGAGATCGACCGCGGCGATATTGCCGGAATGCGAGCCGCCGCGCACGACGTTCGGCGCGCCCATCAGGATGTCGATGCCGGCCTCGTGCAGGCCGCGCGCGGCCTCCAGCGTGGTCGGAAATTCCGCCACCGAAACGCCATCGCGCACGGCGTCCACGACGTTCTCCTCAGTGGTGTCGTCATGGCTCGCCAGCGGGATCTTGTACTTGTGGGCCAGCGCCACGATCTCGCGCATGTTGGTCGCGGCATAGGCCTTCTGATATTCGAAGCGCTTCGCGAACAGCTCGTCGAGCTCGGCGTCGGTCTTGCCGCCGCCCTTACCGCGATAATAGTCGCGCAGCTTGCCTTCGTCCCGGAACTGGCGCTGGCCGGGGGTGTGGTCCATCAGCGACATCAGCCGCACGTCGGGACGGTCGATCAGCTCCCTGGCCTCCTCGACCACGCTCGGCATCGGGATTTCGCAGCGCAGATGCAGGAAGTGATCGGCGCGGAGCA
The DNA here is from genome assembly GCF_023073155.1 of Bradyrhizobium sp. 45. Taxonomy (NCBI): domain Bacteria; kingdom Pseudomonadati; phylum Pseudomonadota; class Alphaproteobacteria; order Hyphomicrobiales; family Nitrobacteraceae; genus Bradyrhizobium; species Bradyrhizobium sp. 45. The sequence continues at coordinate 238,307 of NZ_JADPIX010000122.1, read as the reverse complement.
GGTCAGCATCGCGAGCGGTCGTGATTGCGGCGGCAAGCGTGCCGGCGCGGCCGTCGACTTCCTCGGCGCCATCCTCGCGCCAGACCCGGAGCGAGTCGAACACCGTCGTGATGCCTGATGTCGCGAGCTGGCCGTCATAGGAGACGACGGCGGCGACTGGATTCCAGAACACTTTTGGTCGCGGCACGTAATGCGCCTCGAGGTGATCGGTGTGGAGCTCGATCAAGCCGGGCATGATCAGATCGCCGCCGGCATCCTCTGCCCCCGCGGGCGCCCTGCCCTCGCCGATCTCGGCAATGCGTCCATCGGCGAGGGCAAGCCAGCCCTGCTCGATCACCCGTTCCGCCAGCACGATCCTGGCGTTGGCGATCACGATGTCCTTCTTGGCGTTCATGTCCATTTCCTTCAGGCCGCGGCGGCGAAGCTGGTGACGTCGACGGTGCGGTCGGCAATCTGATGACGGATTTCGTCGTCATGGACAATGGCGACCATGGCGACGCCCTGGCGCTTCTTTTCGGCTACCAGCCCGACCACGACGGCGCGGTTGGCGGCGTCGAGCGACGCGGTCGGCTCGTCGAGCAGCAGGATCGGCAGATCCGAGATGAAGCCGCGCGCGATGTTGACGCGCTGCTGCTCGCCGCCGGAAAAGGTCGCGGGCGGAAGCTGCCAGAGCCGCTCGGGGATGTTGAGGCGATGCAACAGTTCGCCAGCACGGGCTTGCGCCTCCGCGCGCGCCAGGCCGTTGACGATCAGCGGCTCGGCGACCACGTCGAGGGTCGCGACGCGCGGCACCGCGCGCAAGAACTGGCTGACATAGCCAATGGTCGCGCGGCGGATGTTGAGAACCTGCCGCGGCTCGGCGGTGGCGAGATCGACCAGCGCGCCGCGATGGTGGATGCCGATCCGGCCGGAATCGCAACGATAATTGCCGAAGATCATCTTCAGGATCGACGATTTTCCGGCGCCTGATGGCCCCGACAGCACGACGCATTCGCCGGGATTGACGTGAAAGGTCACGCCGCGCACCACGGGCAGCTCGATGCCACCTTGCAGGTGCATCGTGAAGGTCTTGTTGGCGTCGGCGATGTCGATCATGGCGGTCATTGGAGAACTCTTCTTGCAAGGCTCATTACGTTGGAAGGCTCATGGCGGCAGGATCGAGGAGACGAGCAGCTGGGTATAGGGCTCGCGGGGGTCGTCGAGCACCTGATCGGTGAGGCCGGTCTCGATGACTCGGCCGCCCTTCATGACCATGACCCGATGCGACAGCAGGCGCGCGACCGCGAGATCATGGGTGACGATGATGACCGCGAGATGCAGCTCCGCGACCAGGCTGCGCACGAGGTCGAGCAGACGGGCTTGCACGGAAACATCGAGGCCGCCGGTCGGCTCGTCCATGAACACCAGCCGCGGCTCGGTGACGAGGTTGCGGGCGATCTGGAGCCGCTGGCGCATGCCGCCGGAATAGGTCCGCGGCGCATCGTCGATGCGCGCGATGTCGATCTCGACGCGAGTCAGCCAGTCCGACGCGGTATCGCGGATGCGGCCGTAGTGATTCCACCCCACCGCCATCAGCCGCTCGCCGACATTGGCGCCGGCCGAGACGGTCATGCGCAGCCCCTGCGCGGGATCCTGATGAACGAAGCCCCAATCGGTACGAAACAGGAAGCGCCGCTCGGCCTCGCCCAGCGTGGTGAGATCGCGGGTGACGCCATCGCGCATCCGGTAGGACACCTCACCGCCGCTGGCCGCGAGCTGACCCGACAGCAGCTGCAGCAGCGTCGATTTGCCCGAGCCGGATTCGCCGACGATCGCCAGCACCTCGCCGGGGTAGAGCGCAAAGGACACGTCGCGGCACGCCGCGATCCGGCCATAGGACTTACTGAGGGATTTTGCGACCAGCAGCGGCTCGTCGTTCTCGAGCATGTCTTGATCAGCCATTCGATGCCTCCTGCGCCTTGTCCTTGTACGGCGCGGCGCTGAGGCTGCCGTGATGGCCGGCGGCCTGACGTCCCTCGCAATAATCGGTGTCGGAGCAGACGAACATGCGCCCGCCCTTGTCGTCGGTCACGATCTCGTCGAGGTAGGAATTTTCAGCGGCGCACAACGCGCACGGCGCGTTGAAGCGGTACGGCTCGAAGGGATGGTCCTCGAAGTCGAGCGACACAACTTGCGTATAGGGCGGGATCGCATAGATGCGCTTCTCGCGGCCGGCGCCGAACAGTTGCAGCGCCGGGCAATTGTCCATCTTGGGATTGTCGAATTTGGGCGTCGGCGACGGGTCCATCACGTAGCGCGCATTGATCTTCACCGGATAGGCGTAAGCCGTCGCGATGTGGCCGAAGCGGGCGATGTCCTCGTAGAGCTTCACATGCATCAGGCCGTATTCGGCGAGCGCGTGCATGCGCCGCGTCTCCGTCTCGCGCGCCTCGAGGAAGCGCAGCGGCTCCGGGATCGGCACCTGGTAGACCAGCACCTGATTTGCGTGTAGCGACGTCTCCGGAATGCGGTGGCGGGTCTGGATCACGGTCGCATCGATCGTCGCCGTCGTCGTGGCGACGCCGGCGGTCTTGGCAAAGAACTTCCTGATCGAGATCGCATTGGTGGTGTCGTCGGAGCCCTGGTCGATCACCTTCAGCACGTCCTCGGGCCCGAGGATCGCGGCCGTCACCTGCACGCCGCCGGTGCCCCAGCCATAGGGCATCGGCATTTCACGGCTGGCGAACGGCACCTGATAGCCGGGGATCGCGATCGCCTTGAGGATCGCGCGGCGGATCATCCGCTTGGTCTGTTCGTCGAGATAAGCGAAATTGTAGGCGGGCGCGTTCATTCCGCGGCCTCCTTCATGGCATCGGGCGCATTGGCCTCAGTGAATTCCTTCCGCAGCTTGCGCAACAGGCCGAGCTCAGACTGGAAGTCGACATAATGCGGTAGCTTCAGATGCTCGACGAAGCCGGTAGCCTGGACGTTGTCCGAATGCGACATCACGAATTCTTCGTCTTGCGCGGGGGCGAGTGCCTCTTCGCCGAGCTCGCGCGCACGCAACGCGCGGTCGACCAGCGCCATCGACATCGTCTTGCGCTCGCTCTGGCCGAAGGCGAGGCCATAGCCGCGGGTGAAGCACGGCGCCTCCGTCGCGGAGCCCTTGAACTGATTGACCATCTGACACTCGGTGAGCTCGATCGAGCCGAGCGGCACGGCGAAGCCGACGTCTTCCGCGGAGAATTCAACCTCGACCTCACCGAAGCGAATCTCGCCGGCGAAGGGATGGTTGCGGCCGTAGCCGCGCTGGGTGGAATAGCCCATCGCCAGCAGAAAACCTTCGTCGCCACGCGCGAGATTTTGCAGGCGCAGGTCACGATCGGCGGGAAAATTGAGCGGCTCGCGAGTGAGATCGCCGACGCTGGCGCCGTCCTCAGCCTGAGGCGAGGATTCGATCAGCCCGTCGCGGCCGAGGATGTCGGTCACCCGCGGGGTTGGCGCAGACGATGCTTCGGCCGTCGCCGGTGTCTCCGGCACAAAGCCCTCGGCGAGCGAGGGATCGAGCAGGCGGTGGGTATAGTCGAAGGTCGGGCCGAGGATCTGGCCGCCGGGAATGTCCTTGAAGGTCGAGGACACCCGCCGCCGTATCCGCATCGCGCCGGTCTCGACCGGCTCGCTGGCGCCGAAGCGGGGCAGCGTCGCGCGGAAGGCGCGGACCAGGAAGATCGCCTCGATCAGATCGCCGCGCGCCTGCTTGATGGCGAGCGCCGCGAGCTCGCGGTCATAGAGCGAGCCTTCGCTCATGACGCGGTCCACGGCGAGACCAAGCTGCTCGGAGATCTGGTCGAGCGAGATTTCCGGAACGCTTTGGTCGCCACGCCGCGCACTGGCGAGCAGGCGATGGGCGTTCTCGATGGCGCGTTCGCCGCCTTTGACTGCGACATACATGCTTAGCTTCCCCTGCTCACGATACGCGTGGTGCGCGGGATCGCAACCATGGCGTCATCGGCGACCAGCACCACATCGATACCGCGCGGAAACAGCGCCTCGTTAATACGAAGTCGCTCGAACACGTCGAACGGCTTGATCGACGCCTGGAGCGTGGCGACGCCGTCGATGCCGGGCCCGCGCAGCTCGAAGCTGCGTCCCGAATCGAGACTCTCGACCTGCAGGATCAACGTGGTCGACCGATCCGGATATTCGCTGGTGCCGAGCGCGAAGCGCTCCAGCGAAGGCAGCGCCCCGCCGTCGCTGATCAGCGCGAAGCTGGCGATGGAAGAATCCTGCACCACCGGCGCACCAGTATGGAATTTCAGCCATTTCACGACGTCGGAAGTCTCATGCATGCGCGCATCGAGCCAGAGCGGCGTGTCGTGATCGAACAGCGTCAGCGCGATCGCGGCCGTCCCGCGCATCATCACACGAGGCGCTCCTGATGTCGGCACGATGCGCTGCACCGATCCCGGCCGCGCCATCGCGTCCATGACCGAGCGAAAGGTCGATTGCGCCGACAAGACCTTATCGGCGAACCCCGGCGGCAGTTCCGCAATCGTGGTCATGATCTCACCCCTCACCGCGCACCATGGTGTAGAAATCAACCTTCGTCGCGGCGGTCTGGGCCGCCACCTGCTTGCGCCTGACCATCAGCTGCTCACGCAACGGCGCGATAATGTCCCGCTCCACCGCGGCGCCGAAATCGCTGGACTGCACCAGGGCATCGCACAGCGCGATCAGCCGCGCCTTCTCGCCGTCGCGGCCGAGCGTGTAGCCGAAACCGACCTCGCCGCTCGCAAGCCGCACCGCGGCGCGCGACACCGTGGCTTCACCGAGGTTGAACGGCGCACCATCGCCGCCGACCCGGCCGCGCAGCATGACGAGGCCGTTTTCCGGCGCGCGCAGATCCTGATGCGCCGGCAAAGCGAGAGCGTGGAGGCGAGCGGCGATCTCGCCCGCCTCCGCGTGCGCCAGCACGGACATTGCGGCCTTGCGCTGGGCTTGCTGATTATTGTGCTGGGTCACCGCATCCACCGACTTCTCTGCAGAACTTGCCGAATCCAAGTTGTCTATGATACTAGACAACTTGATACGGGAGCGCCATGACTGTTTCGTGACAAAGGCGTGATTTCTGGAGTAGCTTCCCGGCCACATGAGCATGCAGGACACAGCCTCCTCCGGCGTCGCGTTGTGGCGCCTCGTTGCCGACGGCATCGAGCGCGGCATCGCCGACGGCCGCTTTGCGGCGGGCGACAAGCTGCCGGGCGAGGTGGAGATCGCCGAAACCTATCGCGTCAACCGCCACACCGTGCGACGCGCGCTGGCCGCGCTTGCCGAGCGCGGCATCGTGCGGGCAGAACGCGGCAGCGGAACCTATGTCGAGGCGCAGAAGCTCGCTTATCCACTGCGCTCGCGGACCCGTTTCTCCGAGATCGTCGGCGCGGACGGCCGCGAACCGCATGGCCGGCTGATCGAGGCGTCCGCTGACGTTGCGACCCGCGAACTCGCGCGGGAGCTTGGCCTCAAGACCGGCGCACCGCTGGTCCGGATCGAGGCGATGCGCCTCGCCGACCGCACGCCGATCTGTGTCTCCACGACGTGGCTATCGGCACAGCTATTCCCCGCTGCGGGCGACGTCTTTGCCGCGACCCGCTCGATGACGAAATTGCTCGAGCATTACGGCGTCCGGGACTATCGCCGCGGCGCGACCCGGATCACCGCCGGTATCGTCGACGCAACCGACGCCGCACGGCTCGATCTGGCGCTGGGACGGCCGATCCTGGTGGTCGACGCCACCGATCACGATCTCGACGGCAAGCCGCTGGTCACCAAGCATTCGCGCTTTGCGGCGGAGCGGGTGGAATTTCTGGTGGAGAACGGGTGAACTGGCTGCCCTCTGCCCCTCTCCCCTTGCGGGAGAGGGTGGCTCGCCGCGCTAGCGGCGAGACGGGTGAGGGGTTGCCTCCGCGCACTGATCTGAATTGAGGATGCAGACCCCTCATCCGGCGCTTCGCGCCACCTTCTCCCACAAGGGGAGAAGGAAGAAGGTTACGCCACCGCCCGCCGCCCGATAATCGCAAAACGCAATTTGCCCGAAACGAAATCGATCGCGGCGACTGCGACCAGGATCATCAGGATCAGGAACGACACCTTCTGCCATTCCAGCACGCGGATCTGCTCGGCGAGCTGGAGGCCGATGCCGCCGGCGCCGACGATGCCGATGATGGTGGCCGAGCGCGTATTCGACTCGATGAAATAGAGCACCTGCCCGGCAATCACGGGCAGGACCTGCGGCAGCAGGCCGAAGCGAATCTCGTGCAGCGCGCTACCGCCGGAGGCGCGGATGCCCTCGACCTGCTTCTGGTCGGCGCCCTCGATCGCCTCCGAGAACAGTTTTCCAAACGCGCCGAAATCCGACACGGCAATAGCGAGCACGCCGGCAAACGGGCCGAGCCCGACCACGTTGATCCACACCAGCGCCCAGATCAGCGTGTCGACTCCGCGGATTGAATCCAGGAAGCGCCGCACCGGAAACCGCAAAATCCTCGACGGCACCACATTGCGCGCGGCAAGAAGACTGACCGGCAGCGCGAAGACCGCGGCCAGCGTCGTGCCGAGCAGCGCAATCGACAGCGTCTCGCCCAGCGCCTTCAGATAGACCGGCAGCGACGAGCCGGGATCCGGCGGGATCATCATCAGGCTGATCCAACCGAGCTGGCTGAGCCCCGCGAACAACCGCGACGGCGAGAAGTCGAGATCGATGAGGCCATAAATCAGAACCGCGAGCGCCGCGACGATCATCGCCGGCATCGGGAGCCGCGCCGAAGCCGGCCGGTCGAACACATCAGGGTAGCGCGCGCGAAGCGCTGATGTGTCAATGTCCTGCGGCCCCGTCACGTCCGCGCCTCCTTGCCGAATAGGCGGCCGCGCAGCCAGCCGGTGCTGATGTCGATAATGAAAACCGTGACGATGATGGTGAGCAGGATGGCGCTGACGTCCGAGTAGTAGAACTTGCGGATGGCGACGACGAGCTCCTGGCCGATGCCGCCGGCACCGACGAAGCCCATCACGGAGGCCTCGCGGACGTTGATCTCGAAACGCAGCAGCGCGTAGCTGGCATAGCCCGCCGTGACCTGCGGCAGGATGGCGAAGCGCATGCAGGACAGCCAGCTCGCGCCGGTCGAGCGGACGCCTTCGACCGGTTTCATGTCGGCGTTCTCGACGATCTCCGAGAACAGCTTTCCAAGCGCGCCGGTGGAGTGAATCGCGATCGCCAGCACGCCCGCCATCGGCCCCAGCCCGAAGGCGATCACGAAGATCAGGGCAAACACGATGCCGGGGACCGTGCGGGCGAATTCGAGCAGGCGCCGCACGACGAAGCGCAACCACGGCGCGGGCGAGGTGTTTTCAGCCGCAAAGAAGTTCAGGCAAAACGCAAAAGTCGCGCCGATCAGCGTGCCGACATAGGAGATCAGCAAAGTCTCGCCCAGCATCCTCAGCCATTTGCGCCAGCCCCACAGCCACTCGCCGACATCGGTCCAGACCCGCTGGCCGGTGTCGAGTGTGAGGATGCGGTCGAAATAGCTGATGAAGTTGCCAAAGTGGGCGAACAGCGTGCGCAGATTCACTTCAGCGCCGATCGCGGCCAGACACAGTGCTGCGGCGAAGATCACGGCTCCAGACAGGATTCGGAGCCGCTTGCGCGCCACCGCCTGGCGATAGGCGGCGTTGAGCACGGCGAGCTGTTGCTCGGGGAGGATCGAAACCGCGACGGTCATCTTGGCCAGGAAAATGGTCAATCAAAGAGAAAGAGCCGGGTCCATCGACCCGGCTCCAGTGGCATCGTCCCGAAACTCAGGACGCCTTCTTCTTACGCAGCGCATCGACGAACTTGATCAGCTCGATCGTGCCATCCCAATCCTTGGTGGTCGCGGGATGAAAACCCTTCTTCTGGCCGTCCTGGAGGCGATGGAACGCAGCCTTGTCCTTGGCCGGCGCGTCGAAGAACGCCTTGGCGATGGCGGCCTTGGCCTCTTCCGGCAGGTCAGAATTGTAGGCATAGGGGCCGTTGATGATCGGCGCCGACTTGTGGATGATGCGGAAATCATCCTTCTTCATCGCCGAGCCATCGGCATTCTTCAGCATGCCCTTGGTCAGCATCTGCGCTAATGTCGAGTCGTTGTCGCTGGTCCACTGGTTGGCCGCGACGTCGACCGTGCCCTGCGCCAGCGCCAGGATCGCGTTCTCGTGGCTTCCGGTGAAGACGACCTTGCTGAAATAGGTGTCGGCGTCCGCGATGCCCATCTTGTCGAGCTCGAAGCGCGGCACGTTGTTGCCGGAGGTCGAGTTCGGGTCGACCAGGCCGAGGTTCTTGCCCTTGAGCTGGTCGATGCTCTTGTAGGCGCTGCTCGCCTTGACGAAGAACACCGAGTAATAACCGGTGGAGCCGTCGGAGTTGATGTCGTTGGCGAAGGCGTCGGTCTTGACGCCGGTCAGGCGGGCGCGGGCGAACGAGGCCGAGCCGTAGCTCGCGATGTGAATGTTGCCGGCACGCTGGCCTTCGATTACGGCAGCGTAGTCGTTGGCGATGCGCAGCGTGACTTTCACGCCCAATTCCCTGGAGAGATAGCTCATGAACGGCGCCCAGCGCTCGGTCACGCCCGAGGCGTTTTCCGCCGGAATGACCGCGAAGGTCAGCTCGGGATATTTGGCTTTCCAGTCTTCGGCGGAGGCCGAAGTCGTCAACGCGAGCGCGGCGGCGCCGGCGAGAATCAATCTGCGAGTAATCATGATAGCCTCTTCATTGGTTGAGGTCGGTTGACGCAAAATTGGTAAGTCCTGATGCGGCGCAGCTCAGGCGGCGGCCGCCGTTCCAAGCGCCGGAATGCCCTGTCGCACCGGTGCAGGCGTGCCGCCCATGACTTCGGCGGCTTCGAGATCGTAGAGCTCGCGCGCCACGTGGTCGGTCAGCTCGGCCGGCGCGCCGTCGAACACCACGCGGCCCTGCGCCATGCCAATCAGGCGGTCGCAATAGCTGCGCGCCAGGTCGAGCGAATGCAGATTGCAGAGCACCGTGATGCCGAAGTGCTTGTTGATGCGCAGCAGCGCATCCATGACGATCTTGGTGTTGCGCGGATCGAGCGAGGCGATCGGCTCGTCGGCGAGGATGATGTCGGGCTGCTGCACCAGCGCGCGGGCAATCGCGACGCGCTGCTGCTGGCCGCCGGAGAGCTGATCGGCGCGCTGGGCCGCGAGCGGGGCAATGTCGAACTGTTCGAGCGCGGACATCGCCAGCGCCCTGTCCTGCTCGGGCCAGGTCTGCGACAGCGAGCGCCAGGCCGGCATCGTCGCAAGCCGTCCCATCAGGACGTTGGTGAGCACATCGAGCCGGCCCACCAGATTGAACTGCTGAAAGATCATCGCCGAGCGCGCCCGCCACTGCCGCAGCTCCTTGCCGCGCAGCGCCGTGACGTCGAGGCCGTCGAACAGGATGCGGCCCTGTGCAGGGGTCGCGAGACGGTTGATGGTGCGCAGCAGGGTCGACTTGCCGGCGCCGGAGCGTCCGATCACGCCGACGAAGCCGCCGGGAGAGACTTGAAACGAGGCGTCGTCCACCGCGGCTTTCACGCCGAAGCGACACGTCAGACCTTCAACCACCAGCATGCAGGGCTCCAGAGTAGCTGGGACCCACCGCTAACGCCGGCGCTTGACACTTGTGTGACACGGACGTTGCGGTGCGGCGATCCTACACACCTCATCTCCTGTTCATCCCCTGTCATGGCGTCGTCATGACATTGTCATCAAGCCGCTCGAAGAGAAACGCCCGCCCTCTCGTTCGGATTCAACATGGCCGCCAAAGCTCTTTCGGTCCAGCCGACTGTCGATCCCTCCGCGAAGCTGCACGACGCCAGGCTTGGGGCCTACACCGAGGTCGGCGCGCGCACGATGCTGCACGAGGTGACGATGGGGGATTACTCCTATATCGTGAACGACGCCCAGATCACCTACACCACCATCGGAAAATTCTGCTCGATCGCGGCGATGACACGGATCAATCCGGGCAATCACCCGATGCAACGCGCCACGCAGGCGCACTTCACCTATCGTTCGAGCGCCTATTTCGAAGGCGAGAGCGACGACACGGAATTCTTCGACTGGCGGCGCCAGCATCACGTCCATATCGGCCATGACGTCTGGATCGGCCATGGCGCGATCGTTCTGCCGGGCCGCAACATCGGCACCGGCGCGGTGATCGCGGCCGGCGCCATCGTCACCAAGGACGTTCCGGCCTACACCATCGTCGCCGGCAATCCGGCGCGCATCGTGCGCCGGCGGTTCTCGGAAGAGGTTGCGGGGCGGCTTGCGAGGCTCGCTTGGTGGGACTGGGATCACGACAAGTTGCGTGAAGCCCTGCCCAATTTCCGCAAGCTCGGGATTGAGGATTTCCTCACGGCATACGAAGCAGGGGCACCCTCTTCTGCCAGCAAACGAAGCGCGGTCGCGTGACAGACATATTCCTCGAGGGCGGGCGGGCCCTGATCGGCTCCGAGTTCGCCGAAACGTCGCTTCTCGTGTCCGGAACGGACATCGCAGAGATCAATGCCTCGCGCAGCCGGGCGCGGCTGGCGATCAAGGCGCGCGATCTGCTGGTCCTGCCGGGCATCGTCGATCTGCATGGCGATGCCTTCGAGCGACAGATGATGCCGCGCGCCGGGGTCGATTTCCCGATCGACGTCGCGCTCGCCGACAGCGACCGCCAGGCGATCAGCAACGGCATCACCACGGTTTTTCACGCCACGACCTGTTCGTGGGAGCCGGGCCTGCGCAGCGCCGGCAATGCGCGCAGCCTGATGGAGGCGATCGAACGGCAGCGCCCGCAATTCGCCGCCGACACCCGCTTTCACCTGCGCCACGAGACCTACAATCTCGACGCCGAAACCGAGATCAGCCAATGGCTCACTGAGGGCCGCGTCGACCTGTTCGCCTTCAACGACCACATGGACGGCACGGTTGGGGACATGGCCAAGCCGCGCAAGCGCAATCGCATGGTGGAGCGCACCGGCCTGTCGAGCGAGGAATTCGACCGGCTGGTCGGACACATAATGTCCCGCGCCGCGGATGTGCCGGCTTCCGTGTCACGGCTGGCCGCGACGGCCCGCGCCGCCGACGTGCGGATGCTCTCGCACGATGATGCGACGCCGGCGATGCGCGAAGGCTTTCGCGCCATGGGCGTGGCGATTGCGGAGTTTCCGATCAACGAGGAGACAGCGCGGGCGGCAGCAAGCCACGGTGACGCCATCGTCTACGGCGCGCCGAACGTCGTGCGCGGAGGCAGCCACACGGGCTGGACCAGGGCATCCGACATGATCGCCAAAGGGCTCTGCTCGGTTCTGGCCTCGGACTACTACTATCCCGCGCAGCTGCTCGCTGCGTTCCGGCTCGCCGCCGATGGCGTGCTGCCGCTGACCGAGGCCTGGAATCTGGTCTCCGCCGCGCCCGCGCGCGCGACCGGTCTTGCAGATCGCGGCGTGCTCGCGGAAGGCCGGCGCGCGGACATTCTGCTGGTCGACGACAGCATGCCGCTGCGGCCGCGGCTGATCGCCGTGATATCAGGCGGCAAGCTCGTGCATCTCACCGAGGCGACGCGGTTGCTTGGCATGCCAGCTACCCCGCGCCAAGCTGTCGCCGCGGCATAAACCCGCTATGCTCGGACGATGACGAGTTTCCCCCGCTACGCGATCTATTTTGCCGCAGGCAGCGACAGCGCGCTCACCCGCTTCGGCGAGGAGTTGCTCGGCTACGATGCCTATACCGGCAACGAGCTGCCGTTTCCCGCCGACGCATCGCGTCTCGCGCCGGACTGGCGTGATGTCACCGCCGATCCCCGCAAATACGGCTTTCACGCCACGCTGAAGGCGCCGATGGCGCTGGCGTCCGACAGGCGCGAGGTCGAGCTTGTTGCGGCCTGCGCGACATTCGCCGGCAGGGCACGCGCAATTCCGGTGATCCGCCCGGTCGTCGATTCCATCAGCGGCTTCATCGCCGTCATTCCCGGGGAGCCGGTCGGCGAACTCCAGCAGCTCGCCGCCGATTGCGCGCGCGACTTCGACTCCTTCCGCGCGCCGCTGAGCGCGGAAGACCGTGCGCGGCGCAAGCCGGAGAAGCTGAGCGAACGGCAGCGCCACTATCTCGACCGCTGGGGCTATCCTTACGTGATGGAGGAATTCCGTTTCCACATGACGTTGACGGGCCGGCTCGACGTGGAGCGGCGCGGGCCGATTCTGGAAATGCTGCAGGGAAGGTTTGCTGCGCTCGGCCTCAAGACGCTTGCGATCGATCGCGTCGCGCTGTTCAAACAGGACCACGCCAAGGCTCGCTTCCGCATCATCGGCGAGTGGGCTTTGACCCAGTAAGTGTCAGTGCCAGCTCGCGAGATTGAAGCCGAAGGCCACAACGCCAACCAGAATGAGGCTGGTGGCCCAGATTACATCCAGATTGAACCAGCTTCGCGAGACGAACCTCAATCCCAGATGGCGGTAGACCAGCCACGCCAGACATCCGCCGGCGCTGACCATGGCAGCGACGTGCACCAAAGACACCAGAACCGCCATCCCGAGACTCGCCTTCATCAGCGCGCCGGCGGCCTCATGGCCGGCATCGAGTTCGAAGGCCTGGCAGAGCCCGAGATAGATCGGCACGAGCATCAAGGCGGCGCCGTGAGCAATGGCAACGGCAAATGACCAGAGCGCCAATTGCGTCGGCGGAATTCGTGCCAGCGCGCGCGGATGGCGCCGCTCGACCAGCCGATAGACGCCGAAGCCGATGACGAAAAGGCTCGCGCCGAGCTGGATCGAACGCTGCCACTCGGCCAGCACGAGCAGGAACGCGAATGGCAGCAGCACGAGAAGCGTTGCCAGGAGATGTCCGGCGGCCAGAGCCCACAACGCACGAAAGAGCGCGCGCGGGCTCTTGTCCATGAGCCCGGCCGAAACGGCGAGCGGCCAGCCCATTCCCGGATTGACCCCGTGATAGAGACCGCTCGCAACAAGAGCGAGCCACAGCCAGCCGAGGCTCGCGTGTGCCCAATCTAGGCCGACGGGTAGCAAAAGGAGTCCGTCGAACAATCGCCGCCCTCCAGCCTGATCTGGTGCGCACGATATCCGTCGGGGAAGCTCACGAAGTAGTTCTTGTCGAGCTCGAAGCCACCATTGCGACCGACATTGGCCATGACTTCCAAACCCGGAACGCCATCGGGATAGAACTGGTCATCCCAGGTGGAATAGAGCGAATTGGTCCAGTACACCCGCCTGCCGTCCCGGCTGATCTCGACCATCTGCGGACCGGCCGCAAATGCCTTGCCGTTCGGATGGGGGGTGCGGCGCGCGATGCCGCCGATGTGAACCGAGCCCGCAAGCTTCGGCTTTCGCGGATCACTCACGTCGTACTGGCGCATTTCACCCGTGCCCCAGCACGAGACATAGAGAAAACGATCATCCATCGACAGGTCGATGTCGGTCACCAGCGGCGGCACGGCGCCAAAGCCCTGAAGCAGCGGCGGGAGCTTCTCCTTTGGCGCAGGCTCGGGCGGGATCGTCGCCGTCTTCTCCGCATGGAATTTTCCGCCTTCGCGCCACCAGGTCCAGATCGAGGCTTCGAGATTCGTGGTGTCGACCACAACGCCTACAAAGCCGTATTCGCGAACCGGATCGTGCGCCGGCCGTACCTCCAGCGCCATCTGATGATTGGCGCCGAGGTCGATGGTCTGCACGTTGCGACGGGCGCGGAGATCCCAGAAGTGGAGACGATGGCCATATTTGTTCGCCAGCAGATCTTCCGGGACGATCCCGTTCTCGAACTGCGGCGGCAATGCCCATTCGCTCGTCACCACGTAGTCGCGCGGCAGGTTCCACCAGAAATCATAGTGCAGCGTCTGCGGACCGCGGTCGATCTCCCATCGTCCAAGGACCTCGAACGTCTCGCAATCCATGATGAAGACGCCTGGAGGCCCGTTGGTGCCGTCCTTGCCGCCGCCGCCGAGCGTGCTCACATAGACGCCGTCCGGCCCGCAATGGATGGTGTGCGGCCGCGAATAGCCGGTCTTTTTGAAGACTTCCTCGGGCTCGATGATCTTGTGGATTTTGGCTTTGGTCGGATCGGGCTTGGTATCGATGATGTAAATCCGCGACGAGCGCAGCCCGGGGATGATGAGATAGCGCCGCTCGATGAAGGCATGCCCAGTGAGCGGCGACAAGGCGGAGGAGCAGGCATTCCAGCCGAAGTGATGAAACTCATCGCCCTTGTTGGGCATCGTCACGGTGTGGACGATCTGGCTGTAGGTCGGCGATCCCGGCTTGGCGTCGATCACCGCGAGAGCATCCGGTTTCGAGAAATCCGGACTGAGCAGCAACGTGTAGGCAAAGTTCTCCGCAGGAGCTTCCATCGCAAGCTTGGGCGATGCGTGAAAGGTGGGATCCGGCCTCATCGTCATGGCACTGCCTCCCTGTTTCGTTGGTTCGCACCAACCTGGTTCGGAATAGCGGCATAATGAAGAGCTGTTGCGCGATGTCTTGAGTTGCTCCGCGGGCCAGGTTGGCGAGCGTACAATATGTCATCGCCGGGCTGCGGGAAACCGCCCGAACCGCGTTAATTCGACGCCTTCAGCCAGATGGAAGCTGGCGGGATCAGGCCAGGGGTGCGCACCTCACACTCAGCGTCGTCCCGGCCTTCGCCGGGACGACAGCGTTGCGCTACTTCCCCCACCTCAACGCCAGCGCATCGCGCTCCTTGGCCAACTCCAGCAGCCCGGCCCGCGTCGCCGGGTGCAACGGCTGGAGCGGATGCCGCACCGTGTCCGACTTGATCACGCCGCCGGCCTGCATCATCGCCTTGCAGGCGATCAGGCCGCATTGGCGGTTTTCGTAGTTGATCAGCGGCAGCCAGCGTTCGTAGGCGGCTTTGGCCTCTTCACGCTTGCCGGCGAAATAGGGATCGACGATCTGGCGGATGCCGTCGGGATAGCCGCCGCCGGTCATCGCGCCGGTGGCGCCGGCATCGAGATCGGCGAGCAGCGTGATCGCTTCCTCGCCGTCCCAGGGACCCTCGATATCGCTGCCGCCGGCGTCGATCAGGCTGCGCAGCTTTGCAGCCGCGCCCGGCACCTCGATCTTGAAATAACGGATGTTGGCGAAATCGCGCGCCAGCCGCGCGAGTAGCTCAACCGACAGGGGGGTGCCGGCGACAGGCGCATCCTGGATCATGATCGGAATCTTGATCGCGCCCGACAGCACCTTGAAGAATTCGACGACGCCTTTTTCGGGCACGCGGAAGGTGGCGCCGTGATAGGGCGGCATCACCATGACCATGGCGGCACCGGCCGCCTCGGCCTGCCGGCTGCGCGCGGCGCAGACGGCCGAGCTGAAATGCGTGGTGGTGACGATCACGGGAACGCGGCCCGCGACATGCTCCAGCACCGCATGCATCACGGTCTCACGCTCGGCATCCGTGAGCACGAACTGCTCGGAGAAATTGGCGAGAATGCACAGACCGTTCGAGCCTGCGTCGATCATGAAATCGATGCAGCGACGCTGTCCCTCAAGGTCGAGTTCGCCGCGCTCGTCGAAGATGGTGGGTGCGACCGGGAACACGCCGCGATAGGGGCGCTGGGCCTTGTGGTGGGGCGTGACCGGCATCGAACTCTCCATCCCTGATATCTCTTACATCTGCCGCGACGCTCGCACAGCGCCACAGATGTACCCGCCGCGCGCATCGGCGGCAATGCCGATCGCGCGACGTAAGGACGGAAGATTGTCGAAGCTATGCGGTCCTCACCGCGCCCAAAAAGCCCTCGACCGCGACGCGGAGACGATCGGCGTCGGCGGACATTTTCGTCACGGACACCGACAGGACCGAACCGGCATTGCCGGTCTCCTGGTTCAGCCTGGCGACGCTGCCGATGGTGTCGGTGACCTCGCGGGTTCCCTGCGCGGCCTGCTGGAAGTTGCGGGAGATCTCGGTGGTGGCCGCACGCTGCTGTTCGACCGCTGCCGCGATCGCCGTCATCTTTTCGTCGATGCCGCTGATCGCGCCGCCGATCGCGCGGATGGCCGCGACCGCCTGGCCCGTCGCGCCCTGGATCTCCGCGACCTGGCGGGAGATTTCTTCCGTCGCCGTCGCCGTCTGCGAAGCGAGGCTCTTGACCTCGCCGGCGACCACGGCGAAGCCGCGGCCGGCCTCGCCCGCGCGCGCGGCTTCGATGGTGGCGTTCAACGCCAGGAGATTGGTCTGCCCTGCGATGGCGTTGATCATCTTCACGACCTCGCCGATGCGGCCAGCGGTCTGATCGAGGATTTCGACCGTCGCATTGGTCTGCGCTGCCTGCGACACGGCTTCGCGGGCCTCGCGGGCGCTGGCCTGCACCTGCGCGGAGATCTCGCCGACGGACGCCGAGAGTTCTTCGGTCGCCGCTGCGATGGTCTCGAGATTGTTGGTGGCCTGCTCGGCGGAGGAGGAGACCGCCGCGGTCTGGCTGCTCGATTCCGAAACCAGTGAGCGGACGTCAGTCGCGGTGGCATCGAGCTCCTTGGTCGACGCCGCAACGCTGTGAATGACGGCTTGCACGGTGTCGTCGAAACTGCGGCAGGCCGCATCGACGGTGCCGGAGCGGGCGAGCTGGAGCGCCTGCTGCGATTCGCGCTCCTGGCCCAGGCGTTCCGCGGTCGCCGCGCTCTCGCGCAGGCTTTCGAGTGCGGCCGCCATGGTGCCAAACTCGTCGGGATACCTGGATTGCGGGACGGGCGTCGCGTAGTCGCGGGCGCTGATCTTGGCGATCGCGTCCAGGATGGCGCGCACCGGGCGCATCAGGCGATTGCGCACCACGTACACGCCGGTCAGGGTCACGGCCAGCGCGAGCAGGAACGCGAGCGACTGCACGACGAGATTGGTGAGCGCCTTGGCCTGCACCGTTTCCGCCCGGACGATCGACTGGTCGAGCGCCTTGTTCGCCACCGCGACGATGGACGCAAAGGGTGACTGACACAGCGTATTCCATTCCGCGGCGGGCATCGCGGGCTTACCGCTGCCGTCGAAATTCTTGGTGAGGTCGCCGATCTGCTTGAGGGCACCGTCGGTCTTGGCCTTCGCGTCCGCCGCTGCCGTCACCAGCTCCGCCGCCACGCCGGGCGCGGCCAGCAACTCGGCCATGCCCGCCCAACCGGAGGCGATCGTGCCATCCCATTGCGCCACTGACCGCTTCTGAGCGTCGTCGAGCGGCTTGCTGGCGTTGACGTTGGAGCGAAGGGACGAACAATGGATACCATAACGATCGCGCACCTGCCAGGCGAAGCGCCGGACCTGGATCATGCGGGCGATGAAGGGGTCGTCCATCCAGGCGCGGTTCGACACCGCGGTGGAAGCGAGGTTGGCCGTTTCGATCACCTTGGTGACGCCATCATACCAGGAGTTGGTGCGCTCGATCTTGCGCTCCGCGCGCGGGCGCTTGGCCTCGTCGTAGAACAGCTGGAACTGCGGCGCGGCGGCGCTCCAGCCCTGCTTCAATGTGCCAGCGAGTTCGTCGCGGCGGGCGAAATCGACGGTGGCGAGCGCGGCGCCGATGGCGTCATAGCCGCCCTGCTCGGCCTTCTCCGCCGCCTCGAGTTTTGCTCGCGGATCATCCTCGCCGAGGATCGCGCTCTGGGCATCGCCGCGATTGTTGCGCAGCGCCAGCACGCCATGGAAGATCGCCTTGTCGGCCGCGGCAAGCCGCGCGGTCTCGAGGCTGTCGCTATAGCGGCCGAACGCCCCAACCATCTGGATCGCCGTGGAGGCCAGCGCACCCGCAGCCAGCAGGGCCATCAAGGTCAGAAGGAGCGAACTTACCGATTTCTTAAACATTGCCATGGTGTCGGGGGCCTGGGTCGGGGGCCTATTCTTTCGAGCGCCACCTTGCCCGCGACATGCCAATGTTCCGTTAAGGTTTTAATCGAATGGGCGTGAGTTTCCGGCCCGACGAGCCTCAGCGCAGTCCCGGATATCACGCAACCTTGGTGAAATCCGGCGGGCGGCGTTCCGCGAACGCCGTGAAGGCCTCGCGCGCCTCAGCGGTGCGCAGGCGCAGCCCGAACTGCTCGCCTTCGGCATTCATCTGCGCGACCAGCGTCTCGCCGTTGCGCATCAGCTTCTTGGTGGCGGTGAGTGCGCCGGCCGGCTGACGGGCAAGACGCTGCGCCAGCGCGAGCGCCTCGGCATCGAGCTTGTCGAGCGGCACGACGCGGTTGGCGAGCCCCCATTCCAGCGCGGATTTGGCCGGCACCGTCTCGCCCAGCGCGAACATCTCGTAGGCCCGCGCATAGCCGATGCGCGCCGGCATCAGCAGGCTGGAAGCTGCTTCCGGCACCAGTGCGAGGCTGACGAAGGGCGTCGACAATTGCGCGTTGGCGGCAAGCACGACGAGGTCGCAATGCAGCAGCATCGTGGTGCCGACGCCGACGGCGCGGCCCTGCACCGCGGCCACCAAGGGCCGGGAGCAGCGCGCCAGCGACTGGATGAAGCGCACGACGTTGCGGCTTCCTTCCGACTTGCCCGCCGCGACCGCCGCGAACTCGCCGACATCGTTGCCGGCGGTAAACATGTCGCCTTCGCCGCGGATCAGGATCACGCGGACCGACGGATCGTGCTCGGCTGATTCGATGGCATCGGCGAGCTTGCCGTACATCGCATCCGTCAGCGCATTCTTCTTGTCGGGGCGTGCCAGCGTGAGCGTGAGAATTCCGCCGTCGTTCCGGATCCGGACGTGCTCGGTCATGGGTCTCTCCTCTATTCCTATGGATCTCTAGAAAGCTCTGTTGAAAGCTGTCTTGGAAACTTGTCCTGAATGCTGGTCAGCCAGCGCGCGACGATATCGATCTCCGAACTGGTGAATCCGTCCGTCAACGCCGCGTTGACCCGTGCCGCGCTGGCCTTCGCCTGCGCCAGTGCCGTCCGCCCCTTCGGCGTCAGCCAGACGCGCCAGGCGCGACCATCCTCGTGATCCGCGCGCCGCTCGACCAGTTTAGCCGCCGCCGTACGGTCGACCAGCCCCGAGATGCCGGCCGGCCCCATGTCGAGCGCCGCGCCCACCTCACCCATCAGGACGCCGTTCTGCTTGCCGAGGATGAACAGCAGCCCCGCTTGCGCCGGCGTGACCTCGCTCGAAGGCTGCGCCGCCATCCAGCGCTGCACGCGCCGCTGCGCCACGCTCAACAGGTAGATCAACCGATGGTGTCTCGCGCCCTCGTCTTTATTTCGCATGCGAAATAGATAATCGAGGCGGATCAGATTGTCAAAGGACGGCAGCTGGACATGTGCCGCGGCAGTCGTCGAGGAACAGGGCCGCCCCGGCGCACCAGGACCTCACCCACCAATCGCAATTAGCCGCCGCCGTCACGCTTGACGGCCGCTTCCCTTTATGTTCTCTATTCGTTCTATTCAATCATAGATTGTCCCGGAGGCCTTTCGTGATGAACAGTATGCGTGGCGAGAACCAGCCGACCCAGCTCATAATTCATAATGACGATGATACGCCGGACCAATTCGTGATGGATCTGCTTCGGCAGGTTTTCGGCAAATCAGACCGTGAAGCGACCGCGCTGATCACCCAGATCGAGCAGAAGGAAAAAGCGGTTTGCGGACCTTACCCGCAATCGGTTGCCGAAGCCCTTTTCAAATCTGCGCAACAATCCATCGAATTGGCCGGCCACCAACTGCAGGTCACGCTAGAGGCGGTCAAGAGTCCTTGCGAACTCTGTGGCAAGCCTGAGGGACAGACCGACGTTCGTATCGGCAGCCGCACGGTCTGGCTGTGCAGCGAATGCATGCGTGCGGCGGATGAGCCCTCGAACGAGCGAGAGGAGAATTTCGACTTTGCATGCGACATTCTCGATTGGCACCTTGCCAGCACTGCGCGCAGCAAACTCGTGACCACGATCCGCCAATTTCCCGGCCACATGCGGGTCGATCTCCAGGCCGCCGTCGACCGGCTCTTCGGCAAGGCCATCCGGCTGGTGGGACTGAACGAGGAGCAGCGCTACGAAACGCTGTCGATTCCACGACTGCTCAAGGAGGGCCGCTATGCGATCGCGATTGCCCCGCTGCAATATTCCGACGTCGACGTAGGCGAGAAGAGCCCGGTCAAGTGTCTGGATAACGGGCTGTGGCTGTGTGAGCAGGATCATCTCCGCTATGCGGTTTTGCTCTGCGCACACCGCGAATACAGTCGCGAGCCCGGAATTCGGATCGAAATCCTGGTACCCTCAGGTTCCGCAGGCGCGGCTCTCGTCCAGCAATGCTTCAGTGAATTGGAAGAAGCCGTACAGGCTGCGCGGACCTATCGCGGCAAGATCCTGTCGCTCGATGCCGATTCCGACTATCGCGGTCGCTCGCGCGGCATCACGGTGCATCGCTTGCCGCAGGTCGCGCGCGACGAGGTGATCCTGCCGGAGCAGACCCTGCGGCTGCTCGATCGCAACGTTCTGACCTTCGTCAACACCCGAGACCAATTGCGCCGGCTGGGTCAATCGACACGCAAAGGCATCTTGCTGTACGGGCCGCCGGGCACTGGCAAGACCCACACGATCCGTTATCTCGCAACGCATTTGCCCGGGCATACGACGCTGATCATCACGGCCGAGCAGATCGGTCTGCTCGGCGCCTATATGAGCCTGGCACGGTTGCTCCAGCCGTCGATGGTGGTGATCGAGGATGTCGATCTCATCGCCCGCGACCGCGATGACATGGGGCCGTGTGAGGAATCCATGCTGAACAAGCTGCTCAACGAGATGGACGGGCTGAAGGAAGACGCCGACATCCTGTTCGTCCTGACCACCAACCGGCCGGAGGACCTCGAGGGAGCTCTCGCGGGTCGCCCCGGCCGCATCGATCAAGCCATCGAAGTGCCGCTGCCAGACGAGACCGGCCGCGGCAAGCTGGTCCGGCTCTACGGCAGGGGATTGCCGCTCGAGGGGGCCGTGATCGCGGAGGCTGCCCGACGCAGCGAGGGCACGAGTTGCGCCTTCATCAAGGAGCTGATGCGGCGGCTGGCGCAAGGAAGCATCGCGCGGGACGGCGGCAACACCGTGATCTCGGCCGATATCGACGAGGCGCTTGACGACATGCTGTTCTCCGGCGGCCGGCTTAACGCGCAGCTGCTCGGCGGCGCGCAGGCAATGGCCACCGGGTGACGCTCCGAAGTGGCGCGCCTGCTACGGCGCGCACATGAAGCTCGACGCCTCCGTCACTGGGCCGCTCTTGTAGTGCGGCCAGGCCGGCCAGCGGCACAGCGGCAGCGCGCGAAGCGTCGCAAACGACGGCGCCTCGACCTTCTGCTCGGTAACTTCCAGATCGCCGGGCGCCCTGCCCTTTTCGACCCAGTCGACCAGCACGCTCAGCATGTCGACATTGGCCGGCGCGCCGGAGCCGACATGGTCGACCCCTGGCGCGGTGTAGAGCCGCGCGAACTCGGCCGTCTCGGCTTTGCCGACCTTGCGTTCGACGTTCTCGAAATAGCGGATGCCGGCATAGGGGCTTTGCGCGTAGTCCGCCATATGTTCGAGCATGATCAGCCGGCCGCCGCGAGCGCGGAAGCGGCTGAGGTCGGGGTCGGTGGAATCCATCAGGCTGGAGACCTCGAGCAGCCGCGCCTTGTGCGCTTCGGGCTTATACGTCGTCACGTCGAGCTTGGGATCGCGCGCGAACACGTATTGGATGCCGCCGGCGCCGTAGATCCAGGCGATGCCATTATTGGGCGCGGGCGGCTGCGCGGGAGGCGCCGTGCCAAGCCACCACGCGACCCAGCCGCCGGTCGGGCCGACCGCCGGCGTGTCCTCGCCCGACACGCCCCAGCCCGGATAATCGTCGAGGCCATTGGCGAGCGCGAACGGGAATTTGTAGGTCGCATGCAAGGTCTCGATCGCCTTGATCTGTGCGTCGGTGAGGCACTGATCGCCCGTCTTGCCGCTCGCGCAACGCAGCGTCTCCACCTTGAAGGCCGCCTTGCAGGAAACGGGATCTTGCACCAGCGCGTCATCGGAGCCGTCGGCCTTGTCGCAAGCGGCCCGCACGGCATCGCCGACTAGCTTCACCTGCGCCGGATTGATCCAGCCATCACCCATGGTCACGAGCCCCGAACGCGTGCCGGCATGCTGCAGGCCGACCCAGTTGATGACGGGCACGCGAGCAAAGATGCCGTCGAAATCATCAGGGTAGCGCTGCGCCATGGTGAGGCCTTCGCGGCCGCCTTCGGACGACCCCATGAAGTACATTTTCTCCGGCGCCTTGCCGTAAGCGCGCTGCATCAGCGCGACGGCGGCATCGCGCACCTTCTTGTAGGCGCGATGGGCGAAATTCTCGAAGGCTTCGTCGTTGAGCGCGAACAGCTGCGGCGGCTCGCCCGGCTTGGACTCGTGACCGGAATCGGTGCCGTAGGTGACGAAGCCGCGCGCGAGCGGCGACGGCTTGTCGAAGGGATAGGCCGGCGGCAGCGCCAGGCCCGTGATCAGCACGCCATTGAATCCGCCGCCGCCATATTGCAGCGAACGGCCGTTCCATTCGACGGGCAAATTGACCTGAAACTTGATCGGCGGCGCCTTGGGATCGGTGGGATCGATGTGGCCGAGCACCTTGCAGAAGCCGGGATTGGCGGGCGTGACGCGCCCCGACGGCGTCGGGCCGCGTTCGGCGACGGCCAGTTGCGACGGCGCCAGCAACGTCGCCGAATCCACCTTCACGGCGTCAGCGCCGCCGACGAGGCCCTTGCAGACAGTGTCCGCATCCTCAGTCAGCGTCACCGCTGAAGCGGAATTCGCGCCCAGCGCGCCCGCTGCGCCCACCAGCAATGCGCACAGCTTCACATGGATTTGCGCCATCGTTTCCCCCTGAGTTTCTGTTCGTTATGTCAGCAGGCCGCATTCAAGGCGCCCTGCGGCCGCTCGTCAATGCAGTGCTAGTGCTCAAACACCAGCCGCGCGCCGACGGTGCCGTCGAGGGCGCGGATCTGCTGGAGCAGCGCGCCTGAATCCTGGCCGCCGAGGTCGGCATCGAGCACGACGTAACCGAGGTCGCCGGAGGTCTCCAGATACTGCGCAGCGATGTTGATGTCGCGCTGGAGGAAGACCTCGTTGAGCCGGCGCAGCATGCCGGGCACGTTGCGATGGACGTGGCTGAAGCGCGCGCCGGAGGGACGCAGATGCAGCTGCACTTCCGGAAAATTCACCGCGCCCGTGGTCGATCCGGTGATGAAAAAGTCGACCAGCTTGCGCGCCACCTCGCCGCCGATGCGCTCCTGCGCCTCCTCGGTCGAGCCGCCGATATGCGGCGTGAGGATGACGTTGCCGAGGCCCTGCACCGGGCTGTTGAAGCGGTCCGAATTCGAGGACGGCTCGACCGGAAACACGTCGATGGCGGCACCCGCGAGATGGCCGTCGCGCAGAGCCCCCGCCAGTGCATCGAGATCGACGACGGTGCCGCGGCTGTTGTTGATCAGAAGGGAGCCGGGCTTCATCGCCCGCAGCTCCTTCTCGCCGATCATCCCTGATGTCTCCGGCGTCTCCGGCACGTGCAGGCTGACGACATCGCTCTGCGCGAGCAGCTCCTCCAGCTTCTCGACTGGCTCGGTGTTGCCGTGGCGGAGCTTGTCGGTGCGGTCGAAATAGATCACGCGCATGCCGATCGCCTCGGCCAGGGTCGAGAGCTGCGAGCCGATATTGCCGTAGCCGATGATGCCGAGGGTGCGGCCGCGCACCTCGCGGCTGCCGGTCGCCGACTTGTCCCAGCCGCCCTCATGGGCCGACACCGAGCGCGGGAAAATGCGCCGCAGCAGCATCACGATCTCGCCGATCACGAGCTCGGCGACGCTGCGCGTGTTGGAGAACGGCGCGTTGAACACCGGAATGCCGCGCTTGCGCGCCGCCAGCAGATCGACCTGGTTGGTGCCGACGCTGAAGCAGCCGACGGCGAGAAGCTGGTCGGCCGCTTCCAGGACCTGATCGGTGATCTGGGTGCGCGAGCGGATGCCGAGCAGCGACACGCCCTTGAGCGCCCGCCGCAAATCCTCGCCGTCCAGCGCCTTGGTCAGGCGCTCGACATTGGTGAAACCCGCCGTTCTGAACAGGTCCACGGCGCTGTCATTGACGCCTTCGAGCAGCAGCGCCTTCGCGCTCCGCTCAGGGCTTCGGCCTGGGACTGACATGAAATCTCCGTGGGTCACAGCTTCGCCGCAGCTCATAGACCGCGGGGGATGCGCAGCACAATAGGGTTCGGATACGGGGAGAAGATGGCGGAGCGGTCGTCAGATCACGTAAAACCCGTGCGTCCCGTCCAGACGCAATTGTTCGACCAGGCCATATTCCCAGTCGAGATAGGCCTGCATCGCGCGTTCGTCGACGCCGGTGCCTTCATAGGGGCGGCGGTAGCGGTGGGCGGGGTCGGGCTTGGGCAGGACGTGCGGCGGACCGATTTCGAGCGCGCCGTCATAGCCGCCCTCCCACACATAGACCTCCCAGCCCATCTGCGCGAGCCAGGACGCCGTCATGTCGGCGCGGACGCCCTTATCGTCGGTCAACACGATACGCGCGCCGCGCACCGGTGCGGCCATGTCGGTTTCCTGGACGAGCTGTCCGCCGGGATAGTGGCGAAAGCCCGGGAGATGGCCTGCGGCATATCCCTCGGCGTCACGCACGTCGAAGCGATAGAGCGTGCGATCGGTCTGCGCGACAAGCGCAGCCATCTCGCTCGCGCCGATATGGCGGACACCGGCGCGATAGGCGACGTCGCGCGCATTGGCCGGGCCGCCCTCGAACGACCCGATCGCGCCACGCCTGTTAGCACCATGGTCGAGCGTGTGCCGCGCCAACGTCCAGCCGATGGTGCCGTTGCGCAGCGCCCGGACCTTGTTCGGCACGCCGGCATTGATCAGCGATTGGGTGCCGATGATCGAGCGGGTGCGGCCGGCGCAATTGACGATGATGGTGGTGTCGGCATCGGGTGCCGCCTGTCCTGCCCGCAGCACCAGCTCCGCGCCGGGCACGCTGACCGAGCCCGGAATGTTCATGGTAGCATATTCGTCGAAGCGGCGGACGTCGAGGATGGCAATGTTGGCCTTGTCCGCGATGAGTTTTGCCACCTCGTCGGCACTGAACGAGGGCGTGTGCCTACGCGACTCGACCAGCTCGCCAAAGGCTTTGGAGTAGGAGTTGACGTCCTCGAACATTTGATAGCCCGCGTCGCGCCAGGCCTTCAGTCCGCCATCGAGCGCGCGGACGTTGGTATAGCCGAGCGCGGCCAGCCGCTCGGCACCCGCGGTGACGAGCCCTTCGCCGTCATCATAGAGCACGATCGGCACATTCTTGCGCGGCAGCCTGACGTCCGCTTCGATCGCAATCCGATCGGCAGCCATGTTGGCGGCGAACAGCGGATGTCCCGTCGCGAAACCAGCCTCGTGCCTGAGATCAAGCAACGCGATCTCCTCGCGGAGCAGCAGTGCACGGCGGATGTCGGCGGGAGTGACGGTGGTGATCTTCATGGCGTAAACCCTGACGAGGATTGGCCATGGGCTTTTGAACGATTGCAGAAGTGTTGGCTAGCCTTTGCGGCAGCCCGTTCATTCGCCGGGAACGAGCCGCCCGAGCCGTGGCTGCGCCAGCCGCCTCAGCTTTCGACGCGACAAATAAAGCAAAACGCCGGTGACCGCGAACAGCGGCATCAGCACAGCCGCGAGCATGAACGCGAGCTTGCCGGGCCAGCCCAGAAATGCGCCGCGGTGGATATCGAGCACGTTCGCGATGGTCTTCTCGCCGAGGGTCTTATCGGAATAACGCTCCGCAGACACGAATTGGCCTGTGATGGCATCGACGCGGAATTCGTCACGGGTGGTGTCGAGGGTCGAGTCTTTCCCCCAGGAGCGGATCCGTATCACCGTGCCCGGACCGGCGGGCAGCGTCAGCAACGCCTTGGAGAAACGGCCGCCCTCTTCGTGCAGGAAGGCGGCCCACGCGCGATCAAAGCCGATCGGCTGTGCCGTCTCGCTGACACCGGCAGCACGCGACGCCTTTGTGGGCATCTTGGGCTGCATCTTCGCCGCGGCGATCTGCGGGCGCGACAGCAACCAGACGACGCCATCCTTGTACCAGTCGAACGAGTACCAGAGCCCGGTGAACGTCATCACCAGATAGACCGGCAGGACCCAGGTGCCGATCACCGCATGCAGCGACCGATGCAGACCGCGGCCACTGAGCCCGAGATTCGGCTTCAGCCACATCTTCACGCTGCCTGCACGACGCGGCCAGCGCAGCACGAGGCCCGAGATCAGCATCACGATCAGGCCGAGCGCGGCCACGCCCGTGATCTGGCGCCCCCAGCCCTTGGCATCGCCGGGAATCAACAGCCAGCGATGAAGCTTGCGCACGGTCGCGAAAAACTCTTCGCCGTCCGGTGTGCCCAACACGCGCGCGTCATAGGGATCGACATAGAGCGAGGACGGCCGCGCGCCTCGTTCGTCGCGGGCGAAGCGCACATGCACCGCGGCGGACGGATCACTCGCCAGCGTCACGGCGGAGATTTTGCCGACGTCCTGCGCCGCAGTCAGGCGCGCAACCAGTTCGTCCGGCATCAGCGCCGGTGCCTGGCGCGGCGCGACCTGCATGATGCCGGCGTTGAGATGATCGACGATCTCGTCCTCAAAACTCATGATCGCACCGGTCAGTGCGATCACGGCGAGCAGCAGCGCCAGCACGAGGCCCGCGATGGAATGGACATGAAGCAGAGCGGCCTTGATCGCGCGCCAGGACTCACGCATCGGCGCGAGCCCTCCTGCTCGGCGCGATCATCCGAAGGGCGTCCCTGCGCGACATGCCCATCGCTAAAACTTCACCGTCGCCGACAGCGAGACCCGCCGCGCGTCGCCGAGGGCGACGTTCAGATTATTGACGGCGGAGGGATAGTAGACAGTGTCGAACAGGTTCTTGACGTTGAGCTGGTAGATCACCGGCGTGTTCTGGTATTTCATCTCATAGGTCGCGAAAATATCGGCGACCACATAAGAGGGCAGGAAGAAGGAGTTGATCGAATCGCCGGGACGATCACCGACATAACGCGCGCCGCCGCCGAGGCGGAGCTGACCCGGCAGGGCTGTGCCGAAGTCATAGACCAGATAGAGCGAGGCCGTGTTCAGCGCGACGTTCTGCAACTTCCTGCCGAGCAGCGTGATGTCCTCGGATGCCGTCACGCGGGCGTCGGTGTAGCCATAACTGCCGATCAAGGCCCAGCTATCGGTGATCCTGCCGGTGACGTCCAACTCGACACCGCGCGAATGGGCACGGCCCACGGTGTGGAGTTCTACCACGCCTGCGCTGTTCGTCTTCGTCGTCTGCACGTTCTTCTTGTCGAGATCGTAGAGCGCCAGCGTGCCGGAGATGCGCTTGTTCAAATCGAACTTGACGCCGGTCTCGTATGACACGCCTTCTTCCGGCGCGACGTTGGAGCCGATCGTGACGCCGATCGGCGCAATGGTCGAATTCGGCTTCAACGATTCAGTATAGCTCGCATAGAGCGATATCTGGTCGGTGAGCTTGAAAATGGCGCCGCCGAGCGGAAGCACCTTGTCCTGGGACACATTGGTGTTGGTGACAAACGGCTTCCCGCGCCCGGCGATCTGGTCGTAGTCCATGTAGCGCACGCCGCCGACCAAGGCGAACCGCTCTGTCAGATGCAACGTGTCCTGGACGAACATCGACCACTGGCCGAGCTTGTCGGTCTGCGCACTGTCGGGATTGGACACCGTCGTTCCCGGCCCGATCAGGCCGTAAACGGGATTGTAGACATTGAAGGCGGGCGTTATCTGCCGGATCAGATTGTCCCGGTAGATGGTGCGATACTGGCCGTCGCCACCGAACACCACATCATTGCGCATGTCGCCGAGCCAGAAGCCGCCTGAAATATAGGACGTTCCATAGCTGGCGTTGCTGAGCGAACCCTGCGTGCCGTCGTTGCTGCGGGTCTCGGCGCCTGTCGTGAAGTTGATGCCGGTGATACGAAGCTGGTTGGCGCTGAAGGTCTCGGTGTTGTAGCTGTAGCCGGCGTAGAGCTTCCAATCATGATTGAAACGGTGCTCGACCGACGCCTGGATCAGGTCCGACGTGCCCCACGTGTTATTGAAGGGCTCGTCGAGCCGGCGCGTCGTGGGAACTGCCAGCGGCGCCTTCGTCACCGGATTGAACGCCGTGCCGCGATCGAACGGATAGATGAACTCGCGATGCTCGTAGTTGAGCTGCACCGTGGTGTCCTGGCCATACCAGGCCAGTGACGGCGCAACCAGCATCTCGCGGTGGCGGCCGAAATTCCGCCAGTAATCCTCGCTGACGCTGTAGCCGATGAAGCGATAGGCGAGGCCTTGATCACCGATCGGACCGGTGATGTCGAGCAAGCCGTCGGCGCCGGTCTTGGAAGCACTGAAGGCCGAACCAAGCAGCGTAACCGAGCCGTGCTGG
The DNA here is from genome assembly GCF_023073155.1 of Bradyrhizobium sp. 45. Classification (NCBI taxonomy): domain Bacteria; kingdom Pseudomonadati; phylum Pseudomonadota; class Alphaproteobacteria; order Hyphomicrobiales; family Nitrobacteraceae; genus Bradyrhizobium; species Bradyrhizobium sp. 45. Next base: position 209,820 of record NZ_JADPIX010000122.1, on the reverse strand, counting down.
TACAGCTCCGGCCGCTTGCTGATCGTGTTGACGATGCCGCCGGGATCCATGATGCCGTAGAGCAGCGAGGCCGGCCCCTTCAGCACCTCGACGCTTTCGACTGCGGGATTGAAGCTGCGCCCCTGCACCAGCGGCATGCCGTTGCGCATGATCGAGCCGTCGCGGTTGTCGCCGAAGCCGCGGCGGATGACCGCGTCCTGGCTGCCGGCGAGCGTGTTGGTCTGGGTGATGCCGCTGACGTTGATCAGCGCGTCGTCGATGTTTCGCGGGAGCTGGTCCTTCAGCACCTGCTCGGGCACCACGTTGACGGCCTGCGACGTATCGAGCGGCGAAGCGCCGCTGCGCAGCGTGGTCGCGCTCGGCATCGCGCGGTAGCCGAGCTTGGCGGCCTGTTGCGCGGCGGCTTCCGCGGCCGCGCGCTCCGAGAGCGTCGGCGCTGCGGGTGCGGGATTGCGATTGCGCTGGCGCGCGGCGGTCTGAGCGCGGCGTGGGGACTGGTCCGATGCACGCGCCGCTTTCGGCCGCGGTGCCGGCGCCTCGACCGTCACCGGCGGCAGAGCCGATTGCGCTTGGGCGGCCGTCGCGCTGAAGGAAGGTGCGCCGAGCAGAACGGCTGCTCCAATGAGGAGGACTGCGCAGCTCGTGCCGGCAGGAGTTCGACGGCCGCTGACGCGCTGGCCATCCAGATGAGCACGCACTTTCGATTCACTTCCAAGTCAGACGCAGAAGCTGGCGCGTCTAACAGCCGTTGTTCGTGAAGAGAACCGCAAGCGGCCTTGAATCGCTCTAGTGTTGAATGGTTCTAGGCTTTGATCGCTATTCGACAATCCTCGATGGATTGCGCAGCGACCGCGACACGCAGCGCGCGAATTCGCGGCAACGTGTCGCGGCTTCCCGCGATCTCACGCGATCGCGGGAGCCATCAGCTCGTCGAGCTTGCGCTTGAGCGCGGTGCCGTCGGACAAGGCCCGGAGCGGCGGCCGCACGCGTAGCCAGCTCGCGTCGCCCGTCTGTGCCGCGAGGATGGCTTTCAGCGTCGTGAGGAAGGATGGTGATTTCACCACGATGTCCACGGCAGCCTGCATGCGTGCTTCGACATCCTTGCCGTCGATCATTGCCTTGACCAGCTCCGGCGCGATGTTGGCCATGCCGCAGATGGTGCCGGCACCGCCGGCGGCGATCGCGCGGGTGATGTCAACCTCGTTGCCGACGGTGATGGCGAGCTCGGGAGCGGCGGCACGGAACGCCTGGAACTGCTTGAAGTCGCCGCTAGAGTCTTTCAGGCCCGCAACGACCTTGCCGTAGCGCTTGCGCAAATTCGCGGCGACGCCGGTCGGGATCGCGACACCCGAGATCTGCGGGATATGATAGAGGTAGGCACGCAGGCGATCGTCGGCGACGCCGTCGAGGATCGCCGCAAAGGCATCCTCGATGCCTTCAGGGCTGACGCTTCGGTCGAAGTAAGGCGGCAGATACAGCACGTGACGCAGGCCGAGACCGAGCACGGCACGCGTCAATGCGATGCTGTCGCCGATCGCGGGGAAGCCGCCGCCGATTCCAATTCGGTCCGGCGCAACGCCGGCCTTGAGCACGGCTTCGATGGTCGCGACGCGTTCGGCGACATTGAACGAGGTGCCCTCGCCGGTGGTGCCGAACAGCACGACACCGTCGATGCCCTTACCGAAGAGTTGCTTGCCGTGGGCGGCGAGCTTGGCGGAGTCCACGCTGCCGTCCGTCGCCAGCGGCGTCGCCGAAGCCACCCAGAACCCGCGAATTGCCTCCGTCATCACACACCATCCGTTGCTGTGGCTTCGGACCAGGCGTCTGGTCTCGGACGATCAAACCAGAGCTTGGCAAGCCTTGTTTTTGCTTTACTTTCGGGCTTGTACCTTACATACAACAAAGGCGCAAATCCTTTCCGCCGTCATGGCGCGCATAACACGCAGCCAGATTCCGAGGAGGTCTCGCATGGACATGGTGACCCCGGTCGAGCGGCCCACCCAGTTGCTCGGCGCCTTGCGCGACAGCCTCGGCGCGGCCGCCGTGCTCGTTGGCCCGGACGTGCCCGCGCGCAATTGCAACGACTGGAGCGCGAGCCTGCCGCAAACGCCGCTCGCGGTGATCCGCCCGGTCGATGCGCAAGGCGTGGCCGACGCGATTCTGACCTGCCGGCAGGCGCATCTGCCGTTCGTGCCGCAGGGCGGATTGACTGGGCTGTGCCGCGGCGCATCGCCTGAAGCAGGCTGGGTCGCGATCTCGCTCGAGCGCATGAGCGGGATCGAGGAGATCGATCACGCCTCGATGACGATGACGGTGAAAGCAGGCACGCCGCTTCAGACGATCCAGATGGCAGCCGACGAAGCCGGCTTCTTCTTTCCGCTCGATCTCGGCTCGCGCGGCTCCTGCGCCATCGGCGGCAACCTCTCGACCAATGCCGGCGGCAATCGCGTGATCCGCTATGGCATGACGCGCGAACTGGTGCTCGGGCTCGAAGTCGTGCTGCCCGACGGCACCATCATCACTAGCCTCAACAAGCTGATGAAGAACAATGCCGGCTACGATCTGAAGCATCTGTTCATCGGCTCGGAAGGCACGCTCGGCATCATCACCCGCGTGGTGCTGCGGCTGTTTCCAAAACCGCGTTCGACCATGGCCGCGCTCTGCGCGCTCGAGGACTATGCCGCGGTGATCGCGCTGCTCGGCGCCGCGCGAAGCGGGCTCGGCCCGCTGCTGTCGGCGTTCGAGGTGATGTGGCCGGATTACTGGGACGTGATCACGTCGCGCGCAGGCGTCAAGCCGCCGGTCGCCGCAGGCCATGGCCTCTACGTGCTGGTGGAAGCGCAGGGCACCGACGAGAGCCTCGACGCACCGCGCTTCCAAAGCTGGCTCGAAGAGCTGATGGAGCGCGGGCTGCTCGCCGACGCCGCCGTGGCGCAATCGCTGGCGCAGACGCGAAGCTTCTGGCGCGTGCGCGACATCTGCGCCGAGTTCGGCCAGGTGTTGGGTCCGCACATCTCCTACGACATCGGCCTCGCCGTGGCGCGGATGGACGAGTTCGTCACGCGCTGCAAGGCGGCGCTGGCTGATGGCGTCGAGGGATGCGAAAGCGTCTATTACGGCCATATCGGCGACGGCAATCTGCATCTCGTCTCCTGGGTCACCGGCCTTGCCGTCGAGCAGCAGCCGAAGGAAGAGATGGACGCGATCATTTACGGTCTCGTGCGCGAGATGGGCGGCAGCGTCTCGGCCGAGCACGGCATCGGCACGTTGAAGAAGAAGTGGCTGGGTCATGCCCGCAGCGAGGCCGAGATCGCGCTGATGCGAACGCTGAAGGCCGCGCTCGATCCCGATCATCTGCTCAACCCCGGCAAGGTGATCTGAGAGAGCCAATGCGATCGCTGAAGCTCGATGCGCCGAAATCGCTGTCGCAGCGGGTGATGCAGCGGCTGCGCCAGGCCATCATCGACGGCGAGTTCGCGCTCGGCGCCGCCATCTCCGAGGAGATGGTGGCAAACTCCTTCGGCGTCAGCCGCACCCCGGTGCGCGAGGCGATGGGTCAGCTGCAGGCGCAGGGCCTCGTCGTGATCCGGCCGCAGGTCGGCAGTTTTGTCTTTACGCCAAGCGCGGAAGACATCACCGCGCTCTGCACGTTCAGGATCGCGCTGGAGCCCAAGGCCGCTGAGCTCGCCTTCCGCCATGATCGCGCCGGTGCGATCGCGACGATGAGCGAGGCGATCGCGGCGATGGAGCCGGCGATTGCAGCCAGGGACAACATCGCCTATGGCCGCGCCGATGCCGCTTTCCATGAGGCGCTGTTCGCCCATTGCGACAACCGCTATCTCGCCGAATCCTATCAGCTCGCATCTAGCCGCGTCGCGGCACTCCGCACCAATTTGACTTCGCCGATCGACGTGCGCACGCGCACGTCTTTCGACGAGCATCGCAAGCTGCTCGATCTGTTCGCCCGCGGCGAGTTTGCCGCCTTCGCGACGCTGATGACCACGCACGTCACCAATTCTGGCGTGGTCTACGCCAAAGCGCTGCAGGTCGATTGAGCGCTGCTACCGCGCATTTTTCGTGCCGGGCCTGTCCAGAAAATCCAGCGCGGTGTTGATCTGTTCGAGCTGGTGTTCGATTTTGTCGCGGTCCTCGGCCGTGGGCGCCTTCTCGAGCTGCTCAACCAGCTTCTGCTTTCGGAGCAGCAAGTTCTCTATGACTGTACTCACGGCTCCCCCATCCGCCAGGGGCGAACATCGAGGCAATATTACACCCCGGAGGCGAGCGCGCGCCAGCCGGGCCCAGCGCAACCCTGCATCAGAATGTTCGCGAGGGCAGTTGGTTCCTGCGCGTGACCCGAGAAGGTGCAGACAGCTGATGGCGGCGCTCGCGAACGGTTAACGCGGTCGCACGCCCGGGCTGCCGGTCGCGGAACCGGATCTTTCACCTGCCCGTCGGTTGTATTCGGAGGCCCGGAGTCCTATGCGTATGCGCCATGGACATCCAGATCATCGCCGCCGAAAAACCCCTGATGGCGCAGGCACGCCCGCACAAGCCGGCGCCGTTCCTGCCGATGAGTCGCGCCGAGATGGATGCGCTCGGCTGGGACGCTTGCGACATCGTGCTGGTGACGGGCGATGCCTATGTCGACCATCCCAGCTTCGGCATGGCCATCATCGGCCGGCTGCTGGAGGCGCAGGGCTTTCGGGTCGGCATCATCTCGCAGCCGGACTGGCATTCGGCCGAGCCGTTCAAGGCATTGGGCAAGCCAAAAGTCTTCTTCGGCGTCACCGGCGGCAACATGGATTCGATGGTGAACCGCTACACCGCGGATCGTCGCCTGCGCCATGACGATGCCTATACCGCGGGCGGCGAAGGTGGCAAGCGGCCGGACCGCTGCACCGTCGTCTACGCGCAGCGTTGCCGCGAGGCGTTCAAGGGCGTCCCGGTCGTACTCGGCGGCATCGAGGCCTCGCTGCGCCGGATCGCGCATTACGATTACTGGTCCGACAAGGTGCGCCGCTCGGTGCTGGCCGACGCCAAGGCGGACCTGCTGCTCTACGGCAATGCCGAGCGCGCCGTCGTCGAAGTGGCCAATCGTCTCGCCGCCGGCGAGGCGCCGCGCGAGCTCGACGACATCAGGGGCGTCGCGCTGTTCCGCCGCGTGCCCGACGATTACACCGAGCTGCACGCCGACGATATCGACTCCGCCGATGAGGGCGCTTCGCGCACGAAAGGCTTGACCGTGATCCGGCTGCCCGCTTTGGAGCAGGTCGAGCAGGACAAGGAAGCCTATGCGCGCGCGTCACGCGTGCTGCACCGGGAGAGCAATCCCGGCAATGCGCGGCCGCTGGTGCAGCGCCACGGCGATCGCGATCTCTGGCTCAACCCGCCGCCGATTCCGCTGACCAGCGAGGAGATGGACGCCGTCTACGATCTTCCTTACGCGCGCGCCCCGCATCCGTCCTACGTTGACGCGAAGATCCCGGCGTGGGACATGATCAAGTTCTCGGTGACGATCATGCGCGGCTGTTTTGGCGGCTGCACCTTCTGCTCGATCACCGAGCACGAGGGCCGCATCATCCAGAACCGGTCCGAGGGCTCGATCCTGCGCGAGATCGAGAAGATCCGCGACAAGACGCCGGGCTTCACCGGCGTGATCTCGGACATCGGCGGTCCCACCGCCAACATGTACCGGATGGCGTGCAAGGACCCGAAGGTCGAGGCCGCGTGCCGGCGGCCGTCCTGCGTCTTCCCCGAGATCTGCCCGAATCTCAACACCTCGCATGACGATCTGATCCGGCTCTATCGCAAGGTGCGCGAGACCAAGGGCATCAAGAAGGTGATGGTCGCCTCCGGCGTGCGCTACGACCTCGCGGTCGAGAGCCCCGAATACATCAAGGAGCTCGTCACCCATCACGTCGGCGGTTATCTCAAGATCGCGCCCGAACATACCGAGCGCGGGCCGCTCGACAAGATGATGAAGCCCGGCATCGGCGCCTACAACCAGTTCAAGCGGATGTTCGATGCCGCGGCCGAACAGGCCGGCAAGAAATACTATTTGATCCCGTATTTCATCGCGGCACATCCGGGCACGACCGACGAGGACATGATGAACCTGGCGCTATGGCTGAAGAAGAACCGCTACCGCGCGGATCAGGTGCAGACCTTCCTGCCCTCGCCGATGGCGACCGCGACGGCGATGTACCACACCGGCGTCAACCCACTGCGCGGCGTGCGGCGCGGTGGCAGCGACAAGGTCGAGGCGATCAAGGGCCTGCGCCAGCGTCGCTTGCACAAGGCGTTCCTGCGCTACCATGACCCCGACAATTGGCCGGTGCTGCGTGAAGCCCTGAAAGAGATGGGCCGCGCCGATCTGATCGGTTCGCGCCCCGACCAGCTGGTCCCCGCGCACCAGCCGCCCGGCACCGGCAAGGCCGCCGGCACGCGGCGGCCGGTTCGTCCAGACGGCAAGACGCAGCGGTTCACGACCAAGAATTTGCGGGTGATGAAGTAGCGGGCGAGCCGGATCAGGTCCGGTTCAGCTTCGCATTGTCGCCCTCAAAACAAAAACCTCGAAAACAACCCCATGCACAGTAGCCGGCATGAGCGGGATCAATGACTTAGGCGATTGCCGAATCCGTTGAATCCGCGGGGTGAGATAACGGAAAAACCGAAATTATGTTTTGACGAAATATTGACTCGTCGGGCAAAACAGGCGCAAGATGCCATTGTCGCGGCACGCGTGGCAGGGCGAGCCCCAACCGCTACTCCGTATCGATATCCTCGAGCTTCACACCGCGTCCCGCGCGGAGGCTCGAAGCAACCGTCCTCCGACTTGAATCCATTCAACACAGCAGGCGTCGATGCGCGCCCGGATGCGCTGGGGAGCGTAGTCGTAAACCCGATAGCTCGCGGGGTAGCCGGTGTCCGCTCTGTCCGCGAAACCGGACATAGCCAGTCCCGCCTTGTGAGTCAGCTAGGGGCCAACAGCGGTCATGACAGTGCTCTCTTAAAGGGGGGCGATCGCAGAGTACGGTGACTTCGCGTCGCTCCGCTCGGGATCCCTGGTCCCTCCGAAGCACAGGAGGAAATTGGACAGTAATCGCGGCGGCCTGGTAGTAGCGGTGATAGTCTCCGGCAGACCTCGGTGGAGAGCGCGGTCGAGCCGCATGCGCTACTCTCGTTTGTTCTCGCCAAGTGCATCCCCCAGACGCTCGAGTTCTAACGTGAAGCAGAACAGCGCGAACAGCGTAATCACCATCAACACCCCACGTCGGGCCATCAAGACCACGTCGGTATCGGGGCCGAGTTCGGGAAGGTGGCGAAACAGCACGATCGAGAACACAGCGCTGCCGAAGATGAAGTTCAGCCGGCCTAGGAACAGGAAGAGGTGGCTCAGGGACAGCCGTCCGCCTTTGAACGGGATCGCCACCTTCAAGAGGCGGTACCAGTAAGCCGCCTGCATAAGCATGAGAACAGCAAGGGTCAGATTGTCGTCATAGGGCGTATTGGCCGGCTGCTGACCAGGCGCGAGCACTAGCTCCCGGAAGGCCGGCAGGCCCTTCCATACGATGAAATCCGATCCGAACAATTGGACCGCCATCAAGAGCAGGTAGGTGAGCACACCGCGCCCCGCGGAAGAATGGGAAATCGGCTCTGCCAGGGGCTCAGGGATTTCCTCAGCTATGGAATCGGATGGTGTTTCTCCGCGCTTGATCAAGGGCGCCTTCCAACTGATTGGGTTTCGATTTCGGCCGATGCCTTCCGAATGAGCAATGCGAGTCCACTCCACCGTATCATCGCAGCGCGGCTCCCTGGCGCCTCGAGACGCCGCCCGTACCCTGCTGCTCGCCGACAAGGCGTGCCTGGATCATACTCATGACGGTCGTCACGTCGTCGAACGCTCGCGAATGAGCGCGTCCATGCAGGCGGGTCAAATCGAATAGCTCGACGCCCTCCCGCCGAAATTCAGCGGCATACGGCTCTTGGTCCGGATCGATGCCGCCGAGGCGGATTGCGCCTCCATGGAGAGACTTCGATAGCTTCAATGGGGCATCGTCCCGCGACACGAACAATGCGAAGCGTGGCCGTACCGCTCCCATGTCGTGCAATTGCGTACGGAAACTGTCGGCGTCTACGTCGGGCGCAACGAACAGCACGTTCTTGATCTTGGCCCCAATGCGGCCAGCTATCGCTCGCGCGCGCAAGGTTTCGAACGTGAGATAGCACCCCATCGAGTGACACAGGACGGTCACTTCCTTGACGTTCGGAGTAGCGGCGATCGCATCGAGCACTTGCGAAAATGCATCTCGAGACTGCGCCGCGCTCTCCGCATCCTCCTTGTAGGCTTCCAGGCTGACGGACCCCCGCGACGGCCAGGAGAACAGGACGGGAGCCCCCGGCGCTCCGGAATCATGAACGATCTGGGCGAACCGGTACACGGCTTCATCGAACCTGTTGTTGAAGCCATGGACGAATACAAGGACTCTTCCACGTGCTCGCGGCTTCTTTGCGGCCGCCGCCAGCGCAGCGCCAAATGCCGGTTTTTCGGCCGCTTCGGCCGAGACCGTCACGAAGTTTAGTCGTGGATCCCCGGGCGAGGAAGTCGGCCACTGAACCTGACCGACAGTGCGCGATGCGTCCGGCGGGATGGAAACGGCGATGGAGGCGTAGTTCACCTGGTCCGCCCGTTCGCTGTCGAACATCGCTGCATTTCCGGCAGCCGTTCGGTTGCGCGTCGTTGCCACCAGCAGCGGGACGACCGACACGCCTTCCGCTTCGACCTGTCCGACGGGTAGCAGCGTGTCCAGAGGCACGCGGCTGCAGGCGCAGCAGCACAGCGCCAAGACGATGAGGCCGAGGGTTGACCGGCAGATCTTCCCGGTTTCGCCATGGCTGAGGGGCGCGCGCCACAAGGGAGTCAGGCTCCTTTAGCCGAGCGGAACAGCAGAAAGTATCCTGCCGGCACGAAGAAGAGTGTCAGGACGGATGCGACGGCTAGTCCCGACATCATGAGCACCGCCATGGGCTGCCACAACGCGCCGCCGGCCAGTGCCATCGGTGCGAGCCCGAGCACCGTGGTGGCGGACGTCAGGAGGATCGGACGAAGCCGTTTTTCCGACGCAGCGACGAGGGCTTTCCGCAGCGGGAGCGTCTCGCGCTCGATGTCGATCTGATCGATCAGCACGATGGCGTTGTTGATGATGATCCCCGACAGGCTGATGATGCCCAGCGTGCCGAAGAACGAGAGCGGTTGTCCCGTCGCCAACAGCCCGAACGGAATGCCAATCAGGATCAGCGGTATGCTGACGAAGGTCAGGAGCGTACGACGGAAGGAGTTGAATTGCAGGATGATCGCCAGCACCATCACGGCGAGCGCGACGGGAAAGCCGGCGGCCAGCTTCTGGTTCGTCTCGGCGCTTTTCTGGATCTCGCCCCCCACGGTCACGTGATAGCCGCCGGTCATGTCCATCTCGTCGAGCCGGGGCTGGATCGATTCCAGTAGCTGCCCGGCCGTCAGGGAGGTGCTGCGGGCCGTGACCGTGATCGTCCGTTCCTGGTTCTTGCGGCGGATCCGCGCGAAGTCGAACCCGGGCTTCAGCCTGGCGACCTGCGCCAGCGAGATAAGCCCGCCGTTCTTCGCGAAGGTGGCGCTGGTGAGGCCTTCCAGGCTCTGCGAGGTGTAGGCGCCGGCGCGCAGTACGATGGGGATGGCGTTGTCGCCTTCGCGGTATATCGAGACCGCGGTGCCGCTGAAGTAGGTGTTCAGCAGTCGGGTCACTTCCTCCGAGGTCACCCCGAGCTGGCGGGCACGGTCCTGGTCGATCTCGACGACCACCTTGACGATCTTGTTGCCCCAATCGTCGTCGTTCTCGCGCACGTCCGGAGCCGCCTGCAGCAGGGATCGGACCCGTTCGCTGAAGCCAAGCAGCCGGTCCCCATCGGACCCCGAGATCTCGAGCTCCACGACGCCGGATTCCACCGCGCCCATGGCCAGCCGCTTGATTTTGAAGCTTGCCTCCGGATGGTTGGCGTAGAGATACTTCCAGGCGCGATCGGCCGCACGCACCGCGCCTTGATAGTCCGTGGTATTGACCAGGAAGAAAGCGGACGCCGGGTCCGGAGGGACGGGGGTCAAGGTGAGGTAGAACCTCGGGCCGCCATCTCCGACGTACAGGATCTGGCTGGAGATTTCAGGGTTGGCCGTTTTGTCGCCCAGCCATCGCTCGATCTCGCGCGCGCGAGCTTCGGTCTGCGAGATGTCGGTCCCGTCAGGCATGTTCATGTAGACCAGAAACTGGCTCCGTTCGCTGAGCGGAAACATCTCCTTTGGAATGCGTGGGAATTGTGTAAGCGCGATCACGACCAGCGCGACGCAACCGGCGAGGACGATGGGCGAGAAGCGCAAGGCCCGGCCGAGCGCGGTGGCATAGAGCCGCTGCAGCCGTGAGGGCGCGGCATCCTCCGTTCCGGAGCCGGCTCGCCGGCCGATGAGCCACACGGTCAAAGCGGGAAGGATGTACAGCGCCGTGATCCAGGATCCCCCAAGCGTGAGCGCCACCACGGCCGCGAGCGAGAACGCATACTCGCCGGACGCTCCGGACAGCAGCATGAGCGGCAAGAACGCCGCTATCGTAGTGATCGAAGAGATCAGGAGCGGCAGCGCATACTGTGCTCCGGACGCCAATCCGGCCTCCTCGGGAGGCACTCCGCGGCCGATCCGGCTCACGGTGTCCTCGACGATCACGACGCCATTGTCGACCAGCAGACCGAGCGCGATGATGATCGCCGCGATCGAGACCTGCTCAAGCGCGATCCCAAGAGCCCGCATCCCGATCAACGAGAACATCACGGCGAACGGCACGATCATCGCGGCGATGGTGCCCGCCCGCAGGCCCAAGAAGACCACCACCAGCACGGCCACCACGACGAAGGTCTGGGCCACGCTGGAGAGGGCCGAATTGACGGAGGCGCTGACCTGATCGGCCTGGTAGGTGGGGAAGGAGAGGGCGAAGCCGATCGGGAGCCGCTGCTCAAATTCGCGTGCCGCCGTACGGAGCTTGACACCGATCTGGGTGACATCCTGGTCCGGCTGCATGATCACGCTGAGGACTACAGCAGGACGGCCGTTGAAATAGATCGGCTTAACCTTTGGAGAGACGTAATCCCGGCGGACAGTGACGATGTCAGCGAGCCGGACCAGGCTGTCGGTGCTGCCCACACGGGTCAGCATGGTCTCGATCGCCCGCACGTTCGGGAAATCTCCGGAGGTCTCCAGCAGGAGGCGCGTGCCGTCCGCGTTGATGTTGCCGGACGGCAGCACCACGTTCTGCCCCTGTAGGTCCTTGATCAAAGCGTTCACCTGAACGCCGATCGCGGCCAACTTCCGGGTATCGAGTTCGAGCCAGACCCGTTCGTCCTGTACGCCGTGAAGCTCGACCTTGGAGATGCCGGCGATCTGGTACAGCTTCTTCCGGAAATCCTCGGCCGCATCCTTCAGCTCGCGCGGCGAAAAGCCTTCGCCCGTGATGGCGATGGTGGCGATCGCAACGTCGCCGAAGTCGCTGTTGACAAAGGGTCCAACGACGCCGTCGGGCAGTTCGACCTTAGCATCGGCCATCTTGTCGCGAAGCCGCTGCCAGGTGGCAGTGACGTTCGCGACCTCGTCCTTCAAGTCGACATAGATCGTCAGGGATCCTTCGCCCGCAAGCGTCCTGATGTCCTTGACCTCGGCGAGCTCGCGTACTTTTCGTTCGATGGGAATCGCGACTAGATTTTCCATCCGCTCGGGGGCCATGCCCGGGAAGAGGGCCGACACGACCGCAGTCCGGATGACGATCACGGGGTCTTCGCGCTTCGGGAAGTTCGGATAGAGCCCGATCCCGGCGATCAGAAGCCCGATCATGGCCATGATCGTGAATCGAGACCGTGCAAGTCCGAATCGGGTGAGGAGATTCACGGCGCGGCGTCCTCCAAGGGAAGCAGCTTCACCTTCTGTCCGTCGGCGAGGTACGACACCCCGGCCGAGGCCAGGATATCGCCTGGCTTGACGCCCTCCACGACGACCAGGCGATTGTCCCGGATCCCGCCGACGGTGATGGTGCGTTTCTTCACAGTCGAACTTGCCTCGTCGTAACCAAACACGGTCCCGGTATTCTGCAGCACCCTTCCGCCGTCGGGCACAAGCACGCTGAGCGGGACGAGGAAGCCGCTGCGACCCACGACCAAGGGCTCTTCGATCGTGACCTCGACCGACATGCCGGCGTTCAGACCCGGGGCGGTGTTCTCGAGCCGGACGACAACCGGGAAGGCCGACACTTGCTCCGCCTTCGACCCGAGCTCCTTGATCTCGCCCTTGAGCGGCAGGTCAGGCTTGTCGGCGACCTTGACCGCAATCTTGGCTCCAACCTTTAGATTCTGGAAAGTCGCGGCCGGGACCAGAAAGGACATCTCGAAGCTGTCGTCGCTGTAGAGCGTGGCCACCGGCTGCCCCGCAGCGACTTGCGCAAACGATTTGACTTCGACCCGGGAGATGGTCCCGGCGAAGGGGGCCAGCAGCTTGCTCCGGTCCAGGTTTTGGTTGGCCAATTCGAGTTGGCGCCGTGCCTGGTCAACTTGGGCCCTGGAGCTGAGCAGGGTGGCGTTCGACTGTTCGAAAGCCGCTTGGGTGGAGACGCCCCGCTTCAGGAGCTCTTCCTTGCGCTGGAAGTCCGACTGAGCGTTGTCGAGCTGCGCCTGCGCCTGCTGCACACCGGCGCTGGCCTGGTCCACCTGGCTCTGCAGCGATCTCGGGTCGATTTCGGCGAGGACGTCCCCGAGTTGCACCTTCTGGCCGACGGTGAGGCCAACGGTCTTCAACTGCCCGCCGATCTCGAACGAGAGGCTGCTGACGTCGGCCGGCTGCAGCACGCTCGGAAAGCGCCGAACACGGCTTTCGGCTGTCGCAGCGACCTTGTAGGCGCGCAGACCGCGGACAGGCTGTTCGTTCGCTTCCTTCTTCTTCTCTCCACAGCCCTGCAGGCCGACGACAAGGAGGCCCAAAGCGGTGAATCGCGCGAGATGTCGGATCATCGGGCATTCCTCGAGTCCTGCCGAATTCGACCGTTCGGAGCGGCCGCGTAGTTCCGGCAAATCACGGCACCACCGCGAAAAACAGAAACGCGGCGAAGATGACCAGGTGGACGACGCCCTGCAGCACCGTGGTGCGCCCGGTCCCGAGCGTGATTACGCTCAACAGCAGCGTGAGCATCAGCAGGCCCAAATCCTTTATGTCCAACCCGAGTTCGAGCCGATAACCCATCGCGATCGAGACCGCGGCGACCGCGGGGATCGTCAGCCCGATGGTCGCAAGCGCCGAGCCCAGGGCCAGGTTGAGACTGGTCTGCAGCCGGTCGCTTTGGGCCGCCTTCACGGCCGCCACCGCCTCGGGAAGAAGAACGAGCGCGGCGATGATCGTGCCGACGACTGCCTTGGGCACCTGAAGATAATCGATGGCGCTCTCCACGCTGGGGGTCAGGACCTTTGCAAGGCCCACGACGGCCACAAGGGAGACGACGAGGAGAGCGGCACTCAGACCGGTCGTTCTGTTGTCCGGAGGAGGCGAATGCTCGTCCGCCGTGGCACCCTTCGCGGCCAGGAAATAGTCACGGTGCCTGATCGTCTGAACGAAAACGAACGCCAGGTACAGAACCAAGGACGCAAGCGCGGCGAACACCAGCTGCGAGGTGTTGTACAGCGGGCCGAGTTCTTGCGCCGCAAGGTTCGGAAGCACCATCGTGAGGCTGGTGAGAGCGACGAGCACGGCGAGAGCGGCGCCGGCGCCTTGCGCCTGGAAACCCTGTTCACGGTGCCGGACGCCGCCCCACAGCAGGCAGGCCCCCACGATGCCGTTGCAGACGATCATGACCGCCGCGAAGACCGTGTCCCGGGCCAGTCCGGCTTTCTCGGCAGGCGCTGCGATCATCACCGAGACGATGAGCGCCGTCTCGATCACGGTCACCGCTAACGCGAGGATCAGGGTGCCGAACGGCTCGCCGACGCGGTGAGCGACCACCTCGGCGTGGTATACGGCGGCGAAGACCGTGCCGAACAGGGCCGCGCCGGCGGCTGCGTATACAATTCCGCCGCCGCCGAGAACCAGGCTGAGCAACAAGATGGCCCAGGCGAGAGCCGGCCAAATCCACGTCCAGCGCGCTGTCGTACCCACCACACCCATGTCGATCCCCCGGTTCTTGATCGCGTCTCAGGCGCGATTCTCATCCCGACGGCCGGCGCCAAGTACTGTGATGGGCCGGCCTCTTGTGACCTCCCATCATACGCGGGAACCTCCAATGATTGAAAGACATCCGGAAACAGCCAGGGGTTTTCCTCGCGGCTTAGGTCCGCTTCGGGTCACAAGCGGTCCTCGACAGATTGCGCGGCAAGTCAGCTGAGGGGCCAGAAGCCGACTCGTTGGTCGACCGCAGCCGGTCACGACCACCAAGCCTGCTCAATTCTTCATTGCTCTTGCCGCCTGTTCCAAACTGGCCGGAACGATCACGCGATGAAACGGTGCTATCGTAGCAAGATAGATGCGCCCCAGTCGGTTATGGCAATGCACCACGGTACCCGCGACCAGCTCGCGCCCATTTGCTGCATCGGCGCGAAGTTGAATGGTGACGCGGAAGTCGAGATGCCGGTCATCCGCACCCACGACCAACTCCGTCGCACTCTTTGACAGCACCGGGAAGAAGCCGATAACCGGCCCACGCGCCGCCGCGGCAAGACCGACGGCGCGCGACGATTTGACCGCGACTGCCGCCATCACCACATCGCGGACACGCGTGAGCGCACGAATCCACCACGCCTGTCGCTCGAGCGCGGCGCGTGCCAGCACCTCTACATCATCGCTGGCGCCCGCCGGCAGTTGAATTGCAAAGGCGTCCAAAAGGTCCGCGCCCGCGTAAAGCGGCGCAAGCACGCTGTTGCTGGGCATCGGCACGGCGCGCGCTTTTGTCATGGGATCAGGTACCGCATGCCGGGGAGGGGCGTAGCGCAGCCGGCGTTGCAGAGGATCTTGCCGCCGCCGTCCTTTTATATCCACGCGCTCTGCAACGCAACAATCCTGCGGCGCACATGTCTCAGTTAGGCCAAAAGGCCAGCTGGCAGCGATGTCTGCTTCGGTCCGCTTCCCCCTCGAGGAGCGGCACTTACCCATACGCGCTTCCCAGGTCGTCATCTTTCCTCCGGCCGAAGTGTCGCAAACTCCTCCCGTCCTCCATATGTTGCCTCCATGAAAAAGATCGGATTCCTCTCCTTCGGGCACTGGACGCCCTCGCCGCAATCGCAGACCCGCTCGGCTGCGGACACGCTGCTGCAATCCATCGAGCTTGCGGTTGCGGCGGAAGAGCTCGGCGCCGATGGCGCCTATTTCCGCGTGCACCATTTCGCGCGCCAGCTCGCCTCGCCCTTTCCGCTGCTGGCCGCGGTCGGCGCCAGGACCAGCAAGGTCGAGATCGGCACGGCCGTGATCGACATGCGCTACGAGAACCCGCTGTATATGGCGGAGGACGCAGGCTCTGCCGATCTCATCGCCGGCGGGCGCCTCCAGCTCGGCATCAGCCGCGGCTCGCCCGAGCAGGTGATCGATGGCTGGCGCTATTTCGGCTACGGGCCGGCCGACGGCGAGAGCGACGCCGACATGGGCCGGCGTCATGCCGAGGTCTTTCTCGACATCTTGCGCGGCGAAGGTTTTGCAAAACCCAACCCGCAGCCGATGTTCCCAAATCCACCGGGGCTGTTGCGGCTCGAACCGCATGCGGAAGGTCTGCGCGAGAGGATCTGGTGGGGTGCCGGCTCGAACGCCACGGCGGTCTGGGCCGCCAGGCACGGCATGAATCTGCAGAGCTCGACGCTCAAGAACGACGAGACCGGCGAAGCCTTCCACGTGCAGCAGGCCGCGCAAATCCGTACCTATCGCGCAGCCTGGAAAGAGGCCGGCCACCCCCGCGAGCCGCGCGTCTCCGTCAGCCGCAGCATCTTCGCGCTGATCGACGATCGCGACCGCGCCTATTTCGGCGGCGAGCGCGGCAGCGAGGACCAGGTCGGCTTCATCGACCCGCGCACCCGCGCGATCTTCGGCCGCTCCTATGCGGCGGAGCCTGATGTGCTGATCGAGCAGCTCCGAACGGACGAGGCGATCGCCGAGGCGGACACGTTGCTGTTGACGATTCCGAACCAGCTCGGCGTCGACTATTGCGCGCACGCCATCGAGGCGATCCTCACGCATGTGGCGCCTGCGCTGGGGTGGCGGTGACGCCTGGACTGCCGCACAATTTTTAAAGGTTACGGCTTTTAAAGGCTACGTCGCGGGCTGGTAGTGTGCCAGCCGCTCCGGATCGGCATCCGGAACGGAGACCGTCTGCGCCCTGATCTGGCTGCCGATGACCAGTCCGGTGAGCGAGAGCATGAGCCCCAGCGCCAGCGGCGCGAACAAGGCCTCTTCCTGAAACAATCCATTCAGCAGCACGACCATGACGCCGAAGCCCGCGAGCCCCTGCGTCAGATATCCGGAGAACGCATAAAGACGCCAGGCCTTCAGCGCCACCGCGAAATGAAACGCCAGCGGAACGAGGGCGGCGATGCCCATCTGGTACAGCAGGACCCCGATCGCACTCTCGACGGCGCCGTTGGTCGTTCCGGCGGCCTGCGCGGCGCTCCAGTCGATCGAGAAATAATCGTCCGACAGATTTCCGCCGACGCCCAGGCCGCGGCCAAACGGCTTTTCGAGAAATCCGTTCAAGCCGCCCATGAGGCCGAGGACGTGATAGTCGCCGATCTGCAAGCCGACGCGGATCGCGACAATTGCAAACACGATCAAGGCCACGAAGCCGAGCCATAGCGTCACCACGGCGCCGAGCAGACGGGTCGATATCCAGGCCGTGGCGACGAACACCACCACGATGAGCGCTCCCTTCACGCTGCAAACGATCAGCAGCGGCAACGCCACGAGGGCCAGAACCGGACGCCCTACCGAAAACAGGAAAAGCCCGAAAAACGCGATCCCGTACGCGAAGCTGATCGGGTGCATATTCGGCCCGTGGATGCGGAGGATCTTCGACACGCCGAACCCTTCGAGCAGGGGCGTATTGAGAAAGTCGAAGCTGAAGCGATCCTTCAGATCGACCGGCACGTTGCCGGTGGCGCGCATCTCGGCTTCCCAAGCGCCGGAGCGGGCCGCCTTGAGCTCGTCGAAACCCCAGAACGTGTAGCCGTTGGTGACGGCCAGCCAGAAATCCCGAAACGCAAACTCGACGTATCCGCACAGGATCAGAATGACTCCAAGCGTCACCAGGAACGGCGTGGCGCGAACCTCATAGGTCGCGGCCGTCAGCAGCGAGAGCTGAAACAGGAACAGCGGCAGCACGATGTTGCGCAGATAGACCGTTGCCGCCTGGCCGTCCTGGACGAAGCCGATCGCGAAATACAACGACACCACGGCGAGGGTCACGACGCCCCAGCGCATGATCTGATTGACCTCAGTCGACCGGTTCCTTTGGCCGGCGACGTAGAGCCCAAATGTCGTCAGCCACATCACGGAGCAGACGAGAAAATTATAGCCTTTGATGAAGTCCAGGTCGGACGGCGCCGAAATCAGCGGCGACAGGATCGAGACGAACAGGTTCTGGAAGAACAGGACGAAGATCGCGATCGCCGGCGCGTAGGTTGGAGCCGCAACCACGATGGCGATGGCGACGAGAACTTCGACGGTCAGGGACAGGACCGGGCTCGCCCCGTGCAGGACCGGCACAAAGCCGATGGTTGCGATGGCGATGCAGAGCGTCGGGATCAGCTCGCGCCAAGGCGAACGTGAAGGCGAACGCGAAGGCTCGGGACAGCCCGCCTGCACGGCTTGAAGATGCGGTGAGGTCCCGCCACTCATGACTCGTCCTTTGGCGCAGCGCGGCGGCCACGATAGCGGCAGGATGCGTAAGGATTCGTTAACGATGACGGACCGGCTTCAGCGGCGGCCCGGCTTCGCGGCGCCGAACAGCGCGCGCATGACGTCGGGATCGGGCTTGCCGGTCCCGTTTTCGAGCAGGCCGAATCCCTGCGCCAGCTCCCAATGCGCCCAGCCCCAGCAATGCGCCCGCGCATATGCGGTCACGGCCGCGAGCCAGCGTACGCGGCTGTCCCGGGGCGCCGCGGCTTTCAACACGCCAAATTCGTTGATGATGATCGGCCGCGAAAATTGCTGCTGCCACGCGACCGCGGGCGCGAGCCAGCGGCTGACATCCGGCTTGTCCCTGGCGGCGGCAATCGCCGTGTCGAGCATGAGGAGCGCCTTCGTCGCGCCTCTGTCCTGCAAATCCCGGCGGAGCGCCTGAACCCCGGGATCGCCGGCGCTGATCGGATAACGCAGATCCGTGATGTCGTGCAGCGGATCCTGCACGTCCCAGTGGCCCTGGTGTGTGAACACCATGGGATCGTAGAAATGGATGGCGTAGACGACGTTTGGATCCGGCAACGGGCGAAACCGCGGCAGCGAGTCCGCGCGTTGCCAGTCGACCGGGCCGACGATCAGCGTGGTCGCGGGAAGCAATTGGCGAACGAAGGCGGCGAGCGTTTCGACCTGCTTTTGCCATCTGCCGGCTTCGATGTCGGGCTCATTGAGCAGCTCGGCGAACACGCGGTCGGCCGGGAACGATTGAATGACCCGGGCGAGCGTGCCCCACGCATCCTCCAGCTCGCGCAGCGAGGCGTCGGCGTCGTCCTTGTGCAGGCGATTGAAACGATCGCCGGGATGAAGATCGACGGAGATTGAATAGCCGAGCGAGATGAGCTGCTTCAATGCCTTGTCGAGCGCACGCAGCGTCTCATCGCGTTCCGCTTTCGAAGCGAAGCGCAGCATCACGCGCTCGGCCGGCACCGGCAAGCGGACATGACTCATCCCCGCCTTGCGAAGCTGCTGCAGCAATTCGCGAGTTGGAGGCGCGGATTTTTCGCCATTGATCCAGCCGTCGGCATTGAACCCGCGCGACAGTGCGGCGAGCCTGTGCGGCGCGACGGTCTGCGAGGCAGGTACGCAAGTTTCGGCCGATGTCGCGGAGGCGAGCGACGTTGGCATCAAGATCGTGGATAGCAAGATCGTGGCAAGGAGCAGACGACGGCACGGCGTCGCCATCGTCAAACCGCCCTGCTAAGCGCACCGCCGTCAGGGTGAGGCGCGGCAGAGCCGGCGGGCGCATGATTGACGACGAGACCGGTCGGCACGGTGTCGTACTTCGACAGCGCGGCGGTCACCCGTCGCATCGCCGCCGAACCGAGCTCGCCGGCGCGCACCACCGGGATGATCAGGTCCGCGTGCGCGGCGAGCGCGATCGCATCTGGCTGCAAGGCAAGATTGTTCGCATGGACGATGATCAGGTCGAACTCCGAGCGAATGTCGTCCTCCGGCCGCGCATCGGCCTTCCTGCCGGCGCTCAGCAGCTCGTCGATCGACTGGAGTCCTGCCGTGGTCGAGCCGTCCTGCCATTCGGTCACCGGCGGCTGGGCGCCCGCGAATTCCGGCTGCAGCCGGATCAGCACGCTCATCATGCCGCGATTGACGGCCGCGCGGTTGAGCGAGCGCGCAACGGTATTGCCGCCGGCGCTCTTGCCGACCGACAGCACGAGGGCGACCTTGCAGCCACGCACCGGGGCACGATCGATACGCTCGAGCAGCGGACGCAAGTAAGCGCCGAGATCGAGCTCGGCTGGGGCGGCAATCGGTCGTTGCCAGACAGTGTTGGGCGCAGCTCCCGACATCAGTTCGGGAATGCGGGACCAGACCGGAAGGTTCGGCATCGCCTCGGGTTGCTGCACGGCCGGAGCCGGACGCTTGGCTTGCCGCTTCGGCGTCTCCCTCGCCTCCGCACGCGTGGGCGTTCGAGCCGGAGCCTCGGCAGGATCGGACTTGTCGGACATGCTCGTCATCGCCGCAACCGTAGCGGTTGACGTCAGCAGCGAGCCGATCGCGAGCGCGGCGAGCAGCAGGGCGAGCGGCGGACGCGTCGAGCGCAGCGGCGGGATCGCGGGCGAAGCGATCTTGGTCTGCGAGCTCTGAAGCTGACGCTGCTCGTTGGTCGTCTTGAACCGCGACAAAAACTGCTCGTAGATGTTCTTGTTGGCATCGGCATCGCGCTGCAGCTCCTGCAGCTTCACGAGCGCCTGGCCGTCCACCAGCATCTGCGTCTCGACCGCCTTGAGCTGCTTTTCCAGCGCGGCCTGCTGCTCGAGCTGGGCCTCGTATTCGGACTTCGCGGTGTCGATGTTCTTCTTCCGCTCGACCTCGATCTGCCTGTTGATGTCAGCCAACTGGCTGTAGGAGATCGCAAGATCAGGATGGCGGTCGCCGTAGACCGCCTTCTTCTGTGCGATCTGGTCGTTCAGGGTCGAGCGCTGCGCGCGCAGCATGCTCAGGAGATCCTGCTTCACCGGACCTTCGACATTGGCCTTGAGATCGCGCTGCACCTGCTCGTAACGCGCCTTGGCTTCCTCGGTGCGCGCACGAGCCGCGGAGACCTGCTGGTTCAGGTCGGTCACCCGCAATTGCTGGGTGGTGGAATCCTTGCCGGCATTGAGGATCTTGTGCTCGAGCCGGAAGGCTGCGACGGCGTCTTCCGAGACGCGCAGGCGCTCGCTGAGCGTCTTCAGCCGGTCCTTGAGCCAGTCGGCCGCCTCGTCCGTCGCATCGCTGCGCACGCGGCTCTGGGTCGCGACGAACGCCTCTGCGATGGCATTGGCATAATACGCTGCCCGCTCCGCACTGTTCGAGGTGAACGAGATGGCGATGACGTAAGTCAGGCCGCGACGCGAGATATCGAGGCGGCTGCGGAGTTTTTCGAGCAGGCGCGTCATGTCGGTATGACCGCCTGCGATATCCTCGTCGTCGGCGATCTTGAGCTTCTCGATCAGGGGCCGGAGAAAGCCGTCCGATTTGGCGATCTCGATCTGGCTCTGAAGCGCAGCGGCGTCCTGGCCGATGCCAGGCAGCACGTCCTGGTCCGTGGTCACGCGCAGCTCGCGGGGATCGACCACGACGAGCGCCGTCGCGGCATAGCGGACCGGCAGCACCATCAGCACGGCGACGCCGAGCGCGAAGAGTGCCAGCGCCAGCATCAGGATGCGCCGGCCGTTCTCACGCAGAAAAGAGAACGCGCCGGTGAGGGTCAGCGATCCCTTGATCAGCGCGGGGGCGGTGTTGTCGGGGGTCGCCGCCGCAGCCCGCGGCGCTTCCCACGAAGCCGCGGGCTCCGTCGGGGCGATGCTTCGCGGAGATGCGCTTCTACCGAACGCCATGGGGTTGGACTCGAAATCAACTAACAGGCACAGCCTAGAGACTTGCTGCACCGTAAATATCCATGGTTAACCCGCGGTTACGGCTGCCGCGAAGCTCGGTAAACGATTCGTTAAGGAGACGACGCACGGCCCTGCGCGGAGAGGGGTTCCGTGCGTCCGGATACCGGGCGACACCGAATGCATAAAGTCCGCTATTGGTTGGCGCGGACGCTTGCGGAAGACTTTCTTGCGCTTCGACGACCCGGCGCGCCGGATCTCAAAACAAAGCGGCGTTGCCAGCCTGCCCGTAGATCATTGCGGCCACGAGAGAGAGCAGCAAGCCCGCGCCCGAAAAGATCACGAGGACTTTCAGAGTTTCGACATCAACGTTGGTTCTCGTCGCGCGGGATATCGCCTTTGCCAGTGCAGCCATCATCGCCAGCTCCGAACAGGCCGCGCGAAGGCGCGACCTGTTTTGTCTAGCGTCATTGGGCGCATTTGCGTGTGAAGCAGATTACAAGTGATGTTGCGTGCTGCACCTTACACCGCCGGCCGAGCGTGCCTGGATCTTACCATTCATAGAGCACCACGCTCTTGCCGGCGCAGCAGCGCGTGACGTGCCCCTCGCGTATCACGGGCGGTCGCGCGACCTACATCTTATGCGGGAAACAGCCGACTTGCTGCCACTTTGCGGTGCAGGCTCGCGGCCGGTATTATTCTCAACTGATTCTCGTCTGACGAGGTACGGATGTCGCGGCCGCTCATCGGCGCGGTCCCTGTCAGGCGGAAACGATCTTGGTGCCGAGGATGATTCGGCGTCGTCAGGGGAGGACAATTTGCCATGCCTGGGATGACTGGACTGCAGCTGGCCGGCGCTGTCGCCGCGGAGCGCCCCGGGACGGTCATCCTCCTGAGCACGGGATACGCAGAGATTCCCAGCAACGAACGATCCAGCCTGCCGCGTTTATCAAAGCCATTCGACCAGGCTGCGTTGGCGAAGGCAATCGAGGCGGCAATGCGCGAAGACGAGCCAAGCGGATCCATCGTCGCTTTTCGGCCGAAGAGCGCGTGAAAGCCGGATGATGAATGGCGCACCGTCTGGTGCGGTCCCGATTCGGAAGCGCCAATGGTCCATCAAATCCCGCCGGGAAGCTCAACGCCCGCTTCCGTCAGGTCACGGAGGAATTTCCGCACCAGGAGCATGTTAGTTCTCTGCAACTCGTGATTATTGCCGAACTTGAACTGGTTGGCTTCGGTTACGATCAGACCCTGGTCGGTCTCGCGGAAAATGCCTTGCTTCTTCAAGCGATCGGCGCGCCGCCGAACGGTTTCGATCGGCAGACCGAAAAAGCGGGACAGGGCGGCACGGGAAACGCCCTGCTTGATCTTGTCCGGCTCCACCGCCTGGATACTGCCAAATTGCCGGTCGAGTTCGGGGGTCTTCATGATCTTGAGAACGTTGGCGTTCAGGACCGCATGAATGATCATCAAGTCCAGCGGATCGAAATCGTAGTGGCGGAACATTTCGCTGGCTGCGCACAGCATGTAGGCCAACGAGTGGCGGGAGACGGTTCGGATCAAATCCGACGCGATGTCCTCGCCTTCAGTCGTACCAACCATCACCAGTCCCCGCTTCTACAGATGTCCGGTCCGACGCCCACAAGCCGGTTCTATGTATCCGTGGCGCACCACGCGTGAGGCAGGACCGGTCTGCTGTTCCCCCAATATGGGTATGGTTGCGGTTCAATCGGGTCAATAGCCGGCTTGTCGGCAATATCATTTTCACCGATACGGGATTGAGTGGCCGGGCGCGCAATTGGCGCGTGCCAACGGTGGTCGTGGGCCAAATGACATTCATCATCGAAGCTGTAAAAGACGACTGCCGCACCGTGGATTTCCGTGACAGCGCGATCGTTGCGGTGATCCTGGCCCGCAAGCATGCGGTGAATGGTTTTGTGGTGTCGATCACGGCTCCGGACGGGCAGCTTTTTTCCGCCGATCAGTTCAACCGTTTGCTGACGAGCAAGGGGCTTGGTTCGGATCCGGCGGCGCAAGATGTAGGGCGGCGCTAAAGCGGGCTTTGTCGGCGGTACGCAGAATCCCGAACAGTGCAATTGATTGTCATCGCGCCGAAACGGGTGCGCCGCCTGCGGACGAAACGAATGGATGCGGGAAATCGGCGTCGATCGCGTATTCGAAAATGGCGCGCCCGGAACGATTCGAACGTCCGACCCTCAGATTCGTAGTCTGATGCTCTATCCAGCTGAGCTACGGGCGCGTTTTTCGCTGACATTGCGGGCGTGGCCCGCAGGCAGCCCCCGGCGACGCCGGAGGGGTGCGAAAGAGCGCCCTGACTAACCGCTCTTGCCCCAATTGGCAAGGTCCGGATTGAGGTGATTTTGCTGGGAAATGACGGTTTCCGCACTCAGCCGCCGGCCGACCTACGCCCGCGCCCGCTCGTTGCGGACGGAGAGCAGTTCCACGGGGCGGTCGGGGATGACGATCCGGAAGGTGGCACCGATGGTGCCTTCGACCAGATGGATGTCGCCGCCATGGGCGCGGACCAGCTCGGCGGCGATGGCAAGGCCGAGGCCGCTGCCGCCGGGGCGGCCGGAGGTCTGGAACGCCTCGAACAGGTGTTCGCGAGTCTTCTGCGGCACGCCAGGGCCGGTATCGGAGACCTCGAGGATGGCGACCGCGCCCTCGCGTTTTCCCGTGATCCGGATCTGCTGCGCGCCGCCCTCGGCGGACGCATGGCTTTCCAGCGCTTGGGCGGCGTTGCGGACGAGGTTGAGCAGCACGCGGAAGAGCTGGTCGGGATCGGCATCGACCGCGAGCCCGCGCTCGATTGCGGCGACCCAGGAGATCGAGGCGTCGGAGGCAAGGCCAGCGGTCTCGCGCACCTCAAGCACCACCGGCTCGATCATGATCATGCGCCGGTCGGGCGCGGCTTCCTGGGCGCGGCCGTAAGACAAGGTCGACTGACAGAAGGCGATGGCGCGCTCGAGCGAGCGGACGAGTTTTGGCGCAAAGCGCTGCACCCGCGGATCCGGCACGCTGGCGAGCTGGTCCGACAGGAGTTGTGCCGAGGCCAGCAGATTGCGCAGGTCGTGATTGATCTTGGAGACGGCGAGGCCGAGGGCGGCGAGCCGGCTCTTCTGATGCAGCATCGACATCAGGTCGCGCTGCATGTCCGACAATTCACGCTCGGCAACGCCGATCTCGTCGCTGCGCTGGCTCGGCACGATGATCCCCGCCGAACTCTCGGGATTTTCGTGGAAGCCGACCAGGCTCGCGGTCAGCCGCCGCATCGGGCGCACGAAGAGATAATGCATGGCGAGATAGACGAGGCCCGCGGTCAACACAGCGATGATCAGCGCGACCACCACGACGTTGCGGGAGAAGCGGTACATCGACTGCCGCAGCGGCAGCTCGTCGGTGACGATCTCCATGAACTGGGCGTTGCCGACGCCGGGCCCGACGATCCGGATGGCCTGGTTGCCGGTCTCCAGCATCATCCGGAACGAGCCGGTGATCGCCTCCCACGCCGTCATGTCGCGCAGGTCGATGTCGTGCTCGATCGCGGCGGGCAGATTGTCGCTGGCGAGCAGACGGCGCTGCTGGCCCATCTTGATGGCGACGGCGCGCGCATTGATGCTTTTCAGGATCTCGCGCGAGAGCGAATCGGGGACCATGCCGAGCGGCGCCGCATCGAGCACCAGCGCCGCCGTGTTGGCCGCGGCGACGCGGTCGTTGAGCCGGTTGACCCAGAAGTTGGCGATGGCCGGCACGTAGAGCAGGATGGCCGCGATCATCACCAGGGGGACGGTGAGCAGCAGCAGCTTGCCGGACAGCCCAAGTCCGCGCGTCCCACGCGGCAGCGCCGCCGGCGGGTCCCGCTGATCCCCATCCTGGATCGGCTGGAGGTCTGTCGCTGCCACGAAATTCGCCCTCGCTGCCTTTACCGGGTTGAAGATTTGGCTGGTGAAGGGTTTGGCGCGTACGAAGATGCGGCCCGCCCCCAGCGCGGTCAAATTACAGATCGTCAATCTGCCAAGGTCGGATGTAAGCGCAGATTTGGCGAGTCGCTACCTCAAGGGTTAAAAACCCCGCACAAACAGCGATATTCGCCGGAATTGAGCTCTTGTGCGGCGTTGACGAAAAGAAGGCGCTCGCTTATAAGCCGCGCAATTGTCCGCGATGACCCGGTGTGACCGCCGGGAGCGGCTCTCTTGGGGCCGAAAAAGGCCCGTTTTGGGCAGCATCTTCCGGACTTTATCATCAATTCTACAGGCAAATTGCCCGGTCAGCGGAGAAAAACCCGTGAAGCGGACTTATCAACCCAGCAAACTGGTGCGCAAGCGCCGTCACGGCTTCCGTGCCCGTCTCGCCACGGCCGGCGGCCGAAAGGTGCTCGCCGCCCGCCGCGCTCGCGGCCGCAAGCGTCTGAGCGCCTGAGCCGGACCCCCTTTTTGGGATTTCATCATGGATCGGCTGAGGCAGCGAGCGGATTTCCTCGCCGTTGCCAATGGCGCGCGGGTGAATAGCCCCGCGTTCGTCCTGCAAAGCCGCGGTCGCGACGATAGCGGCCCAATCCGGATCGGCTTCACCGTCACCAAAAAGAACGGCAACGCCCCCGAGCGCAATCGCATCCGGCGCCGGCTTCGCGAACTGGTGAAGCGGCTCGATCCGGTGTCGATGCAGCCCCATCATGATTATGTGCTGGTCGGCCGAAGGGACGCGCTCTCGCGCGGCTTCGCCACCATGCTCGACGATCTGCGCATAGCGTTCGCGAAGCCCGCGCGGCATACGCACAAGGGACGCGGCTCAAAAAGCAGCCCAACAACCGACGGCTTAAAGCCCGGCCCCGCTCCTGCGACCAGCCGCAAACCGGATTGATGACGAGAGAATGATGACCGACAACCGCAATACCATCCTCGCCGTCATTCTGTCGGGCTTCGTGCTGATCGCCTGGCAATATTTCTACAACATGCCGGCGATGGAGAAGCAGCGCGCCCAGCAACAGGCGCAGGCCGAGCTGCAGAAGACCACGCCGCAGCCGACGGCTTCCGCTACGCCGGGCGCCACGCCGCAGGCCGGCAGCACGGCCCAGCCGTCGACGCCGAGCGCGAACCAGCAAGCCCAGCCGGTTCAAAGCCGTGACACCGCCATTGCTGCCAGCCCGCGCGTGAAGATCGAGACGCCGCGGATCGCCGGCAGCATCTCGCTGAAGGGCGGACGCATCGACGATGTCGCGCTGGTGCAATTCCGCGAAACGGTCGATCCGAAGTCACCGCCGATTATTCTGTATTCGCCCTCGGGGACCGCGGAGCCGTATTACGCCGAGTTCGGCTGGGTACCGGCGACGGGCGTGACGGCGAAACTGCCGGACGCGCAGACCGTCTGGCAGCAGGACGGCAGCGGCAGCCTGACGCCGACGACCCCGGTGCTGCTGAAATGGGACAATGGCGAGGGCCTCAACTTCCGTCGCACCATCTCGGTCGACGACCACTACCTCTTTACCGTCAAGGACGAGGTGAGCAATGTCGGCAACGCGCCGGTCACGCTCTATCCGTTCGCACTGATCTCGCGCCACGGCACGCCGCAGGTCTCCGGCTACTACATTCTGCATGAAGGCCTGATCGGCTATCTCGATGGCTTGCAGGAATACGCCTACAAGAAAATCGACGAAGCCAGGACGGTGAACTTCAAGGCCACCAATGGCTGGCTCGGCATGACCGACAAATACTGGGCCTCGGCGCTGCTGCCGGACACCAGTGCGCAGATTCAGGCGCGCTTCTCGTCGAATCCGAGTGGCAACGTCCACACCTACCAGACCGATTATCTGCTCGATCCGGTCACCGTCGCGATCGGCGGCTCCGCGACCGCGAACGCGCGGCTGTTCGCCGGCGCCAAGGAAGCCAGCGTTGTCGGCATCAACTTCCCGCTCGCCGGCCATGGCGGCTACAACAAGGAACTCGGCCTCAACCATTTCGATCTGTTGATCGACTGGGGCTGGTTCTACTTCATCACCAAGCCGATGTTCCTCGGCCTCGACTTCTTCTACCGCTTCTTCGGCAATTTCGGCATCTCGATCCTGCTCGTGACCGTGATCGTGAAGCTCCTGTTCTTCCCGCTGGCGAACAAGTCCTACGCCTCGATGGCGAAGATGAAGTCGGTCCAACCGCAGCTTCAGGCGCTGAAGGAGCGCTACCCTGACGACAAGGTGAAGCAGCAGCAGGAGATGATGGAGATCTACCGCAAGGAGAAGATCAATCCGGTCGCCGGCTGTCTTCCCGTGGTGATCCAGATCCCGGTGTTCTTCTCGCTGTACAAGGTGCTGTTCGTCACCATCGAGATGCGGCACGCGCCGTTCTTCGGCTGGATCAAGGATCTTTCCGCGCCGGACCCGACCAACCTGTTCACTCTGTTCGGGCTGATCCCGTTCGATCCGACCACCATTCCCGTGTTCGGCCACTACCTCGCGCTCGGCATCTGGCCGATCATCATGGGCATCACGATGTGGTTCCAGATGAAGCTGAATCCGACGCCGCCGGATCCGACGCAGCAGATGATCTTCAACTGGATGCCGCTGATCTTCACCTTCATGCTGGCGGGCTTCCCGGCGGGCCTCGTGATCTACTGGGCCTGGAACAACACGCTCTCGGTGCTTCAGCAGAGCTTCATCATGCGCCGCAACGGCGTGAAGGTGGAGCTGTTCGACAATCTCAAGGCGACGTTCGCGAAGAAGGCGACGTAGCGGTCGTCATTGCGAGGCAAAGCGACGAAGCAATCCAGAGTCCCTTCGCGGATGCATTTTTGGATTACTTCGCTTCGCTCGCAATGACGCGGACAAACAGAAAGCCTTCGCATGACCGACGACAAAGATGCGAAGCTGATCGAGGTCGGGCGAAAGCTGTTCACGCGCGACTGGCAGTTCATCTGGGCCTCGCCCTCGACTGAAACGCTGCCGCCGATGGCGGGGCTGGAGATCGCTTTTGCCGGCCGCTCCAATGTCGGCAAGTCCAGCCTGATCAACGCGCTGACCGGCCGCAACGCGCTCGCGCGCACCTCGCATACGCCGGGCCGCACCCAGGAGCTGATCTTCTTCGAGGTCCCCGGGAAAAGTGACCTGCGCCTGGTCGACATGCCCGGCTATGGCTATGCCAAGGCACCGAAGAGCCAGGTCGCGTCCTGGACCGAGCTGATCCACAAATTCCTGCTCGGACGCGCGAGCCTCGCGCGCGTCTACGTGCTGGTCGACGCGCGGCACGGCCTCAAGGACGTCGATCTCGAAGTCCTGAAGACACTCGATCGCTCCGCGGTCAGCTACCAGCTGGTTCTGACCAAGGCCGACCAGATCAAGGCCGCCGAGCTTCAATCGCGCATCGTCGAGACCGAGGCCGCGCTCGCCAAGCGTCCGGCCGCGTTCCCGAACGTG
Organism: Bradyrhizobium sp. 45; assembly: GCF_023073155.1. NCBI lineage: Bacteria > Pseudomonadati > Pseudomonadota > Alphaproteobacteria > Hyphomicrobiales > Nitrobacteraceae > Bradyrhizobium > Bradyrhizobium sp. 45. The sequence goes on along the minus strand of NZ_JADPIX010000122.1, from coordinate 181,082 downwards.
CTCGCGACCTCGTCGCGGAGCGCAACCGGCATGGCCGAGCTGCGCGCCGCGATCGCCAAGCTGCTGGAAGAGCGCACCTCGTAATGGCGGCGTTCCGCCTGTTGATCGGGCTTGCCGGTATGATGGGCGCCGCCGGCGTCGCGCTGGCCGCCGCTTCCGCGCATGGCGGCGATGCGAGCCGGCTCGCCGCCGCAAGCGCCATGCTGCTGTTTCATGCAACCGCCATACTCGCGACCGTCGCCCTGCTCGGGCGCGGCCTTCTGCACGGCGGAATTGGCATCATCGCCGCGTCCGGCTTCGCAGCCGGCGCCGCGCTGTTCGCGGGCGACCTCACCTTGCGGCAATATGCCGGCCATTCGCTGTTTCCATATGCGGCGCCGACGGGTGGATCGGTGATGATCTTGAGCTGGCTGGCAGTGACGCTCGCGGCGGTGGTGGGAAAGAAATAGTGGCTCTTTGTTCCTTCTCCCCTTGCGGGAGAAGATGGCGCGAAGCGCCGGATGAGGGGTTCTCTCCACGAACTCACTATTGCGCGCGCGGAGAGAACCCCTCACCCGTCTCGCCGCTATCGCGGCGATCCACCCTCTCCCGCAAGGGGAGAGGGGAAGAACATCACTTTGCGCCCCGCCCGCCAATCGGATAGAACGCGGCCCGAGTATCCCGCCAGCGAGATCCGCCTCATGACCGAAATCTCCCCGCTCGACCAGGCCCGCATCCTGTCCGAAGCGCTGCCGCACATGCAGCAGTATGACGAGGAAACCATCGTCATCAAGTATGGCGGCCATGCCATGGGGGACGAGGAGACCGCGAAGAATTTTGCCCGCGACATCGTGCTGCTCGAGCAGACCGCGATCAATCCGGTGGTGGTGCATGGCGGCGGCCCGCAGATCGCGACCATGCTCAAGCGCCTCGGCATCGTCTCGGAATTCGCAGCCGGCCTGCGCATCACCGATGCCGCCACCATCGAGATCGTCGAGATGGTGCTCGCCGGCTCCGTCAACAAGCAGATCGTCGGCTACATCAACGAGGCCGGCGGCAAGGCCGTGGGGCTCTCTGGCAAGGACGCCAATATGGTGAAGGCGTCCAAGACGACGCGCACCATCATGGATCCGGACTCGCACATCGAGAAGGCGGTCGATCTCGGCTTCGTCGGCGATCCCGAGAAAGTCGATCTCACGCTGCTCAACCAGCTGATCGGCTACGAGCTGATCCCCGTGCTCGCGCCGCTCGCGACCTCGAAAGAGGGGCAGACGCTGAACGTCAACGCCGACACTTTCGCAGGTGCCGTGGCCGGCGCGCTGAAGGCAAAGCGGCTGCTGCTGCTCACCGACGTGCCGGGCGTGCTCGACAAGTCCAAGAAGCTGATCCCGCAGCTCTCGGTCAAGGACGCGCGAAAGCTGATCGCGGACGGCACCATATCGGGCGGCATGATCCCGAAGGTCGAGACCTGCATCTACGCGCTCGAACAGGGCGTGGAGGGCGTCGTCATCATCGACGGCAAGATGCAGCACGCGGTGCTGCTCGAGCTCTTCACCAATACCGGCACGGGCACGCTGATCCACAAGTGAGAGAAGAGCGGACAGGAACAGTGCTGGGAGAGCGGCGGCCTCGCCGCTCCGTCCTGACGCGCTTCCTGATGACGCTCCCTGCCGCAGCCATCTCGTTCGTGTTCTCCTCCGCACCGGCCTTCGCCGACCTGAAAATCTGCAACCGCATGTCCTATGTCGTCGAGGCCGCGATCGGCATCGACGACAAGGCGGCGACCGCGACGCGCGGCTGGTTCAGGATCGACCCCGCCACCTGCCGCGTGGTGGTGCAGGGCACGCTCTCCGCCGACCGCATCCTGCTCAACGCCCGCGCGCTCGGCGTCTACGGCGCATCCCCGATCCCGCAGAACGGCAGCGACACGCTGTGCGTCGCGCAGGACAATTTCGTCATCGCGGCAGCGCGGCAGTGCCGCAGCGGCCAGACCCAAGCCGCCTTCACCCAGATCACCCCGACCCAAGGCGCGGACGGCAATTTCGTCGCCTATCTCGCCGAGGACTCCGAGTATGACGACGAGCAGGCCCGCCTCGCCGGCATCCAGCGGCTTTTGGTGATCGCAGGTTACGACGCCGCGCCGATCGACGGCGTCGACGGGCCGAAGACGCAAGGCGCGCTGGCCGCTTTCCTGAAGAGCCGCGGATTGTCGTCCGACATCCTGTCGTCGCCGAACTTCTTCAAGACCATGGTCGATGCCGTGCAGACGCCGTCTGCGACAGGCCTCACCTGGTGCAACGACACCGCGCACAAGGTGATGGCGGCGGTCGCCACCGACGACGGCAAATCGGTGACGAGCCGTGGCTGGTATCGCATCGACCCCAAGACCTGCCTGCACCCTGATGTGAGCGGCCAGCCGAAGCAGATATTCAGCTTCGCGGAAGCCATCGACGCCGATAACCGAATCGTCAAGCTGAAGGACAAGCCGCTGAACTGGGGCGGCGACAAGCAGCTTTGCACGCGCGAGACCAAGTTCGAGACCAACGAGCAGACCGACTGCGGCGCGCGCGGTTTCGCGGCCACGGGCTTTAGCGCGGTGGACATGTCGAGCGGCGGCAAGACGCTGCGGTTTGCAATGCCGTGACGGGTGCTGTTGTGATGGTACCGGTGCCACGCACGCCGCTGTCGTCCTGGCGAAAGCCAGGACCCATTACCCCAGGATTGGATTTGGCGAAGAACGACGACCGCAGTGTCCCAATGATCGGTCACGGCGTATGGGTCCTGGCTTTCGCCAGGACGACGATTGAGGGTGGGGCGCCGCCGCGGTCAACGGATAGAGAGTGAAAATGACCTCCTCCCGCGCCTTTGCCCATATCGACACCTGGGTGTTCGACCTCGACAACACGCTCTATCCGCACCACGTCAATCTGTGGCAGCAGGTCGATGCGCGGATCACCGAGTTCGTTTGCAACTGGCTCAATCTGACACCGGTGGAAGCGCGCAAGATCCAGAAGGATTATTACCAGCGCTTCGGCACCACCATGCGTGGCATGATGACCCTGCATGGTGTACGCGCCGACGACTATCTCGCCTATGTCCACAAGATCGACCATTCCCCGCTGGAGCCGAACCCGGCCCTGGGCGAGGCCATTGCAAAACTGCCGGGACGAAAGCTGATCCTGACCAACGGCTCGGTCGATCATGTCGATGCGGTGCTGGCGCGACTCGGCTTTGCCACGCATTTCGACGGCGTGTTCGACATCATCGCCGCCGAATTCGAGCCGAAGCCGGCGCCACAGACCTAACGGAAGTTTCTCGCCGACCATTCGGTCGATCCGACCCGCGCAGCGATGTTCGAGGACCTCGCCCGCAACCTCACCGTTCCGCACGAGCTCGGCATGACCACGATACTCGTGGTGTCGGACGGCACCAAGCAAGTGGTGCGTGAAGATTGGGAACTGGCGGGCCGTGATGCGGCCCATGTCGACCACGTCACCGACGATCTGACTGGGTTTCTGCAGTCGCTCGCGATCGGCTGACCCCCGCAGCAACGCAGGAGCGACCGTGCCTCAGAAGCCGACAGACTTGGCTGCGATCGAATGGGAAGACCTGCGCTACTTCCTGCACCTGGCTCGCGAAAAAAGCCTCTCGGGTGCCGCACGAAAGCTGGGCACCACGCAACCGACAATGAGCCGGCGCCTCGAACTGTTCGAAAGCAAGCTCGGTGCGATCCTGTTCGACCGCCTTCCGTCCGGCCTTCGGCTCTCCGACACCGGACGGCAGATTCTCGATTATGCCGAGAGGATGGAGGACGCAGCACTGGCGGCGCAGCGGATCGCAGTCGGCAGCAGCGCTGGACTGACCGGAACGGTGCGCGTGACCTCGCCCGAATGGCTCGGGGCACGGATCCTCTCGCCTTTGCTGGCGAAGTTCTGCGCGGCGCATCCGACCGTCACCGTCGAGCTGGTTACTGACGCCGAGGCCCTGAGCCTCACGTGGCGGGAGATAGATGTCGCCCTACGCTTCGGGCGCTTCCAGCAGGACGGACTGATGCAGCGGAAGATCGGCAGCATTCCGTTCCAGCTTTATGCTGCTGCTGCCTATCTCAAGGCAAAGGGACCGCCCGATTTTTCGGACGGTGGCGCCGACGCTGCGCTCATTACAATGAACGCGGCGCTCGCCGAAAGCGTTGCGGAGACGAAGTGGCTGCGTCGCTATTTGCCGCAGGCACATGTTGGATTCTGCAGCAATAGCCGCGATGGTCAGGCCGCTGCGGCCGCCGCCGGCGCGGGGCTGGTTTGCTTGCCGACTCGGCTGGCCTCGGCCTATCCCGCGCTTCGTTCGATCAAGACGCCGGCGCCCGTCCCGAGCCGCGAGCTGTGGCTGGGATTTCATCGCGACACCGGCAAGGTCCGGCGGGTTCGCGCCGTGGTGGACTTCATCGCGGGAGAATTCCGTCAATTCGCCTGACGCTTCGGCAAGCTGTATAGCGGCCATACGCCCATAGCTGATGGCTCCCGCGAGACCGCACGTCTATCTCTCGAGCTCGGCAACAACCCGCCGTTCGAGGAGAGAGACAATGATGATGGATTGGAGCGCCTATCGGAGCGACTTGCTGGCGCGGATCGGCGACATTGGTGCCCTAAGCCCGGCGACGCTGAAGGGCTATCGCGAACTTGGCGCGGCTGGCCCCCAGACAGGAAAGCTGGACGGAAAGACGCGCGAGTTGATCGCGCTGGCGGCGGCCGTGACCGCCCGCTGCGACGGGTGTATTGCGGTTCACGCCGCCGCCGCCGCACGTTTCGGCGCGAGCCGTGAGGAGCTCGCCGAGGCCCTCGGCGTGGCGATTGCGATCGGTGCGGGGGCGTCGTTGGTCTACTCGGCACGGACGCTCGAAGCGTTCGATGCGAGCCGGGCACCGAAGCCGGGCGAAGGCTGATCCGATGACGCAAACACCGCAACCTGTGGCCTTCTCCGGATGCGGTTCGGCCGCAAGCTCGTTTCAACGGTCGGTCACCTCTTCGTTGACCGTCGAAGAGGTGGTCACCCGCTTGAAGCAGGGAATCATTGCGGCAGACCTCTGGATCCTGCACGAGATCGACCCGCAAATGCTGCTCAGTCGTGGCGGCTTCGCCATCGGCCCCGCGCGTCAGGTCCTGTTTTTCCACCCACGCCTGATGTCGCGGCTGCTGACCGCCGATAGCGCGGCGCTGCTCGAGGCCCCCCTGAAGTTCGCCGTGATCGGCTTTCCAGACGGTCAAGCCGAACTGCGATGGCTTGATCCGGCTATGGCCTTCGCGCGCTACCGTTCACCGGCATTGACCGAACTCGGAAATGAGCTCGCCGGCCTCTGCGAGGGTATCGTGAACGGCATCGATCTCGCGGGCACATCAAAATAGCCGCCGGCCATGTCCCGGGCGCGTCCGAACGCGCCGGGACATGGCCGACTGCGTTCTTGACTCTCTCGCTCCAAGTCCCGAAAAAGCGATCCAAATTCCCCGCAAATGCTGCTCAAGGATCGCCAAATGTCCCTGTCCGTCCTCGAATCCACCATCAACGGCGCCTTCGAGGCGCGCGACGGCGTCTCGACCTCGACCAGGGGCGAGGTCCGCGAGGCCGTGGATCACGCGCTGGAGATTCTGGACAAGGGTGAGGCCCGCGTTGCCGAGCGCGGGGCCGACGGCAAGTGGAAGGTCAATCAATGGCTGAAGAAGGCGGTGCTGCTCTCGTTCCGCCTCAACGACATGGGCGCCATTTCCGGCGGCCCCGGCAAGGCGGCCTGGTGGGACAAGGTGCCCTCGAAGTTCGACGGCTGGGGCGAGAACCGCTTTCGGGATGCCGGTTTCCGTGCCGTCCCCGGCTCCATCGTGCGCCGCTCCGCCTTCATCGCCCGCAACGTCGTGCTGATGCCGTCCTTCGTCAATCTCGGCGCCTACGTCGATGAATCCACCATGATCGACACCTGGTCGACCGTCGGCTCCTGCGCGCAGATCGGCAAGCGCGTGCACATCTCCGGCGGCGTCGGCATCGGCGGCGTGCTCGAGCCGCTGCAGGCCGAGCCCGTGATCATCGAGGACGATTGCTTTATCGGCGCGCGCTCCGAGGTCGCCGAGGGCGTGATCGTGCGCAAGGGCGCGGTGCTGTCGATGGGCGTGTTCCTGGGGGCGTCGACCAAGATCGTCGATCGCGAGACCGGCGAGATCTTCATCGGCGAGGTGCCGGAATATTCGGTCGTCGTTCCCGGCGCGCTGCCCGGCAAGCCCATGAAGAACGGCCAGATCGGCCCGAGCACCGCCTGCGCCGTCATCGTCAAGCGCGTCGACGAGCGCACGCGCTCCAAAACCAGCATCAACGAGCTGCTGCGGGATTGATTCGCGGCACCAGCTGCCGTACGACACCGAGGGTCCATCGAACCCGCCCTCCCCCCATCGCGACCAACATCCGGGCGACCTTTCCCGCCCGGAGCCTTTGGAATGGACTGGATCTGGTATCTCTTCCGCTTCGACGGCCGCATCAACCGCGCGCTGCTGTGGCAGGCGCTGCTGCTCGTCATGATGCTGGCCTGCATGCTCGGGATGATCGACCAGGCCATCAAGGTGCTGAACGGGGCGGCAACTTTCGCCTTCAACTTCAAGGTCGACTTCGATTTCGGTGTCGACGACATCTTCAACGTGGTCGATCCCAGGGCCTATCGTCAGCTGGCTACGGCCGATCGCGCGACCCTCATCCTCAAAGTGTTCGGCACTTTGCTATTCCTGTGGATCTATCTCGCAACCGCGACCAAGCGGCTGCACGATCGCGACCGGAGCGGCTGGTGGCTGGTTCCGTTCTTCGTCGTGCCTGCGTTGTTCGACCAGTTCTCGGACCTGCTGCCCACCAATTCAAACTGGGTTCTTGCCGTCGCCTGGGCCGTGCACATTCCGTGGTTTTGGGGCCTCGTGGAAATGTTCATTGTGCCCGGCACCTCGGGCGACAACCGGTTCGGCCCCGATCCACTGGCCGTCCTTGAAGATGGCTCCGCGCCCGCACCTTCGACGAAAAGCTGGGACCAGCAGAGCGAGATCGAATTTGTCCCGCCCAGTGCTAGCCCACCCGGCGGCATGCATGTTAAGCGGGGCGCATGACCGATGCTCTCTCGATTGCCCGCGATCTCATCCGCTGCCCCTCGGTAACCCCCGCCGATGCCGGTGCACTGGGCGTGCTCGAAAAAGCCCTCAATGCGGCAGGCTTCACATGCCACCGCGTGACTTTCAGCGAGCCCGGCACCGCCGACGTCGACAATCTCTTTGCGCGGATCGGCACTGACGGGCCGCACATCACCTTTGCCGGCCACACCGACGTGGTACCGCCGGGCGACGAGAGCGCCTGGAGCGTCGGCGCGTTCTCGGGCGAGGTGAAGGACGGCTTTCTGCACGGCCGCGGCGCGGTCGACATGAAAGGCGGCATCGCCTGTTCGGTCGCCGCGGTGCTGGAGCATCTGGCCGCGAACGACGGCAAGCCGCGCAGCGACGGCAAAGGTTCGATCTCCTTCCTGATCACCGGCGACGAGGAAGACGTCTCCATCAATGGCACCATCAAGCTGCTGCAGTGGGCGGCCGAGCGCGGCGAAAAATTCGACCATTGCGTGCTCGGCGAGCCCTCCAATGTCGAGACCCTCGGCGACACCATCAAGGTCGGCCGCCGCGGCTCGCAATCCGGCACGCTGTATGTCGACGGCGTGCAGGGCCATGTCGCCTATCCGCACCGCGCCGCCAATCCGGTGCCTGATATCGCGCGGCTGATCGTGGCCATCTCGGACGAGCCGCTCGACCATGGTAGCGCGCAGTTCCAGGCCTCCAACCTCGAATTCACCTCGGTCGACGTCGGCAACACCGCCAACAACGTCATCCCGGGACAAGCGCGCGCAAAATTCAACATCCGCTACAACGACAACCACACTCAGGCGAGCCTGCGCGAGCTGGTCGAGATGCGGCTGACAAAAGCCTGCGGCAACCGCATTCGCGCCCGCATCGTCTGGGAGCCCTCGAACTCGAACGTGTTCGTGACCAAGCCCGGCCCGTTCACCGATCTCGCGGTGTCCGCGATCGAAGAAGTGACGGGCCGCAAGCCGGAGCTGTCGACCTCAGGCGGCACCTCGGACGCGCGCTTCATCTCAAGCTATTGCCCGGTGATCGAATTCGGCCTGGTCGGCCAGACCATGCACCAAATCGACGAACGCGTGCCGGTCAGGGACCTGGAGCGGTTGACCAAGGTGTATCGCGGGATTTTGGCGAGGTATTTTGGGTAGGCTCTTCCGCCTGCCCACTCCGCTGTCATCGCCCGACTTGATCGGGCGATCCAGTATTCCAGAGACGACAGTGACTGAGCCGAGAGGCCACGGCTACTGGATGCCCCGGTCAAGCCGGGGCATGACAGTGGGGGGATGTAGCGAGAGTACGCGCCCTCATCCCATCAGTAATCCACCTGCATCAGATACAGCCCGTCCGGCGGGGCGACGATGCCGCAGGCGGCGCGGTTGCGTGCGGCGAGCGCTGCGGAGAGATCATCGGCGGTCCAGCGGCCTTCGCCGACCCACATCAGCGACCCCACCATCGAACGCACCTGGCTGTGCAGGAATGAGCGCGCCGAGGTGACTATGGTGATCTCGCGCCCGTCGCGCAGCACGTCGAGCTGATCGAGCGTCTTCTCCGGCGACCTGGCCTGGCACTCGGTGTCGCGGAAGGTGGTGAAATCGTGCTTGCCGAGCAGGCGTTGTGCCGCCGCATGCATCGCATCGGCGTCGAGCCGGCGCGGCACGCGCCAGGCGTGGCCGGCATCGAGTGCGAGATTGGCGCGAGTGTTGACGATACGGTAGCGGTAGTGGCGCTTGATGGCTGAAAAGCGCGCCTCGAAACTATCAGGCACGATATCCGCTTCGAGCACCGCGACAGGATGCGGGCGCAGATGCGCATTCAAGCCGTCGCGAAAACGGCCCGGCGGAAACTGCTTGCCGACATCGACATGCGCGACCTGGCCGCGCGCATGCACGCCGGCATCGGTGCGGCCGGCACCATGGACGCGCGCATCCGCGCCGGTCATCGCCTTCACAGCGGCCTCCAACGCGCCCTGCACCGAGGGCAGCGTCTCCTGCACCTGCCAGCCGAAGAACGGCGCGCCGTCATATTCGATGGTGAGCTTGTAGCGGGGCATCTTGTCCAGTTTCGCTGTCATCGCCCGGCTCGACCGGGCAATCCAGTACTCCGCAGCCTATCCGTTCGACCGAGAAGCCTCGGCGTACTGGATACCCCGCCTTCGCAGGGTATGACAGCGTCAGGTGAATTTGGCGCCGGTCTTCAACGGCACGCCGCGCAGGAAGTCCGCGGCCTGCATGCGTGCCTTGCCTTCGCGCTGGAGCTCGATCAGACGGATTGCACCCTCGCCGCAGGCGATGGTGAGGTGATCGTCGAGCACCTCGCCGGGTGCGCCCGTGCCTTTCGCCAGCTCGCAGCGCAGGATCTTGACCCGCGCATTCTCAAGTTCGGCCCAGGCGCCGGGAAACGGCGACAGGCCGTGGATATGGCGCAGCACCTCGCGCGCGGGCCTGGTCCAGTCGATCCGCGCCTCGGCCTTGTCGATCTTGGCGGCATAGGTGACGCCGTCCTCGCTCTGCTGCTTCAGCTGAAGCCCGCCGCGCGCCAGCGCGGCCATGGCGCGCACCATCAGATCGGCACCGAGCCGCGACAGACGATCGTGCAGATCGAGCGCGGTCATGTTGTCCGTGATCGCGAGCCGTTCCGCCATAGCGACGTCGCCGGTGTCGAGGCCAACATCCATCTTCATCACCATCACGCCGCTCTCGGCATCGCCGGCCATGATCGCGCGGTTGATGGGAGCGGCACCGCGCCAGCGTGGCAGCAGCGAGGCGTGCAGGTTGTAGCAGCCGAGCTTTGGCGCATCGAGGATCGCCTGCGGCAGGATCATGCCATAGGCGACGACGACGGCCGCATCGGCGTCAAAGGCGCGAAACTCTTCCAGCGCCTCCGGCGTTTTCAAAGTCTTCGGCGTCAGCACGGGCACACCGAGCTTTCGCGCGGCCTCTTCCACCGGGGTCGGCTGCAATTGCAGCCCGCGCCGTCCGCCGGGCTTCGGCGCGCGCGTGTACACGGCCGCGATCTCGTGGCCATGCGCGACGAGCTCGAGCAGCGTCGGCACGGAGAAATCGGGCGTGCCCATGAAGATCAGGCGGAGGGGCATCGACAGAGAACCTCACTCCGCGCGCTTGGCGGCTTTCTCGAACTTCTTCAGCACGCGGTCGCGCTTGAGCTTTGACAGATAGTCGACGAACAGCACGCCGTTGAGATGGTCGATCTCGTGCTGGATGCAGGTGGCGTAGAGGCCTTCGGCGTCCTCCTCGTGCACCTTGCCGTCGAGATCGGTGTAGCGCACCCGCACCTTCGCAGGGCGCTCGACCTCCTCGTAATATTCGGGGATCGACAGGCAGCCTTCCTCGTAGACCGACAGGTCCTCCGAAGAGGCGATGATTTCCGGATTGATGAAGACGCGCGGCTCGGGCTTGGTCTCGCCGTCCTGGTCGGGCTTGGCGAGGTCCATGGTGATCAGCCGCAACGGCTGCGCGATCTGGATCGCCGCGAGCCCGATGCCGGGCGCGTCGTACATGGTCTCGAACATGTCGTCGGCAAGCTTGCGGATCTCCGGCGTGACCTTCTCGATCGGCTTGGAGACCAGACGCAGCTGCTTGTCGGGCAGGATGATGATTTCTCTGAGGGCCATGGCCGCGATTTAAGCCGCGCGTTCGATGCGGTCAATGCGGCCGGGAACCCCGTTAACCCTCCGCTAACCATAAAACTTCAGGTTTCGTTAACCATAAAAATTAACAGAGCATTTACCATAAATGTTCGCTATTCGTTCGTGTCTCGAAGCGAATCGGCTAGAAGCAGGGGCATGAACGAGATCATTTTCATGCTTGGCGACTGGCCGGTGCGCACCGTGGACGCGCTGATCGGCTTCGGCGCCCTGGTCCTTATCCTGCTGCTCGTGATTGCCGTCGTGATCGCGCGGTCAGGGCGGCGCGGCGCGGAACTCGCGATGGCCAACGCCATCCGCGCCGACGAGCTCGAGGAGTGCATCAGCCAGATGCTGCACGCCCAGAGCGAGGCTTCGGGGCGAGTCGACGCCATGACCCAGACGCTGGCCGGCCGCCAGGCCGACATGGCGCGCGCGGTCAACGAGCGGCTGGATTCGGTGACCCACCGCGTCGGCCAGTCCATGGAGCACTCGACCCGCAACACCATGGAGAGCCTGCACGCGCTGCACGAGCGGCTCGGCATCATCGACAGCGCGCACAAGAACCTCACCGACCTCACCACGCAGGTGACGACCCTGCGCGACGTGCTCGCCAACAAGCAGTCGCGCGGCGCCTTCGGTCAGGCGCGGATGGAAGCGATCGTCCAGGACGGTCTGCCGAAGGGCGCCTACGAGTTCCAGTTCACGCTCTCGACCGGCAAGCGTCCGGACTGCGTCGTGTTCCTGCCCGACCAGCGTCCGCTCTGCATCGACGCGAAATTTCCGCTGGAGGCGATGACCGCGCTGCATGATGCGCGCACCGACGAGGAAAAGCGCATCGCCACGCAGCGGCTGCGCGGTGACGTGATGAAGCATGTCAGCGACATCGCCGAAAAATATCTCGTCGCCGGCGAGACCCAGGAAATGGCGTTGATGTTCGTGCCGTCGGAATCGGTCTACGCCGAGATCCACGACGGTTTCGACGACGTGATCCAGAAGGCGTATCGCGCCCGCGTCGTGCTGGTGTCGCCGTCGCTTTTGATGCTCGCAATCCAGGTGATGCAGCAGATCATGAAGGACGCGCGCATGCGCGATGCCGCCGACCAGATCCAGACCGAAGTGATCAAGCTCGGCGACGACCTCGGCCGCCTGCGCGATCGCGTGCTGAAATTGCAGAAGCACTTTGCCGACGCGAACGAGGACGTCCGCCAGATCCTGATCTCCGCCGACAAGATCGAGAAGCGCGCGGGGCGCATCGAAGAGCTCGATTTCAGCAAGAGCGATGCCCCCGAAGCCCCGCATCTCGTGGCGACCGGCGCTGCCGAGTTGTTCCCGAGGAAGCTCCAGGCGGGGGAGTAGAATATAGAACACACTGTCGTCGCCCGGCTTGACCGGGCGACCCAGTATCCCAGAGACGGCAGATGGGCGGGCGCTGCTACTACGTGTACATTCTCGCCAGCAAGATGGGCGACACGCTCTACATTGGCGTAACGAACGATCTCATCCGCCGTGTGGCCGAACACAAATTGCAGTTAGTCGAGAGCTTCACGAAGGAATAGGGCGTTGTGAAGCTAGTCTATTTCGAGCAATTCGATGATCCCGAGAATGCGATAAAACGCGAGAAGCGCCTGAAAAAATGGACGCGCGCCTGGAAGATTGCGCTGATCGAGAAGGATAATCCCGATTGGAACGATCTCTATGCGGAGATCGCGGGCCCTCCATAACTCCGGCCTCTGGAATACTGGGTCGCCCGGTCAAGCCGGGCGACGACACCTCACTTGTGGCTCTCAGAATCTGCTAACACCACCCCATGACCGCACCCGACGCGACCTCCCCTGCCGGCCCCGGCACGGCCCCCACCTCCTGGCGTGACAGCCTTGCCGTTTACCTGCAGCCGCGGGTGCTGATCGTGCTGTTCCTCGGTTTCTCGTCCGGGCTGCCGCTGGCGCTGTCGGGCTCGACGCTGCTGGTGTGGATGCGGGAATCCGGCGTCGATCTCAAGACCATCGGGCTGTTTGCGCTGGTCGGCACGCCCTACACGCTGAAATTCCTTTGGGCGCCGCTGGTCGATGCGATGCATGTGCCGCTGTTCACGCGCGCCTTCGGGCGGCGCCGCGGCTGGCTGCTGTTCTCGCAATTGCTGCTGATCGCAGCGATCCTGCTGCTGGCGCTGACCGATCCCGCGCGCTCGCCGTTCTACGTCGCGCTCGGCGCATTGCTGGTGGCGACGGCCTCGTCGACGCAGGACATCGTGGTCGACGCCTTCCGCGTCGAGAGCCTGCCGGAGAGCGAGCAGGCCGCCGGCATGGCGTCCTATGTCGCGGCCTATCGCATCGGCATGCTGGTCTCGACCGCCGGCGCGCTGTTCATCGTCTCCGGCTTCGAGAGCACCGGCATCACCCGCACGTCCGCCTGGATGTGGGGCTATGTGGTGATGGCGGCGATGGTCCTGATCGGGACGATCACGGCGCTGGTCGCGACCGAGCCCGAGCAGTCATTGCGGGCGGAAGCCGCGACGCAGACGCAGACCGCGCTCGCGCGCGTGCTGCACGCGGCAATCGGCGCCTTCTCGGAATTCCTGACGCGCAAGGACGCGCTTGCGGCACTCGCCTTCGTCGTGCTGTTCAAGTTCACCGATGCCTTTTCCGGCACGATGACCGCGCCGTTCGTGATCGACCTCGGCTTCTCCCGCAACGACTATGCGGCGATCGTGAAGGGCGTGGGCCTTGCTGCGACTCTGATCGGCGGCTTTGCCGGCGGCTTCGTCGCGCGGCGCTATTCGCTTGCGACCAGCCTCTGGATCGGCGGCGTGGTGCAGGCGCTCGCGAACCTCTCCTTCTCCTGGCTGGCCTTCGTCGGCACCAGCCAATGGGCGCTCGCCTTCGCCATCACCTGTGAGAACTTCACCAGCGCCATCGGCACGGTGATCTTCGTCGCCTATCTTTCGGCGCTCTGCCAGAACCCGCTGCACACGGCGACGCAATATGCGCTGCTCACCGCGCTTGCCGCGGTGGGGCGGACCTATCTCTCGTCAGGCGCCGGCTTCGTGGCTGATACCACCGGCTGGCCGCTGTTCTTCGTGATCTGCATGCTGGTGGCGATCCCGAGCCTGGTGCTGCTGGCCTGGTTGCAGAAGCGCGGGCATTTTGATGCGCTGGGGCCGGTGCGGGTTTAGCGCAACGCCGTCATGGCCGGGCTTGTCCCGGCCATCCACGCCTTGCTACGCGGCGCCAAAAACGTGGATGCCCGGGACGAGCCCGGGCATGACGAAAAACAGATGCGCTTATATGTGTGGCGAGCAAACGGGGCGCCCCCTACTGCTTCTTGATCAGGCTCCATTTCGTGATCACGGCCTCGCTCATCTGGCCGGGATCGCTGGCGCAGGCGACTTCGTCGACCTTGACCGAGATCTCCTTGCCGGCAAACGTCTTCAGCTGCGCTGCCTGCGCGTCGCCGCTGGGAACGAGCTGGAAGGTTTCGGGTCCGGTCTCGAGATTGCACAGCCCGCTCGGCGGCGGCAGTCGGCGCGGCTCGGAGGTGATCTGGTAGGTCGCAACCCGCTTGCCGACGTTCTTGACGTCGCGCACTTTCATCGTGTTCAGCTCGCCCGACAGCACCTCCCCGGCATTGATCGGCTTGCCGGGCTTCGACGGCGGCGGAGCCCCGTCGTCCTGTTGCGCGGAGATGGCCGGCGTCGCCAGCATCGTCAGCGTCGCGACCAAAGCCCATCGTGTGGCGAAAAGTTTCGTCATGTCGTCCGTTCCGTAAGTCTGGATGGCTAGAACAGGGTGCGCTGCCGCATCGCGGCCGATAGCGTACCTTCATCGAGATAATCAAGCTCGCCGCCGACCGGCACACCATGGGCGAGCCGGGTTACTTTTACGTTGGCGTCCTGAAGCAGGTCGGTGATGTAATGTGCCGTGGTCTGGCCGTCGACGGTGGCATTCAGCGCCAGGATGACCTCATGCACCTGTGCCTCATGCGCGCGCGCGACCAGCGCCTCGATGGTGAGGTCCTGCGGGCCGACGCCGTCGAGCGGCGACAATGTCGCACCCAGCACGTGATAGCGCCCTTGAGTGGCATTGGCCCGTTCCAGCGCCCAGAGATCGGCAACGTCGGCGACGACGACGATGATCGAGGGGTCGCGCCTCGGATCGGTGCAGACCGTGCAGGGACTTTGCGTGTCGATGTTGCCGCAGGTCTTGCAGACCTGGACCTTCTCGAGCGCGACCTGCATGGCCGAGGACAGCGGTATCATCAGCGCTTCGCGCTTCTTGATCAGATGCAACGCGGCGCGCCGCGCCGAGCGCGGACCGAGGCCCGGCAGCCGCGCGAGAAGCTGGACCAGCCGCTCGATTTCAGGACCCGCAACAGCGCCCATCCTACTGGCCGAACAGCCCCGACAGCCCCGGCGGCAGACCGAGCCCGCCGGTGAGCGACTGCATCTTCTCCTGCATGGCGGCTTCCGCCTTGCGGCGGGCCTCGCCGAAGGCGGTGACGAGCAGATCCTCGAGCACCTCGCGCTCTTCCGCCTTCATCAGCGAAGGATCGATCTTGACGCCCTTGACGTCCATCTTCGCGGTCATGCGCACGGCGACGAGCCCGCCGCCGGAGATGCCCTCGACCTCGACGTTGGCGAGCTGGTCCTGCATCTCCTGCATCTTGGATTGCAGCTGCTGCGCCTGCTTCATCATGCCGAAAATATCGACCATCGGTGCTGTCCTTGGTTGGCGCGATGACTCATCGTCGCGCCTTCGCTGATTGTTTTGAGCGTGATCCAGTCGGAAAAGCGCTGCACGCTTTTTCCGGATCATGCTCTAGAGATCGTCGCCGTCGGAACCGTCGGGCGGATCGTCACTGCCATAGTCGGCGTTAATATCGGATTCCGGCGCCTCGGGGGCAAGCCTGCGGACCTCGACGACCTTCGCACCCGGAAACCGCGACAGCACCTCGCGCACGCGCGGATCGGCCTCGGCGGTGCGCGCATGTTCCTGCTTGGCCGCCTGGCTTACCGAGCGCAGCGTCGGCTGGCCCGGCTCGTTGGAGACGATCACGGTCCAGCGGCGCCCGGTCCAGAGCTCGAATTTTCGCGCGAGATCGGAAATCATGGTCTTGGAGGCGTTCGGCTCGAGCGCGACTTCCAGCCGGCCCTCCTCGAAACGAACGAGGCGCATGTCGCCTTCGAGCGCGCCCTTGGTCAGGAGGTCGCGCTTCTGCCCGGCCAGGGCAACGAGCTGGGTGAAGCTCGTGACGCGCAACACGGGCGTGGCAGCTTGCGGATCCGGCGCGGGTGTTGCCATCTGCGGACGAGCACCACCGCCGCCGAACGAGGACGGTGACGAATTCGGCATGCGAACGGGAGCCGCGGACGCCACCGGCCCGGCCGGCGCGTTGCGCGCGGCACTGCCGCCGCTCACGACCGGCGAACCACCGCCGTTCTGCTCCAGCATCTTGATCGCTTCGTCAGGCGTCGGCAGGTCGGCGACATAGGCGATGCGCACCAGCACCATCTCGGCGGCTGCGGCGGGCCGCGTCGCGGCCTGCACCTCGGTGATGCCCTTGAGCAGCATCTGCCACATCCGCGACAGCACGCGCATCGAGATCTTCGAGGCGAAATCCCGCGCGCGCACGCGCTCGGTCTCGCCATAGGCGACGTTGTCGGCGGTCGCCGGCACGATCTTCACGCGGGTGACGAAATTGACGAATTCGGCGAGATCCGAGAGCACGACGATCGGATCGGCGCCGACGTCGTACTGGTCGCGGAACTCCCTAAACGCGGACGCGATGTCGCCACGCGCCAGAGAATCGAAAAGATCGATGACACGGGTGCGGTCGGCGAGCCCCAGCATCTGCCTGACGGCATCGGCCTTCACGGTGCCTGCCGCATGCGCGATCGCCTGATCGAGCAGCGAGAGCGAATCGCGCACCGAGCCTTCCGCGGCGCGTGCGATGATACCTAGTGCTTCGGGCTCGATCTCGACGTTTTCCTTGGCCGCGATGTTGGCCAGATGCTTCATCAGCACGTCGGCCTCGACGCGGCGCAGGTCAAAACGCTGGCAGCGCGACAGCACCGTGACCGGAACCTTGCGGATCTCGGTCGTTGCGAACACGAACTTGGCGTGCTCCGGCGGTTCCTCCAGCGTCTTCAGGAAGGCGTTGAACGCCGCCGTCGACAGCATGTGGACTTCGTCGATGATGTAGACCTTGTAGCGGGCGCTGGCCGGCGCGTAGCGGACGCTGTCATTGATCTGACGGACGTCGTCCACGCCGGTGTGCGAGGCCGCGTCCATCTCCAGCACGTCCATGTGCCGGCTTTCCATGATGGCCTGGCAATGCACGCCGAGCGTCGGCATCTGGACCGTCGGGCCCTTCACCGAGCCATCCGGCATCTCGTAGTTGAGCGCGCGGGCAAGGATGCGCGCAGTGGTGGTCTTGCCGACCCCGCGGACGCCGGTGAGAATCCAGGCCTGCGGAATGCGACCGGTCTCGAACGCATTTGAGACGGTGCGGACCACGGCTTCCTGGCCGATCAGATCGTCGAACGAGGAAGGACGGTATTTCCGCGCCAGCACCCGGTAGGGCGTGCTGGCCCGGCCGGCGCTGTCAGGGTTGGGAGGGGCGCCAGCGTCGGTCATCGGTCGATCCGCAATGAAGTGTCTTTCGGCCGGCTTTGCGGAAAGGAGCGCGCTGGCGGCCCGAGCCGCCGGCGCAATTCGCTCGGAAAAACAGGTAGGAGACTGACGAGCGACCCGATCCGGACCTCGTTAGGGCTGCTTCCTTCCGGACCTGACCCGGTTGGCGAGTGGCTCGTCCACCGCCAATCTCCCGGCCCCTATTTGGGGCCAAAAGGACCGGAAAGCAAGCGGGTATCGGCTTGAACAGGCGCGGCTTCATGGTGGCTTGCCCAGCATCCGGGCAATTCCTGGTCTGCCCAGCCGATAGGCTGTGCTTTCACTGCCGGAGGCGCCTTGGTAAGAACGCTGCCGGAACTTCTTCCAACAGAAAAGCGATTGATCCCAATGGTTACACGTCGTGATGTTGCATCGATTGTCGGACTTGGCGCGATTGGCGCGGCGACGCTGGCCTCCCCTGCCGTGGCGCAGACCGCCGATACCAACGAATCGACCTTCGCCCGCATCCGCCGCACCAAGAAGATGCGGATCGGCGCGGTCGGCGGCGGCGCGCCCTATTACATGAAGGATCTTTCGACCGGCCAGTGGAAAGGCTTTTACGTCGACATCGCCAAGGCGCTCGCCGAGGACATGGAGGCCGAGCTCGAGATCACCGAGACCACCTGGGGCAATTCGGTGCTCGACCTGCAGTCCAACAAGATCGACATCTTCTTCGGCCTCAACCCGACCCCGAAGCGCGCGCTGGTGGTCGACTTCTCGGTGCCGGTCTTCAACAACGCCTTCGGCATCCTCTGCAAGAAGGACTTCAAGCCGAAGAGCTGGGCCGAGCTGAACTCGCCCGACATCAAGATCGCGGTCGACCAGGGCTCCTCGCACGACCAAGTCGTGAGCCGCCTGACGCCGAAGGCGCAGATCTCGCGGCTGAAGACCGCCGACGACGCCACCGCCGCGCTCCAGACCGGCCGCGTCGACGCGCAGTGCCTGATCACCATGCTGTCGCTCACGGTGCTGAAGAAAAATCCCTCGCTGGGCCAGTTCGTGCTGCCGACGCCGATCTTTGCTACCACGTCGAACGCCGGCTTCCGCCGCGAGACCGACAAGACCTGGCGCGACTACGTCAACACCTGGATCGACTTCAACAAAGGCCTCGGCTTCATTCGCAACGCCATCATCACCAACATGGAGCTGGTGGGCGTGACCGAGGCGGACATTCCGCCGGGCGTTTCGCTGTAGTCTTCCACTGTCATTCCGGGGCGCCCAAAGGGCGAACCCGGAATCTCGAGATTCCGGGCTCGATGCTTCGCATCGCCCCGGACGACAATGCCGGCGGTCAAGGCGTTCGACGAGTAACACACGCATGTATCAGTGGGACTTCGGCATCCTCTGGAGCTATCGCTGGCTCTTTCTCAACGGGCTCGGCGTCACCGTAGGCTTCACCGTGGTCATCGTCGTGCTTGGCCTCGTCTTCGGCCTGTTCGGCGCGTTCGGCACCCTGTCGCGCTTTCGCGCGGTGCGCCTGCTCGCGCTCACCTTCATCGAGGCGTTCCGCTGCACGCCGATCCTGGTGCAGCTGATCTGGTTCTATTACGCGCTGCCGATCCTGGCGGGTGTCGAGATGACCCCAATCACGGCGTCGGCGCTGGCGCTGTCGCTCTATGGCGGCTCGTTCTATTCGGAGATCATCCGCGGCGGCATCATCTCGATCGACCGCGGCCAGTCCGAAGCCGGTGCCGCGCTCGGTATGACCCCGGGACAGAGCATGCGGCGCATCGTGCTGCCGCAGGCGATCAAGCGCATGATCCCGGCGCTGATGAACCAGTCGATCATCCAGTTCAAGAACACCTCGCTGGTCTCGGTGCTGGCGGTGCCTGATCTGGTCTATCAGAGCCAGGTCGCCGCCCATGACAGCTACCGTCCGCTGGAAACCTACACCGCCGTCGCGGTCGCCTATGCGGCGATCCTGATCCCCCTGACCATCATGGTCCGGCGCGGCGAGAAGCGACTGGCGGTCGGCGAATGAGCGACACCTCTTCCAAGATCGAGATCCGGGCGCTGCGCAAAAGCTTTGGCAGCAACGAGGTTTTGAAGAGCATCAGCCTGGATGTCGCGAAGGGCGGCGTCGTGGCGCTGATCGGCCCGTCCGGCTCCGGCAAGTCGACGCTGCTCCGCTGCATCAACCTCCTGGTGACGCCCGACGGCGGCAGCGTTCGCGTCGGCGACACCCGCTTTTCGTTCGGCGAGGGTACGAAGCTCCCCGATGTGAAGACGCTGGCCAAATTCCGTACCACCACCGGCATGGTGTTCCAGCATTTCAATCTGTTCCCGCACATGACGACGCTGCAGAACGTGATGGAGGGACCGGTCACGGTGCGGCGCATGGCCAAGGCGGACGCCGAGAAGCTGGCGCGGGCCCAACTCACGAAGGTGGGCCTTGCAGAGAAGGCCGACCAATATCCGGCAACGCTCTCCGGCGGACAGAAGCAGCGCGTCGCGATTGCGCGGGCGCTCGCCATGGAGCCGGACGTGATGCTGTTCGACGAGGTCACCTCCGCGCTCGATCCCGAGCTTGTCGGCGAGGTCTTGAACGTCATGCAGCAGCTGGCGTCGGAGGGCATGACCATGGTGATCGTCACCCACGAGATCGCCTTTGCCCGCGAAGTCGCCGACCGTCTGATCTTCATGCGCGACGGCGTCGTGGTCGAGGAAGGCCCGGCGCGACAGGTGATCGACAATCCGCAGGAAGGAGCGACGCGCGCGTTCCTCAGCCATTTCCACCGCACCGGCGCGCTGCCGCCGGTTACAACGGCATCGTGATGTCCGAAATCGATCGCGTCTATCTTGTCACCGGCGCCGCCAGCGGCATCGGCCGCGCCACCGCAAAACTGCTCGCGGGGCCCGGCACTGCGCTGCTGCTGCACACGCGCTCCAACGCAGCCGGCCTCGACGCCACGGCGGCGGAAGCCGAAGCGCAAGGCGCGATCGTCGCAAAATGCCTCGGCGATCTCGCCGAGGAGACCGCGGCCACCGACACCGTCGCCGCTACGCAACGTGCCTTCGGCCGGCTCGACGGATTGATCCTGATCGGCGGCCATGCCCGGCGCGGCAGCGCCATCGGTACGCCGGCGGATCAGTTCCGCAAGGCAATGGACGAGTCGGCGCTGGCGTTCACACGGTTGGTGGACGCCGCGCTGCCGCTGCTGCGTGCAGGGCGAGATTCGCGGATCGTGGCGGTGTCGTCGTTCGTCGCTCACGCGATCCGGCCGGAGTTCGCGCCCTTTGCAGCGACGGCCGCGAGCCGCTCCGCGCTCGAAGCGCTGGTGCGGCTCACCGCAGTCGAGCTCGCCAGGGAGGGCATCACCGTCAACGCCGTCGCGCCGGGCCTGATCGTCAAGGACAAGCCCAGCGAAAGCCGGCTTACACCCGAGCAGATCGCCGCGACCGAGACGCTGATCCCGATGGGCCGCCGCGGGCGACCGGAGGAAGTCGCCGAGATCATCGCCTTCCTGGCATCCCCAAAAGCATCCTACGTCACCGGCCAGGTCTGGCACGTCAATGGAGGCCTGACATGACCGAAGCCACCATCGAACGTCTCAGGCTGTTCCTGATCGAGAGCCCGATCAAGATGGCGCGCCTCCAGGGCGTCGGCAACGTCAAGGGTACGGTGAAGCGCGTGCTGCTGGAGCTCACGTCGAGCGACGGCGTGATCGGCTGGGGCGAGGCGGCACCATGGGAAGTGTTCACGGGAACGCCGGAAGCGGCGTTCGCCGCGCTCGACATCTATTTGCGGCCAATCGTGCTCGGCAAGTCGGTGCGCCGCATCCGCGCGCTGATGGCCGAGCTCGATCGTGCGCTGGTCGGACATGCCGAAGCCAAGGTCGCGATCGAGATGGCGCTGCTCGACATCGTCGGCAAGTCGTCGGGACTTTCGGTCGCCGACCTGCTCGGCGGGCGCGTACGCGACACGATCCCGCTGTCGTTCTCGATCGCCGATCCGGATTTCGCCGCCGATCTCGAACGCATGCGGAAGATGGTTCCGGACGGCAATTTGATCTACAAGGTCAAGACCGGCGTGAAGCCGCATCGCGAGGATCTCGATCATCTCGCGGCGATCCGGAAAGAATTCGGCGACAAGGTCGATCTACGCGTCGATTACAACCAGGCGCTGGCGCCGTTCGGCGCCATCAAAATCCTGCGCGATATCGAGCAGTTTGCGCCGACCTTCATCGAGCAGCCGGTGCCGCGCAAATTTCTCGACGTGATGGCGCAGCTCACCGCGGCGCTGGAAACGCCGGTGCTCGCCGACGAAAGCTGTTTCGACCGCCGCGACATGATGGAGGTGGTGCGCCGCGAGGCGGCAGATGCCGTCTCGATCAAGCTGATGAAGGCCGGCGGCCTGTTCGAGGCGCAGGCGATCATGGCGATCGCTGACATCGCGGGCCTGCCCGGCTATGGCGGCACGCTGTGGGAGGGCGGCATCGGGCTTGCCGCCGGCACGCAGCTGATCGCCGCGACGCCGGGCATCTCGCTCGGCTGCGAATTCTACATGCCGCATCATGTGCTGACCGAGGACGTGCTGGAAGAGCGCGTCGCCAATCGCGGCGGCCACGTCGTGGTGCCGGACGGTGCCGGCCTCGGCATCCGCGTCAGCGAAGCCTCGGTCCGCGCCAATGCGCGGGTGTTGGCGGAGGGGTAAAGGCACGCCCCCACCGTCGTCCTGGCGAAAGCCAGGACCCATTGCCCCAAAGAGAAGTTGCGGCACGAGGTCGGTAACCCCGAATCTTCGCCAAACCCAATCCGATGGTAATGGGTCCTGGATCGGCGCTGCGCTTGTCCAGGACGACGATCGCGTATGCCGCCTCTGCGGAGCGCCATCCTTCCCCAATCAGATTCCGTATCGTATGGTCGCAGCAAATATTCAGGGGTTCCGCCCCGCCATGCCCGATCCCATCGGGCCATCCGGAAACCTTTATGTCCGAACCCGCCTGGTCGCTGCACTCCCGCCTGAAAGAGGACACTATCGACATCGGCGATTTGCCGCTGTGCAAGGTCTTGGTCATCAAGGACGCGCATTATCCCTGGCTGCTGCTGGTGCCGCGACGCGCCGACGCGGTGGAGATCATCGACCTCGACGAGGTGCAGCAGGCGCAATTGATGACGGAGATCTCCCGCGTCTCGCGCGCGCTGAAGGAGATCACCCAATGCGACAAGCTCAACATCGCGGCACTCGGTAACCTCGTGCCGCAGCTTCACGTCCACATCATCGCGCGCCGCACCAGTGACGCCGCCTGGCCGCGGCCGGTCTGGGGCGTGATGCAGCCCTTGGCGCACGACGCCACCGAGGTGCAGAGTTTCATCAGCGCGCTTCGCCGCAAGATCTGGTTGGGTTGAAAGAACAAGAAATGTCAGCATTCGACTCGTTTCCACTGGGACAACCCGCCTTCGTCACCAACATTCTCGACCGCGCCGCGCATCTGCGCCGCGACGACGAAAAGCTGTTCGCGATGGAGCAGAAGCCGTCGTCGCGCGCCTATGTGGTCTATCGCGACTCACTGCTGGTGAAGCGCGAGGGCGACAAAGTGCGCGCGCTGCTCGGAATCGACGAGGCGTTGAAATGCGGCGCCAATCCCGGCACGATCTTCTTAGGCTTGCGCGGCGGCGCCGCGATGTTCGGGATGGGCCTGTCGCAGGCCGCGTCCGAGAAGCTGATCGGGCGCGAGGACTACGCCCTCAGCGAGCTGCGCGGCATGGCGATGCAGGGCGCGGTGCCGCCGCAGGAGCTGTCGGCGATCGCGATGGCGAAGTCGATGGTGAGCTGGCATCAGCGCCACGGCTATTGCGCCAATTGCGGCACGCGTACCGCGATGAAGGAAGGCGGCTGGAAGCGGGAGTGCCCGAGTTGCAAGGCCGAGCATTTCCCGCGCACCGACCCTGTCGTGATCATGCACGTCGCCGCCGGCGACAAATGCCTGCTCGGCCGCCAGAAGCAGTTTCCGCCGGGCATGTATTCCTGCCTCGCCGGCTTCGTCGAGGCCGCCGAAACCATCGAGGACGCGGTGCGCCGCGAGATTTTCGAAGAATCCGGCATTCGCTGCACCGAGGTGCAATATTACATGACCCAGCCCTGGCCCTATCCGTCGTCGCTGATGATCGGGTGCAGCGCGCGGGCGGTGAGCGAGGACATCGTCGTCGATCACTCCGAGTTGGAGGATGCGCGCTGGTTCACGCGCGAGGAGGCGGCCTTGATGCTGACGCGGACGCATCCTGACGGGCTCGCCGGCCCGCATCCGTTTGCGATTGCGCATCACCTGCTCGGCCGCTGGGTGCACGACAAGAGCTGAGACGGAGATGGCTGCACCAGGGATCGCGCCGCGCATCCTCTGCATCGGCATTCCCGTGCGCGACCTGACCTTTCGTGTCGAAACCGTGCCCGCGCGCGGCAGCAAGGCGAATGCCAGGCATCTCGCGGAGATTTGCGGCGGCAACGCACTCAATGCCGCGATCGCTATCGCTCGGCTTGGTGGCCGCGTCGCGTTCGCAGGTCCGATGGGCGATGCGCAGGAGACGTCGAGCGGCTTCATTCTCGACCGCATGACATCCGAAAATATCGACACAAGCCATATCGTGCGCATACCTGATGCGAGCACGCCCGTCTCTGCCATCATCATTGACGCGACGGGCGAGCGAACGCTCACGATCTATCGCGATCCGGCCCTGTGGACAGTCGAGCTGCCCGACGCCGACAAGCTGCTCGCCGATTGCCGGGCGGTTCTCGTCGAAAGCCGCTGCGCCGCGTTCGCAACTTCGCTCTGCACCGAGGCACGCCGGCGCGGCATTGCCGTCATCGTCGGCGTCGACCGCGCGATGTCGTTGCAGGACAGCCTGCTCACGGCCGCCTCACATCTGCTGTTCGCCAGTGACCAGTTGCAGGAGACAGCCGGCATCCCCGATGACGGCGCGGCATTGAAGCGCCTGGCCGCGCTCACGCCCGCCTTCCTCGCCGCCACCCGCGGTCCGTATGGCACGATCTGGCTGAACGAGACCGGCGCATTGGAGCAGACGCCGGCCTTCCCGGTTCAGGCCGTCGATACGCTCGGCGCCGGCGACGTCTTCCATGGCGCCTTCACGCTTCGCTTCGCCGAAGGTGGCGGCGTGCGGCAGGCGCTGCGATTCGCCGCGGCCGCCGCGGCGCTGAAATGCACCCGTCCTGGTGGCGGCCTGGCCGCCCCGCAACGCGTTGAAGTTGAAGAGCTTTTGAGCACGTCGCCGGCGGCGACGTTGGAGCGGGCGCCAAGATTATAGACTTGCTATAGAAAGATTTTCTCTATATCAGGGAAAACGTCCCTTGAAATGGAACAAAGTTCTTCAAATGACCGATCTCGCCGTCCCACTCCCCGAGACCAGCCGCCGCCTCGACGCCATCGACCGCAAGATTCTGATGGTGCTGCAGGACGATGCCTCCCTCTCCGTCGCCGAGATTGGCGACCGCGTCGGCCTGTCCTCGACCCCCTGCTGGAAGCGCATCCAGCGCTTGGAGGCCGACGGCGTGATTACCAAGCGGGTGGCGCTGGTCGACCAGAACAAGATCGGGCTCGGCATCTCCGTGTTCGTGTCGGTCGAGAGCTCCGACCATTCCGACGCCTGGCTCAAGAGGTTCGCCGACGCCGTCAGCGCCATGCCTGAGGTGATGGAGTTCTATCGCATGGCCGGCGACGTCGATTACATGCTGCGCGTCGTCGTCGCGGACATGCAGGCCTATGACGTGTTCTACAAGAAACTGATCAGCGCCGTGCCGCTGAAGAACGTCACCTCGCGCTTCGCGATGGAGAAGATCAAGTCGGTCACCGCGCTGCCGATCCCGGCTGTGGTTGCGGCTTAAGGCTCACCACACGCAAACTGTCATCGCCCGGCTTGACCGGGCGATCCAGTATTCCAGAGACGATGATGGGGTTCGGATAAGCCGCGTACTGGATGCCCCGGTCAAGCCGGGGCATGACAGCAGGTGAGACTAGCCTCGCGCCTCAAATCTTCTGATTGTACTCGCCGACTTCGGGATGGGTGCGCAGCACGCTGTTCACCATCTCGAACATGTCGTGCATGCGCTGCTCGGAGACCGGGCTCTCGACCACGACAACGAGCTCGGGCTTGTTGGAGGAGGCACGCACCAGGCCCCAGCTGCCGTCCTCGACCGTGACGCGGACGCCGTTGACGGTGACGAGATCGCGGATCGACTGGCCGCCGATCTTGGCGCCCTTGGCCTGCAAGGCCTCGAAGTGCTTCACCACCTTGTCGATGACGCCGTATTTGGTCTCGTCGGCGCAATGCGGCGACATCGTCGGCGACGACCAGGTCTTCGGCAGCGCGTTCTTGAGATCGGCCATCGACTTGCCGGGGGCGCGGTCAAGCATATCGCAGATCGCCAGCGCCGAGACGAGACCGTCGTCATAGCCGCGTCCATACGGCTTGTTGAAGAAGAAGTGGCCGGACTTCTCGAAGCCGGCGAGCGCACCCGTCTCATGGGTGCGGCGCTTCATGTAGGAATGGCCGGTCTTCCAGTAGGTGGTTTTTGCACCCTGCTTCTGCAGCACCGGATCGGTGATGAACAGGCCGGTCGACTTCACGTCGACGATGAACTGCGCGTCCTTGTGGATCGCGGACATGTCGCGCGCCAGCATCACGCCGACCTTGTCGGCAAAGATCTCCTCGCCGGTGTTGTCGACGACGCCGCAGCGATCGCCGTCGCCGTCGAAGCCGAGACCCACATCGGCCTTGTGCTGCAGCACCGCGTCGCGGATCGCGTGCAGCATCTCCATGTCTTCGGGGTTCGGATTGTATTTCGGGAAGGTGTGGTCGAGCTCGGTGTCGAGCGGGATCACCTCGCAGCCGATCGCCTCCAGCACCTGCGGCGCGAATGCGCCGGCGGTACCGTTGCCGCAGGCCGCGACAACCTTGAGCTTGCGCTTGAGCTTCGGGCGGCTGGTGAGATCGGCGATGTAGCGCGCCGGATAATTCTCGTGGAATTGATAGGAGCCGCCGGCCTTGTTCTTGAACTCGGCGCCCAGCACGATCTCCTTCAGCCGCGTCATCTCGTCGGGACCGAAGGTCAGCGGGCGGTTGGCGCCCATCTTCACGCCGGTCCAGCCATTGTCGTTGTGCGAGGCCGTGACCATGGCGCAGCAGGGCACGTCGAGGTCGAACTGCGCGAAATAGGCCATCGGCGTCACCGCGAGCCCGATGTCGTGCACCTTGCAGCCTGCTGCCATCAGGCCGGAGATCAGCGCATATTTGATCGAGGCCGAATAGCCGCGGAAATCATGACCGGTGACGATCTCCTGGCTGACGCCGAGTTCTGCGATCAGCGCGCCCAGCCCCATGCCGAGCGCCTGGATTCCCATCAGGTTGATTTCCTTCTGGAACAGCCAGCGCGCGTCGTATTCGCGAAAGCCCGTGGCCTTCACCATCGGCTCGGATTCGAAGGCATAGGTGTTGGGCAGCAACACGGATTTCGGCTTGGGGAACATTGAGACGGTCTCGTGAAAAAAGAGCCAGGATTTGATGCAGCCTTAGCGAATGCCGGGCTGCAGCGGAAGGCGGGAATGGCAGCTTATGGATGATAATTGCGGCAGTTTGGTAACGGGGAAATCTGTCCGCGAGAGCGATCGAAATAGAGATTTTCTTGAAATATGTGTCGCCGTCGCCTTTGGGAGGACCTTTACTGCTCCAGCACCATCTGACCGTTGGCGTATTCGAAGCGCCTGAGGCGGGAGAGGAAGGAGAGACCGAGCAGGTTCTCGGACAGTGCTTCGTCGGGCAGCACCATGGCATCGACGTCGCGCACGATTAGGCCGCCGACATCGAGCATGGCGATGCGAGTGCGCGCGGCCTTGATGGTGCCGTTGGCGGTGGAGACGGTGGCGTTGTAATCGCTGCGCGAGGGACGCAGGCCGAAGCGGGCGGCCGAGGTCTCGTTCAGCGCGACCACGGAGGCGCCGGTGTCGACCATGAAGCCGATGCGCTGGCCTTCGATCCGGCCCTCGGTTTGGAAGTGGCCGCGGCCGTCGCGGGGGATGTTGAGGCTGCGGCCGCCGGCCGCCGCGGTGGACGCGACTGCGACCGTACGCGGCACCGACGTCGCCGAGGCGGAGCTCATCCTGTCCGCCATCTGCGCCATGAAGGTGCCGAGGCCGATCATGATCGCCGCGAAGATCATTATGTTACGCATCACACCACTCGAAGCCGAAGCTCGATTTCACCACGCGGAAGGCCGCTCCGCGAGCGACGCTGCGGCCAGAGCGGTGCTATTTTGACGAAAAGGATGAGCGGACGGTTAATGCGCCGGTGTCGCGGATACGACATATCCTCATCCTGAGGTGCCCGCGAAGCGCGGGTCTCGAAGGGCCCGGCCACCAGCGGGGCCGTCATCCTTCGAGACGCTTGCTACGCAAGCTCGTCAGGATGAGGAATTGGCAACGGCGCCTGGGACTAGAACGGGCTCACCGAGAAATACCGCAGCCACAGATCGGTGTAGCGGCCCTTCTCCCAGACGCGGAACATCGCCCAGTTCAGGGCCTGGCGCAGCACGTCGTTGCCCTTGCGTACGGCGATGCCAATGCCCTCGCCGAAGAAACGGCTCTCGACGAAGGGGCCGCCGGAGAAGGCGCAGCAATCGCCGGAATCCGTGCCGTTGATCCAGAACGCGAGCGCGATGGCGTCGCCGAAGATGAAATCGACCTCGCCCTTGCGCAAGGCGCCGCGCATAGCGTCGTCGTTGGGATAAGGGTGCAGCTCGGCGTCGGTGAACAGGGCCTTGAGATAGGCCTCATGCGCGGAGCCGGCGATGACGCCGACCTTCTTGCCTTCGAGATATTCGGGCCGGATCTCCGGCATCACCGCGTCCTTGCGCGAAGCAAAGCGCGCAGGCACGCGGTAATAGGGATCGGTGAAGTCGACCCGGGCGCGGAGCTGCGGACTCACCGCCATCGAGGCGATGATGGCATCGCCCCGGTTGGAGGCGAGCGCATCGACCAGCGTCTCGAAGCGCCGCATCTGCACCGTGCAAGTGACCTTGATCTCCTCGCACAGCGCGCGCGCGAAGTCGACGTTGAAGCCGGCCGGATTACCGTCGGCGCCGGTGTAGTTGAACGGCGGATAGTCGGTCTCGGTCAGGAAACGGATCACGGTCAGGCGCGACAGGTCCGGCCGCTCCGGCCGCCGCCGCGGGTCCCAGAAACCCGGCACCGCCTGCGGGGCGGCTTGCGGCGCGACCTGAGGTGAGGCTTGCGGCGCCGTTGGGGGCTGCTTGGCCGGGGCCTGCGCCTGCGCGGACGGCGCAGCAGCGAGCGCGCAGACGCCGACGATCAGCCCGGTCAGCAAGCCACGGGCGGATTTGGACGATTTCGCCTGTTGCGATGGAGCCATCGGCTGAAATGAACGATTTTCGTTGGGATCGGAGGGCCTTATAGCCCATCCGGCCGGGAACGCGAGCGCGGATTGCGGTCAATAGGGAAGCCTACAGATACCGCTTCAACTCCCCTGCGGCTTCTTCCGGCGTGCGCTTCAGGTTGAACGGCGAGACGAAGCGGCCGTCGCGATCCATCAGATAGATCAGCGCCGTGTGGTCCATGGTGTAGTCGCCGTCCTTGGTCGGGACCTTCTTGGCATAGACCCGGTAGGAGGTGATCACCTTGGCGGTCTCGGCAGGATCGCCGCTCAGCCCTTCGAGGTGCGGGTCGAAGCTCGACAGATAATCCTTCATCGCGGCCGGCGTATCGCGCTCGGGATCGACCGAGATGAAGACGGCATTGACCTTGTCGGCGTCCTTGCCCATCGCGCGCAGCACTTCCGAGATCTCGAACAGCGAGGTTGGGCAGACGTCGGGACAATGGGTGTAGCCGAAGAAGATCAGGGTCGGCTTGCCCTTGAGGTTCTTGTCGGTGACGGTCTTGCCGTTCTGGTCGGTGAGCTGGAACGGGCCGCCGATCGCGGCCGGCTGCGCCACCTTGCCGACCCCGCCCATGGCCCAGAATACGATCAGCAGCCCGAGGACGAGGCTTGCGGCGAAGGCGGTCGCGATCACCAGCGGACGGGCGGTAGGGCTCATGAGCGGAAAACTTCCTGTCGCGTGTCAGAAGCAGGCGGCAAGACCGGTCCTGATCATTTCGAAGAACACCTGGCTGCCGTAGTGGAACCAGAGCGCGAGCGCGCCGAGCACGACCAGGCCGCCGACGCCAGCACCTGCCAACAGCAGCACGAACGGCGTCCGGCCGGCAGTGGGCGAATTGTCCGATACAGGATGGGTAGGGTGCAGTGGTTGAGCCATGACAACGATCGGGGTGAAGGGTTCCCTGCCTTTCAAATAGGCGCTGGGACCGGGCCGGGCAAGCGCGGCGGGCGGGCTGGAGAACTTGTGATACGGAGGTTCTCCGTCATGCCGGGCTTGCGCGGCCGAAGCCGCTTCCGCGAGGCGAAGGCCCGGGCATCCACGGACTTTCCAGCCGGGCCCAAGAACGTGGATGGCCGGGACAAGCCCGGCCATGACGACAGATTAGTGAAAGGCGAATGACTGCCGCGGCCTACCGCGACGATGGCTTGTTGGCCGAGGCCTGCGCGTCGAGGTAGCAAGGCTTGTACATAGCCTGGAGCTGCCGGCCCTTCAGGAAGAGCATATGCGGGGTGAGGCCGCCGCGCTGATTGATCCAGCGCTTCACCTGCGAGGGATACATCGCATAGAGCATCTGGGTCGCTTCGGTATTGGTGACGGCGCGGCCGTTGCTGCCGAAATCCCACGCGGCGTGGAAGCCCAGTGTGGCGTGCGACGTCACGCAGATGCGGTCAGGCGGGATGGCGCCGAGGACGATGGTGCAGGCAGAGGCGCAGAGACCGTCGATGATGACGGTATCGCCCGACTGTCGCAGGTCCTGGTATTTGTCGACGTAGGTTCCGATCCGGCCGCCGCGGTCATCCGCGATCCGAACCACCGCGTGAGAAGCGCCCATGCTCGCGATCAGGAGAACCGCCGCAAGCAACCCCGTCAGAAACTTCATTGGCCCCCGCCCCAGTCGAATTCGAATCTGTGTGTCAGGTGGTGATGCCCTGCTAGGGTCCGTCGTAACCGCGGTTTTGTCTAGGCATGCCGGCTCGCTCAAAACAAATTCAAATCCAGTGTTGCGCCGGCGCTGCACTCAGCCGGTCTTTTTCCCGAAGTGGAACAAGTTAACGATGTCTTACGCGCCGTCCTCTTGATCTCAGTTGCAACCGCCGGCTTCAATCCGGGCAACTACAGGGAGGAACCTGTGGAGGGCGAAACACATGGAGGGGGAAACATATGGCCGAACAGATGGCTGAAGAGACTGACGTCATCGTTGTCGGCGCAGGACTGTCGGGCCTGGTGGCCGCAACCGAGATCGCGGACGCCGGCAAGCGCGTAATCGTGGTCGACCAGGAGGGCGAGCAGTCGCTCGGCGGCCAGGCGTTCTGGTCGTTCGGCGGATTATTCCTGGTCGATTCGCCGGAGCAGCGCCGGCTCGGCATCAAGGACTCCTTCGACCTCGCGATGCAGGACTGGCTCGGCACCGCCGGCTTCGACCGCGACGAGGATTTCTGGCCGCGGCAATGGGCCGACGCCTATGTGGCGTTCGCGGCCGGCGAGAAGCGTGCATGGCTGCGAGCGATGGGCCATCGCATTTTCCCCGTGGTCGGATGGGCCGAGCGCGGTGGTTATGACGCGATGGGCCACGGCAATTCGGTGCCGCGCTTTCATGTCACCTGGGGCACCGGGCCCGGCATCGTCGAGCCGTTCGAGCGCCGGGCGCGCGAGGCGGTCAGAAGCGGCCGGCTGAGCTTTCGGTTCCGCCATCGCGTCGATGCGCTCTCGATCACCAACGGTACGGTGGATGGCGTCGGCGGCGCCATTCTCGCCCCCGACAATGTCGAGCGCGGCAAGAGTTCGTCGCGCAATGTTGTCGGCGAGTTTGCGTTGAAGGCCCAAGCCGTGATCGTGGCGTCCGGCGGCATCGGCGGCAATCACGAGCTGGTGCGGCAGAACTGGCCGAAGCGACTCGGCGCGCCGCCGAAATTCATGATCTCCGGCGTGCCCGAGCATGTCGACGGCCGCATGATCGGCATCACCGAGAAAGCAGGCGCGCGGCTGATCAACCGCGACCGCATGTGGCATTATGTCGAAGGCATCCAGAACTGGTCACCGATCTGGCCGCGCCACGGCATCCGCATCCTGCCCGGCCCCTCCTCGATGTGGTTCGACGCCACCGGCACGCGCCTGCCGGCGCCGTTGTTTCCCGGCTCCGACACGCTCGGCCAGCTCCAATACATCATGTCCACCGGCTACGATTATTCCTGGTTCATCCTGACCCAGAGCATCATCAAGAAGGAGTTTGCGCTGTCGGGCTCGGAGCAGAATCCCGACCTCACCGGCAAGAGCTGGCGTATGACCATCAAGCGCGCCACCAACAAGGGCGCGCCGGCGCCGGTGGAAGCGTTCAAAAGCCATGGTGTCGACTTCATCGTGCGCGACAAGATCGAGGATCTCGTTGCGGCCATGAACAAGCTGGCCGGCAGCGACCTCCTCAAGCTCGAGCACATCAGGATGCAGATCGAGGCGCGCGACCGAGAGATCGCCAACCCTTACGTCAAGGATGCGCAGGTGATGAACATTCACAATGCGCGGCGCTATATCGGCGACAGACTGATCCGCACCGCCTCCCCTCACCGCATCCTCGATCCCGCGCAAGGGCCGCTGATCGCGGTCAAGCTCAACATCCTCACCCGCAAGACGCTCGGCGGTTTCGAGACCGACCTCTCTTCGCGCGTGTTCGGCGAGGAGGGCAGCGTCATCCCCGGCCTCTATGCAGCCGGCGAAGCCGCCGGCTTCGGCGGCGGCGGCGTGCACGGCTATCGTTCGCTGGAAGGCACGTTCCTCGGCGGCTGCCTGTTCTCGGGCCGCAATGCGGGCCGGGCCGCGGCGAAGGCCGTGGGCTAGATGATGCGGCCGCGGCTGCGCATCGGGGCGTTTGTTGCGGCATTAGCCGCTGCCTCGGCTGCGTCCGCGGATACGATCGATATTGACGGTGTGAAGCGGTCCTACACTGTGCAACTGCCGTCGAAGCGGCTCGTGCCGCTCGTCGTCGTGCTGCACGGCAAGACGCAGCGCGGAGCCGACATGATGACGCGGACAGCGTGGCCGCAGGTCGCAAAGCGCGAAGGGTTTGCGGTGGTCTTTCCTGATGGCCTCAACCACGCATGGGCCGATGCGAGGACCAAGGCAGGACCGGCGCTCCGTGGCCCGCCCGCGGGTACCGACGACGTCGCCTTCATCGCAAAGCTCGTCGAGAAGCTGGTGGCGAACGGCACCGCCGATCCTCGCCGCGTCTATGTCACCGGCATCTCCAATGGCGGCGCCATGGCAATGACGCTGGTCTGCGCCCGAGCCGATCTGTTTGCTGCCGGCGCGAGCGTGAGCATGAACCTCACTGATGAGACCGCTGTCACGTGCCATCCGTCGCGGCCGTTGCCGATGCTGCTGATGAACGGCACGGCCGATCCGCTGGTCCCCTACGAAGGCGGCCGCGGATCGAGCTATTATGCCGCAGACAGTTTTTGGTCCACCGACGAGACGCTTGCGTTCTGGCGCAAGCTCAACGGCTGCGAGACCGATAATGCCGACATGACCGATTTGCCCGACAGGGCGCCAGCAGACCAGTCCACGGTGACGCGGATCTCCTCGCGCTGTCCTGAAGGGCACGACGTCGTGCTTTATCGCATCAATCAAGGCGGTCATCGCATGCCCGGATTTTCTCCGGATGCCCGCTTCCCGAAGGTCGCCGCCAGCTTGCTCGGGTCGCAGAACGGCGACATCGACGCAGCCGAAACGATCTGGACGTTCTTCGGCCAGTTTCCCTGAAGTGCAACTCAGGCATCGCCGATGACGCATGCGTGCCTGGCAACGCATGCGTGCCCGGCAACGCATGCGTGCCTGGGGTGGCACAGGGCAAGCCGCTGCGCTAGACAGGGCCGCCATTCAAAGGAGACCCCCAATGAGCATTCAGCGTCTTGAAACCGGCCCGCGCATGAGCCAGGTCGTCGTGCACGGTAACACAGTCTATCTCGCCGGTGTCGTCGCCAACAACGCCGCCGGCGAAAGCGTGACGAAGCAGACCCAGGACATTCTGGCGACTATCGACAGCCATCTCGCCAAGGCCGGCACCGACAAGTCCAAACTTCTTTCGGCCACGATCTACATCACCGACATGAAGACGTTTGGCGAGATGAACGCGGTGTGGGACGCCTGGGTCTCGCCCGGCAACACGCCGGCACGCGCCACCGTCGAAGCCAAGCTCGCGGCGGCACAATACACCGTCGAAATCATGGTCACGGCGGCCAAGTAAGTTCGCGACAAACATTTGCGCGCGCTTGTCGGCGCATGATCCGATCGGGAAACCGCTTCACACTTTCCCGCATCATGCGCATGACCTCCGAGGTAATCGATCAGCGCGCGCAAACCTTCGATAATCATGTCAGCCGAACGACACGGCGCCATCGAAGGAGACGACAATGACCGATCCCATCACCATCGCTCGCCGCTACATCGATCTCTGGAACGAACGTGCAGCTGACCGCCGGCGCGAACTGCTGAGCCAGAACTGGACGGCGGATGCGAGCTATGTCGATCCCCTGATGAAGGGCGACGGCCATGACGGCGTCGATGCGCTGATCGCAGGCGTGCAGCAGCGCTTCCCCGATTTCAAATTCAAGCTGATCGGCGAGCCCAACGGCTACGGCGACCATGTCCGCTTCAGTTGGGGCCTTGGTCCTGACGGCATCGACAGCCCGATCAAGGGTACGGATTTCGCCGTGCTGAAGGACGGCCGTATCAGGAGCATCACGGGATTTCTGGACCAGGTGCCCGCCGGCACGTGAGCGCGCGCTGCTCGTTGCTGCGCCCTCTCCCCCGGTAAGGGAGAGGGCACACTTTCGTTCGTCGCACAGGCGCTAGTTATTCGCGCTCGCGGAATCGTCCATCGCCTTGAAGGCTTCCTCCAGCTGCAGCGAGATCGGCACGTTCAGCCGTTCGCCGGTCGGAAGCCGTGCGGTGAACCATTTGTTGTAGAGCGGAACGAGGTCGTGGTTGGAGCCGAGCTTGCGGAAAGTGCGATCGACCACCGCCGCCAGTTGCGGTTCGCCCTTGCGGAACATGATGCCGTAGGGGTCGTAGGACAGGTAATCGCCGGTGACGCGGAACTTGTCCTGTGCCTTGTGACGCACGATCAGGCTGGACAGCAGGATGTCGTCGGTCGCGAACGCATCGGCCTTGCCGTCGACGAGCATCTGGTATGACTGTTCGTGATCGGCACCGACAACGATGGTCAGTCCCAACGATGACTTCTTGTCGGCCGCCTGGATCGCCTGCTCGTTGGTGGTGCCCTTCGTCACCACGACGGTCTTGCCCTTCAGATCAGTCAGTGACTGGACGCTGGACGCCTTCGGCACCATCAGCTTGGTGCCGGCGACGAACATCAGCGGCGAGAAGGCGACGCGCTTGCCGCGCTCGGCATTGGCCGTGGTCGAGCCGCATTCCAGGTCGATCTTGTTCTGGAGCACGGCGTCGATGCGGTCATCGGAGGTGACCTTGACGTAGGCGATCTTCAGATTGGGATCGTCGACCTCGACGCCGATCTCCTCGACAATAGCCTCGCAAAGCTCGAGGCTGTAGCCGATCGGCCGGTTGGCCTGGTCGAGGAAGGAGAACGGCGGCGAGCTCTCGCGATAGCCGAGGCGCACGGTGTGCGCGGTCTTGATCGCCGACAGCGTCGGGCTAAGCCCTTCGCTGCCACCGGTCTGGGCGGAGGCACCCGTGGCCAGCAGGCACGCTGCCAGCAACAGGCCGCCCGATATCGCCATTGAAAGGCGCATGATGCACTCCGATCAATGGCCGGCCATCGCAGGCACTTCGCCGGGGATCATGTCCCCCGGCACGGCATCGCCAGGTTCAAGCTCGTGCTCGGGCCCGAGCTCGCCTTCCCACTTGGCCACGACCGAGGTCGCGAGCGTGTTGCCGATCACGTTGGTGGCGCTGCGGCCCATGTCGAGGAAGGTGTCGATGCCCATGATCATCAACAGCCCCGCCTCGGGGATGCCGAACTGCGAGAGCGTCGAGGCGATCACCACGAGGGAGGCGCGCGGCACGCCGGCCACGCCCTTCGAGGTGATCATCAGCGTTGCCAGCATCGCGAGCTGGGTGCCGAGCGGCATGTCGATGTGATAGCTCTGCGCGATGAAGACGCTCGCGAAGGTGCAGTACATCATCGTGCCGTCGAGATTGAAGGAATAGCCGAGCGGCAGCACGAAGCTCGATATCCGCGACGAGGCGCCGAACTTGTTCAACCCCTCCAGAGTTTTCGGATACGCCGCTTCCGAGCTCGCGGTGGAGAACGCGATCATCAGCGGTTCGCGGATCAGCTTCAGCAGATGGGCGTAGCGCGGCCCGATCACGATGAAGCCCACGACCACCAGGATGCCCCACAGGAGCGCGAGCGAGAGATAGAAGCCACCCATGAAGACGATGAGCTTCCAGAGCACTAGCAGGCCGTTCTTGGCAACCGTCGCGGTGATGGCGGCCCAGACCGCGAACGGCGCGAACAGCATCACATAGCCCGTCACCTTGAGCATGATGTGGCCGATGTCGTCGATCAGCGCCAGGATCGGCTTGGAGCGCTCGGGCATCGAGCCCATCGCCACCGAGAAGAACACGGCGAAGATCACGATCTGCAGGATCTCGTTCTGCGCCATCGCATCCGCGATCGAGGTCGGGATCAGATGGGTCAGGAATTTTTCGATCGAGAAGGCGGAAACCGGCAGGCCGGTCGACTGCGCCTTGTCAGGCAGCGTACCCGGGAAATTCGCGCCGGGCTGGAGCAGATTGACCATCACGAGGCCGAGCATCAGCGAGACGAAAGAGGCGCTGACGAACCAGCCCATGGTCTTGGCGAAGATGCGGCCGAGCTTGGAGCCCGAGCCCATATGAGCAATGCCGCCGACCAGGGTCGCAAATACCAGCGGCGCGATGATCATCTTGATCAGGCGCAGGAAAATCACGGCGATCAGGTTGATGGACGAGGCCCAGTCGCCCCGCGTGTCGGGCAGGAAATTGTAGATCGCCGCGCCCATGATGATGCCGAGCACCATCGCCACCAGAATGAATTGCGTAAACCTGTTCGACATTGAACACCCCCGCTACACCGACCGCTTCATGATGTCGCAGATCTGACGACTGCGCAACACGCTTGGCGTGCGATCGTCGGGCGGATGTTCCCGTTGCGAAACTGGCGCCCGCGATCTAGCCTTCATGCAGCGCACAACGAAAGCGGCTTGCACGTTTTTCTTGCGGCCGCTGCATCAATAATCGTCAAACGACCGAGGGGAAACATCATGAGCGGCAGCATCAATCGTCAGATTCTTTTGGTGGAAAAGCCCAGCGGCAAGCTCGGTCCCGAGCACTTCAAGCTGGTCGAAGGTGCGGTGCCCGAGCCGAAGGACGGCGAGGCCTTGCTGCGCGTGCGTTACATCTCGCTCGACGCCGCCAACCGCGCCTGGATGCACGGCGCGACCTATCGTTCAGCGGTGGAGGCCAACAGCGTGATGGCCGGCGGCGCCATCGCCGAGGTCATCAGCTCGAAGGCGCCGGAGCTTGCGCCGGGCGACATCGTGTTCGGCGACACCGGCTGGCAGGAGTTGGCGACAGTGCCCGCCAAGCATCTCACCAAGATGCCGAAGCTCGAGCCGATGACGCATCTGCTCAGCGTGTTCGGCATTGCCGGCCTCACCGCCTATTTCGGCCTGCTGGAGATCGGCAAGCCCAGAGAGGGCGAGACGGTCGTGGTCTCCGCGGCCGCGGGCTCGGTCGGCTCGATCGTCGGGCAAATCGCGAAGATCAAGGGATGCCGGGTCATCGGCATCGCCGGCGGCGCCGACAAGTGCAGCTGGCTGACCTCCGAACTCGGCTTCGATGCCGCCGTCGACTACAAGGACGGCGCGGTGTTCAAGGCGTTGCGCGCGGCGGCTCCGAAGGGCATCGATGTCTATTTCGACAATGTCGGCGGCGACATTCTCGAAGCCTGCCTGCCGCAGATGAACAATTACGGCCGCATCGCCTGCTGCGGTGCGATCTCGCAATATGACGGCGCGCCCTCGGCACACGGCCCGCGCGGCGTGCCCGGCCTGATCGTGGTGAAGCGGCTCGTCATGCAAGGCTTCATCGTGATGGACTACATGAAAGAGAGTCAGCGAGCGCTCGCCGACCTCCAGGCCTGGGTCACATCCGGCAAGCTGAAGGTGCAGGAGGACATCATCGACGGCCTCGAGAACACGCCGAAGGCGCTGGTCGGATTGCTGGCGGGCGAGAACCGCGGCAAGCGGATGATCAAGCTCTGACGACGTAGTTACGTCGCAATTGCAAAGCCAATATCTACTTGCGGTAGAGGTCGCGGCGGCCAATGATGTCGCGCGCGGCATCACCCGCGACGATTGTTTGCATCACATTTGAAAAAATTGTCGGCGTTGCCGACAGGGCAGGAATACTCGGATGTTCAACACGTTGAAACATGCGTCGGCACGCGGGGCGTTGCTGGCGGCGGCTCTCTTCGCAACTGCAGCAGGCGCATTCGCACAAGCGCCGACCGAGGCGCAAAAGAGCGCGATCCGCTCCGCATGCCGCTCGGATTTCATGGCGCACTGCGCGAGCGTCACGCCCGGCGGCGTGGAAGCCTATCAATGCCTGCAGAAGAACATGTCCAGCCTGTCCTCGGGATGCCAAACCGCGGTCCGCGCCGTCGAGCCTGCTGCGGCGCCGAAGACCGAGGCTGCACCCAAAGAGGCTCCACCCAAGGCGGAGGCCGCGCCTGCCGCGCCGAAGGCTGAAACCGCCCCCGCCGCAAAGCCGGCATCTGGAGCAGCGCCGAAGGACGCGGCAGCCAAACAGCCGAGCAGCGCGCAGGTCGCTGCCGTCAAGAGCGCGTGCCGCGCCGATTATCCCAAGGTGTGCGCCAGCGTGCCGCCAGGCGGCGCGCCTGCGCTCGAATGCCTCGAGAAGAACAAGGCAAAGGTTTCGCCGGCCTGCGAGAAGGCCGTGAGCGCCGCGGCCGGCGGCGGTGGCACGGCAGCAACGGCGGCACCTCCGGGCGCGGCTCCCGCGGCGGCGGCAGCACCGGCAGCCGCGCCCGCCGTGATCGCGTTGCGCCCGCTGCGGCCGCGCGAAGAGCTGTTCATCGTCCGCTCCGCCTGCGGTGCCGACATCCGCACGCTGTGCGCCGGCGTAGCGCCTGGCGGCGGCCGCATCGTGCAGTGCATCGCCAGCAACGCCGCGTCGCTGTCACCTGCCTGCAAGGACGTGCTGGCGCCGTTCGCGGCACGCTAGAGAAGCGTGCCATCCGGCGGTCCGCTGCACCACCGTGCTCGTGGGCGGCGTACGGGTGAAGCGCTGCGTCTGACGGGGCGGATGGCCAAGCCGCCACGGTTTGGCTATGCTTCGCAAGGTCACTGCTTCGGACACGCGCCAAACGCGCGTCCGGACGTGAGCTGTGGTGTGCCGCGCGGCTTGCCGATAATTCCGCTGGCGCGGGTGGCCGGAGCACATTAGTCTACCCCTAGATAGTAAGTATACTGTCAATTAGGGAGGCAGACGTTGCGGATCGCCGTGATTGGCGGGGGGCCCGGTGGGCTCTACTTCGCCTATCTCTGGAAGAAGCGTCACCCCGAGGATCAAGTCGACCTGTTCGAACAGAACCCGGCCGACGCGACCTGGGGCTTTGGCGTGGTGTTTTCTGATCAGGCCCTGGAATTCCTGCGCGCCGACGACCCCGAGACGGTCGACGCGATCTCGCCGCACATGGAGAGCTGGGAGAACATCACGCTGAACCTGAGCGGCGACAGCGTGGCCATCGACGGCGTCGGCTTCTCCTCGATCGGCCGGCTCGAGCTCTTGCGATTCCTGCAGCAGCGCGCGATCAATGCCGGCGTCACCCCGCGCTTCGACACGCCGATTCATGCGATCGATCAGCTCAACGGGCACGATCTGATCGTCGCTGCCGACGGGCTGAACTCGCTGGTACGCCGCGCCTTCGAGGGCGATTTCGGCACCTCGCTGTCCTACTCCTCGAACAAGTTCGTCTGGTACGGCACCTCGAAGCGCTTCGAGACGCTGTCGCAGACCTTCGTCAAGACCGACCGCGGTGCCTTCAACGCCCATCACTACCGCTACTCGCCGACCATGAGCACCTTCCTGGTCGAATGCGACCATGCGACGTGGCAGGCCTACGGTTTCGCCTACAAGGACGTGGAGCAGTCCAAAGGTGTCTGCGAGGAGGTGTTCGCCGACACGCTCGGCGGCCGCTCGCTGGTTTCCAACAAATCGGTCTGGCGCAACTTCCCCTGGGTCTGGAACGAGCACTGGTCGTTCAAGAACATGGTGCTGCTCGGTGACGCCCTGCACTCGGCGCATTTTTCGATCGGCTCCGGCACGCGGCTCGCGATCGAGGACGCCATTGCACTGGTCAAGGCGCTGGAATCGGACGCCCATCTCTCGACCGCCCTGCATCGCTACCAGGCCGCGCGAAAGCCGGTGGTGCAGAAGCTCGTCAATGCCGCGCGGACCAGCGCTTTCTGGTACGAGCACTTTGCTCAGCACATGCAGCAGGGCCTGATGGACTTTGCCTATAGCTACATCACCCGCTCCGGCCGCATCGACGACTCCCGCCTGCGCGCGATGTCGCCGGGCTTCATGGCGCGCTACGAAGCCGCCAAGAACGGTGGGGACGAGGCATGAGCCGGCAGATTCACGACCAGGTGCCCGCCGACTGCGCGGGCGCGCGCGAGATCGGCTTTTCCGTTCCGCAGGTCTACAATGCCAGCCGCGTGCTGTTCGACAATGTCGGCAAAGGCCACGGTGACAAGCTCGCGCTCATCGGCCCCGCGAGCACGCGCACCTACGCGGAGCTCTGCGCGGAAGCCGGGCGCTGGGGCAACGGCTTTGCCTCGCTTGGCCTCAAGCGCGGCGATCGCGTGCTGTTGTTCCTCGATGACACTCCGGCCTACCCGGCCGCGTTCTTCGGCGCGGTGCGCGCCGGCTTCGTGCCATTGCTGATCAACACGCTGACACCGCCGGATCTGCTGCAATTCTATCTCGCCGATTCCGGCGCGACTGTTGCGGTGGCGGACGCCGAGTTCTGTGCACGTTTCAACGCCGAGGCCTGCAAGGACACGGCCCTGCATACCCTGGTCGTCGTCAATGGCCCGGCGAGCGATCACGCCGCGCCGAACGCCGTTTCCGCCGCCGGCTGGCTCCCCCAGTTTCCGACTGAGCTCGCGGAAGCCGACACGCATCGCAACGAGATGGCGTTCTGGATGTATTCGTCCGGATCGACCGGCCGCCCCAAGGGCATCGTGCATCTCCAGCACGACATGGCCTATAGCGAAGTCGCCTTTGCGCAGAACGTCTTGAAGCTGACGCCGGATGACATCTGCTTCTCGGTGCCAAAAATCTTCTTCGCCTATGGCTTCGGCAACGCGATCACCTTCCCGTTCTCGGCGGGCGCGACGACACTGCTGTTGCCCGGCCAGCCGAAGCCCGTGGCAATCTTTTCGGCGATCGAGCAGTACAGGCCGACGGTCTTCTTCGGCCTGCCGACGCTTTATACATCGCTGACCAAGGCCGAGGGTGCGAACAAGACCGACTTCTCCTCACTGCGCATGGCGCTCTCGGCCGCCGAGGTGCTCTCGGCCGACGTCTTCAACGGCTGGAAGACGCTCACCGGTCTCGAGATCGTGGAAGGCCTCGGCTCGACCGAGGTGCTGCACATCTATCTCTCCAACCGCCCCGAGCGGAAGAAGCTCGGCGCCGCCGGCCTGCGCGTGCCCGGCTACGAGGTCGCGCTGCGCGACAAGGACGGCCGCGATGTCGCCGACGACGAGGAAGGCATCTTGTGGGTGCGCGGCGATTCCAACACGCCGCTGTACTGGAACCGGCCGGACAAATCCGCCGAGACCATCCGCGAAGGCGGCTGGATCTACACCGGCGACCGCTTCGTCCGCGATGGCGATGGCTTTCACTTCTTCCGCGGCCGCGCCGACGATCTCATCAAGATCTCCGGCCAATGGGTCTACCCGCTCGAGGTTGAGCTTTGCCTCGCCGACCACCCGGACATCCGCGAATGCGCGGTGTTCGCCGCCGAGCTGCCGGACCGGCGCATGACGCTTAAGGCAGTGGTGGTGATGAACACCCGCGCGGCGGATCAAAGCGAAACGACCCGGCGGCTGCAGGATTACGTGAAGGGCAAACTGCTTCCTTACAAATATCCGCGCGAGGTGATCTTCATCGACGAGCTGCCGAAGACCGGCACGGGGAAGATCGACCGGCAGGCGTTGCTGAGGATGTGAGCCACCGCTGCCATCGCCCGCGAAGGCGGGCGATGACAACCAGGATTAAGGTGCCTTCCCCAGATGCTCCATCGCGTCCTCCGCCCGGAGCGGCACCCGCGACGCCTCGTTGTTGAGATCGACGAGCTGCGCCAGGAGCCCCATAAGCGCCTTGCGGTCCGCTGGCTTGAGCGGCTCGAGCATCCGCGCCTGGGCGCGTTCGACGGCGGGAATGATGTCGCGCAGGATCGCCGCGCCTGATTTGGTCAAATAGAGCAGCTTGATCCGCTTGTCTTCCGGCGCCGGCCTGCGCTCGACGAAATCCTTGGCCTGAAGCCGCTCGATCACGCTGCCGAGCGTGGAGCGATCGAAGGCGATCACCGCGGACAGCCGCGTCGCGTCGATGCCGGGGTGGGTGTGGATCGCGATCAGCGCCGCGTATTGCACCGGCGTGAGGTCGAACGCCTTGCACTCCTCCATGAAGATCGAGACCGCGATCTGCTGCATGCGCCGGAACAGATAGCCCGGCGCCGCATAGACCGCGTCTATCGTGATTGGAGGGGCAGGCTTACTCGGCATCGGGCTGCTTCTCCGGCGCGGCGTTGACGAACGCCGGCAGGGCCTTGGCCGCAGCTTCCGCTTCAAGCAGGCGCGGATAGGCGGAGACGTCGACGCCGAAGCGGCGCGCATTGGCGAGCTGCGGCACAAGACAGAGATCGGCGAGCGTCGGCACATCCCCGAAGCAGAACGGGCCCGGCTCGTTTCTGATCAGCGTCTCGCACGCCGCGAGCCCCTCGCGGTTGACCCAGGCCGCCCAGTCCTGAACCTTCTCCTCGGCAAGGCCGAGCTCGCGCAGCCGCGCCAGCACCTTCAAGTTCTGCACGGGGTGAGTGTCGCAGGCGATCGCCAGCGCGAACGCCCTCACCTTGGCGCGCTGCAACGCATCCCTCGGCAACAGGGGCGGGTTGGGATGGGTCTCGTCGAGCCATTCGATGATGGCGACCGATTGGGTCAGCACTGCGCCCGCATCGTTCTCCAGCGCCGGCACCAGGCCTTGCGGATTGATGGCGAGATAGGCTGGCGCACATTGCTCGCCCTTGCGAAGATGATGCGGCAGGTGCTCGGCACCGCGGCCTTTGAGGTTCAGCGCGATGCGTACCCGGTAGGCGGCGCTGGAGCGGAAATAGCCGTGCAGCTTCATCGGAACCCTCCCGTTTCGTTCTTGTTCGCACGTTGACGCTACCCAGATCGTAAGTATACTGTCAATCAACAAAGCGACGGGAGCCGCACCATGGAAGCCGTGACCAAGACGCCGGAACGCGAGGCGTTCTACAAGAAGATCGACGGCGAGAATCTCACCGCGCTCTGGACGGTCATGAGCGATTTGATCACGCCGGAGCCGAAGAGCGCCTGCCGGCCGCATCTGTGGAAGTTCGACATCATCCGCGACTACATGACCGAAGCCGGCAAGCTGATCACGGCGAAAGAGGCCGAGCGGCGCGTGCTGGTTCTGGAAAACCCCGGCCTGCGCGGACAGTCGAAAATCACCACGTCGCTCTATGCCGGCGTGCAGATGGTGGTGCCCGGCGACGTCGCGCCCGCGCACCGGCACAGCCAATCGGCACTGCGCTTCGTGCTCGAAGGCAAGGGCGCCCACACCGCCGTGGACGGCGAGCGCACCGCGATGGAGCCCGGCGACTTCATCATCACGCCGTCGATGACCTGGCACGATCATTCCAACGAGACCGACCAGCCGATGTTCTGGCTCGACGGTCTCGACATTCCGCTGGTGCAGTTCTTCGACTGCTCTTTCGCGGAAGGCTCCAACGAGGATCAGCAGAAGATTACAAGGCCGGCCGGCGACAGCTTTGCACGCTACGGCCACAATCTGCTGCCGGTCGACGTGAAGCGGAGCTCGAAGACTTCCCCGATCTTCAGCTATCCCTATGCCTACACGCGCGAGGCACTGGAGAAGGCTCGCGCGAGCCAGGAGTGGGATGCCTGTCACGGGCTGAAGCTGAAATTCAGCAACCCCGAGACCGGCGACTTCGCGATGCCGACCATCGGCACGTTCATCCAGCTGCTGCCGAAGGGCTTCAAGACCGCGCGCTATCGCGCGACGGACGCGACGGTGTTCTGTCCGATCGAGGGCCACGGCCGTACCCGCATCGGGGATGCGACGTTCGAATGGGGCCCGCGCGATTTGTTCGTGGTGCCGAGCTGGCAATGGGTCACGCACGAGGCTGATATGGATGCGGTGCTGTTCAGCTTCTCGGATCGCCCCGTGCAGCAGAAGCTGGATTTGTTCCGGGAGGATCGCGGGAATGCGTGAGGTACGCTGCTGGTAGCATCGTCATTGCGAGCGCAGCGAAGCAATCCAGAATCTTTCCGCGGCGACAGTCTGGATTGCTTCGCTGCGCTCGCAATGACGGAGTAAACCTCACCGCCAGTGCAACAGCCGCGTCTCCAGCCAGTTGATCACCCTCCCCACCATCAACCCAAACACCGACAAAATCACCACGCCCGCG
This sequence comes from Bradyrhizobium sp. 45, assembly GCF_023073155.1. NCBI lineage: Bacteria > Pseudomonadati > Pseudomonadota > Alphaproteobacteria > Hyphomicrobiales > Nitrobacteraceae > Bradyrhizobium > Bradyrhizobium sp. 45. Next base: position 136,744 of record NZ_JADPIX010000122.1, on the reverse strand, counting down.
AGCAGCTGATCCGTCTGCATCAAATTGCCAGCCTGCAGCACGAACGCGCCGATGCCGTACTGCGCGCCGATCATCTCGGCGCTGACGACGAGCAGCAGCGCCACCGACGAGGTGATACGGAAGCCGGCGAGGATCGCGGGCAGCGCGCCCGGCCAGACCACCTTGCGCACGATGGTGGCGAACGGCACGTTGAAGCTCTGCGCCATGCGGATGAGGTTGCGCGGCACCGCGTCGACGCCGCTATAGACCGAGATCGCGGTCGAGAAGAACACCCCGAGCGCAATGGTCGCGATCTTCGGCTCTTCACCGATGCCGAGCCAGAGGATCAACAGCGGCAGCAGCGCGATCTTCGGGATCGGGAACAGCGCCGAGATGAAGGTGATGCCGACGCTGCGCGCCAGACGCGACAGGCCGATGGCAAAGCCAACGGCGACACCGGCTGCCGTGCCGAGCAGCCAGCCGACACCGATGCGCAGGAGCGACGCGGAAAGGTGCTGCCACAGCGCACCCGAGATCGCGAGCTGGTAGATCGCCCGCGCGATCGCCGATGGCGGTGGCAGGAATAGCGGATTGACCAGGCCGGTGCTGCCGGCGGCCTGCCAGATCGCAATGACCAGCGCGAGCGCGATCCAGCCGCCGAAACGGCTGCTCGCCGGCACGAAGCCGGCGCCGCGAAAGCGGACGCGCCGGACCGCTTCATCCTTCGTCGATGTTCCCGCCGGAGCGCGATCAAGCATGCTGGACCTCGCGCTCGGCATCGATCGCCTCGTTGCGGATCAGCGACCAGATCTGGTTCTGAAGCGCGAGCAGCTTTTCACGGGCTGCAATGTCACCGCGCTCAGTGCGCGTCATCGGCACGCTCACGACCTCGCGAATACGGCCAGGGCGCCGCGACAGCACCACGATGCGGTCGGCAAGCCTCGCCGCCTCTTCGAGATTATGCGTGACATACACGGCGCCCATGCCGCCATCGGCGAGCAGCCGGACGAAATCCTCCATCAGCAGTTCGCGGGTCTGCGAATCCAACGCCGACAATGGCTCGTCCATCAGGAGAATGGCCGGCCTGACCGCGAGCGCGCGCGAAATGCCGACGCGCTGGCGCATGCCGCCGGAAAGCTGCTTTGGATAGGTTTTGCGAAAATCGGTCAGGCCGGTGCGGCGCAAGGCGTCCTCGACCAGCGCGCGGCGCTGCACGGCCGAGAGCTGGGTGTGCAGCAGCGGGAATTCGACGTTCTCCTCCACATTCGCCCAGGGCAGCAGCGCAAAGTCCTGGAACACGAAGGTGAGCGGATTGAGGCTGTCCGCCGGCGGCGATCCACGCAGCTCGGGCGCGCCGGAGGTCGGCAGCAACAGCCCGCCGAGGATCGACAGCAACGTGCTCTTGCCGCAGCCCGACGGCCCCACGATCGCCACCACCTCGCCCGCGCTGACGGTGAACGAGACGTTGTCGAGCACGGCGAGATCGCCGAAGCGATGGGTGATGTGGTTGGCGATCAGGTCCATGGACTGCGTTCTACTCTCAATCCGCCTTCACGAATTCCTTGGCGATGATCGCATTCGCGTCGAAGCCCTTGTCGGCAAAACCCTGCTCCTGGAGCCATTTGATCTGGTTGTCGACGTTCTTCACATCCAGCTTGCCGTCGGGATCGATATAGGCGCAGTTGCCGACCACCTGCTCGACCGGGAGGTTCGTATATTTGGCGATGATCTCCAGCAGCGGCTTTGTCTTGTCATTGATCGGCGCGACACCGTCCTTCATCGCGGCGAGGATGACGTCGTGATATTCGCGGTCGGCCTTTGCCAAGGCGCCGAGCAGCTTCGTCACCAGCACCTTGTTGGTCAGCGTCTTCGGCGAGGCGAACACCGCGCCCAATTGCCAGGGTGTCTCGTCGCCGACCCAGCCGAGAAACTTCGCACCACCGTCGTCCATCAGCTTTCGCGCGGTGGAGATCGGCAGCAGCGCTGCATCCACGGTCTCGCCCTTCAGCGCGGCCGCCGCATTCGACAGCGATTGCAGCGGCACAATCTTCACGTCGGCGAGCTTGAAACCGTATTTGTCGGCAAGCAGGCCGAGCGAATAGTGAAAGGAGGAGCCAACCTGCGTCATCGCCACGCGCTTGCCCGCGAGGTCCTTCGGCGTCTTCAGACCGCTCGCATAGGCGTTGTTGCTGGCGAAATAGCCGATCAGGGGATAACCAGCCTTCTCGCGGCTCATGCCGCCGATCACCTTGAGCACGCCCTTGCCGGCGAGATTGTAAAGACCTGCGGTGAAGGCGGTGACGCCGAAATCGATGTCGCCCGAGGTCGTCGCCACCGCGATCGGCTGCGCCGCGTCGAAGAATTTCAGCTCGACCTCGAGGCCGGCCTCGCGGAAATAGCCCTTGTCCTGCGCGATGAACACCGGCGCGGAGGAGGATAGCCTGAGCACGCCGATCCTGGCCTTCAGCGCGTCCTCGGCTCGGGCCGTGCCCATTGCTGTGATCGCCATCAGGCCAGCTAGCGCGAGCCGCACAATCCCGATCATTTCGTTTCCTCCGCCGTCGATATCTTGCAGTCGGTTACAGGCCTTCAGGCACGGGCTGGTCCCGTCCGATAAAGGCGCCCTGTTGTTTCAACGTTTCCTGCAGCTTTTCAACGGGGATGTCACGCGGGATCCGGTTTCCGGAGAGCGCCAGCGCTGCCGCGGAACCGGCCGCCTCCCCCATCACGAAACAGGCACCGGAGACCCGGGCCGCCGATTGGCCCTCATGGGTCATCGAGGCGCAGCGGCCGGCGACCAGCAGATTATCGACGCCTTCGGGCACCAGCATGCGGTAAGGCAGCTCGTTATAGCCGCGCGATTCCGGGATCGGCGGGAAGGTGAAGACGACGTCGCCGGGGACATGGGCCTCGATCGGCCAGCCATTGACCCCGATGGAATCCTCGAACGAAGCGCAGCCGAGCACGTCCTCGCCGCTGAGCTGATAGCCGCCCGTGATGCGGCGGGTTTCGCGGATGCCGAGCTGCGGCGGCAGGTCGACGATGTAGGATTTTTCAAAGCCCGGCACGGTGCGCAGGAATTCGAACGCAGCCAGCGCCTGCTTGCGGCCCTCGATCTCGCCGCGGGTGAGATCATCAGGCTCGATGCCGTTGATGGCATGGCCGTCCTCGCGCGCCACTTGCGTAAAATTCACCCGCCATTCGATGCCGGACTTCTGCGGCCGCACGATCGCGCTCTTGCGCGGGAATGTGTGGGTGCCGGCGGCGGTGGCCTGCTCCATCAATTGCGGAATGGTCCGCCAGGCTTCGCCTGCCCTCTCCGGGTCGATGTTGTTGAGACGGAGCATCATCGAGGGATACATCGGATGACCGTGCTCGTCGCCGAATTCGAACGGCGCGCCGGCCCAAACCGCGAGATCGCCGTCGCCGGAGCAATCGATGAAGATCTCCGATCGCACCGCCTGCCGGCCGGCCTTGGTCTCGACCATCAGCGCATCGATGCGGCTGTTAGCGCCCATCACCACACCGGCACCAAGCGCGTGGAAAAGGATGTGCACCTTGTGACTGGCGAGCAGTTGGTCGGCCGCGATCTTGTAGGCGGCGGTGTCGTAGGCCTGGGCGAAGACCTTGCCGAGAATCAGATGCGGCGCGTTGAGGCCGTTCAAGCGATCGATCCGCGCCAGCAACTCCGACGCCATGCCCTGCACCAGCCGGTGGGCCTCGCCGTGGACATTGCCGTGCAGGCCGCAGAAATTGGTGACGCCTGCGGCGGTGCCCATGCCGCCAAGGAAGCCGTACCGCTCGATCAGCAGCGTCTTCCGTCCCGCGCGTGCGCTTGAGGCCGCCGCCACGATGCCGGCCGGACCGCCGCCGAGGACGACGACTTCATATTCGCCGTAAAGCGGCACCTGGCGCGCCGGTTCTTCGATCGTCATGGCCTGCATGGCGCGTCCTGTCCCTGAAATCCTTTGCTTGGGCCGGACTATGAATTAACCCGGATCGAGCTACAATCCGCCAAAATAGGCGATCACCTTTCTCGAATCGCGAAAGGCCGAAGATGGACATCCTGGTAAACCTTCAGGCGTTCCTCGCGACCGCCGACGCCACCGGCTTCTCCGCGGCCGCGCGAAAACTCGGCGTCTCGACGTCGGTGGTCGCCAAGCGCGTCACGCAGCTGGAGGCGCGGATCGGCACGCCACTGTTTCATCGCTCGACCCGGCAATTGCGGCTGACCGAGGCCGGCCAGCGCTACGTGCATCGCGCCCGCGGCGTCGTCACCGACGCCGCCGATCTGCTGTCGCGCATGGGCGAGAAGGGCCACGATCTCGTCGATCATCTGCGCATCAAGGCCCCGACCTCGCTGACGGTCGCGCGGCTTGCGGACGTCTTCACCGCCTTCCAGACCCAGAACCCGCGGCTCAAGCTCGAGATCGTGCTGTTCGACCGTCCGGTCGATCCCGTCACCGAAGGCTTTGACATCGCCATCGGCGCCTTCCCGCATTCCTTTGGCGGTGTCGTCGACGAACCCTTGTGCCCGCTGAAGCGGCTGCTCTGCGCCTCGCCTGCCTATTTGAAGAAACACGGCACGCCAAAACATCCGCGTGATCTGGTCGATCATCGCTGCCTCAGCTTTCTACCGACCGGCCCCGAATGGATCTTTGACGGGCCGCGCGGCCGCATCAGCGTCCAGGTCAGTCCGCTGCTGTCCTGCAACGAGGGCCAAGTGCTGGCGCGCAGCGCCATCGCCGGCAACGGCATTGTGTTGATATCGGACTATCTCGTCGCGGGCGCCTTGCGCGACGGCGCGCTCAAGCCGGTGCTGCGCGAGTTTCCGATTCCGGAATTGTGGGTGAAGGCTGCGATCCCTGAACGGCGGCGCAATGCCGCCGCGGTACAGGCGCTGCTCACTTTGCTGAAAAGGTCACTCGCGACGTCGCTGTAAAAGCCCGTAGCCCGGATGGAGCGAAGCGTAATCCGGGCTACTCGCGTTCAGCTTTTAGCACCTGCCCAATTCGCGGCGCGCTTTTCCGCGAACGACGCCAGCCCCTCGGCGGCTTCCGCGCTCTGTCGCTTCAGCGAATGCAGATGCACGAGCCGCTTGTAAGCCGCATCGTCCACCGCCATGCCGCCGAACGAACTTTCCAGCGCGAGCCGCTTGGTCTCGGCCATCGCCTCCGATCCGTTGGCAAGCAACTGCTCGACCACCTTGGCGCCGGCGGCGTCGAGATCGGCGAGCGGCACCACCTCGTGGACGAGGCCGATACGACGGGCGTCCTCGGCGCCGAAACGTTCACCTGTCAGCGCGTAGCGGCGGACTTGCCGTACACCAATGGCATCGCAGAGCTGCGGGATGATGATGGCCGCGGTCAGGCCCCAGCGCACTTCGGTGATCGAGAACAGCGCGTTGTCGGCCGCGATCACGACGTCGCAGGCCGCGATCACGCCGGTGCCGCCGCCAAAGCAGCCGCCCTGCACCAGCGCGACCGTCGGGATAGCCAGCGTATTGAGCCGCTGCACGGCCTCGAACGTCGCCCGCGACGCGGCCTCGTTCGCCTCGCTCGATTGCGGCCGCACGCCGTTGATCCATTTGAGGTCGGCGCCAGCCTGGAAATGCTTGCCATTGCCCTTGAGCACAACGACGCGAAGGTTGGGCTTGCTGCCGAGATCGTCCATGGCCGCGAGCACGCCTGCGATCAACGCGCCGTCATAGGCATTGTTAACCTCCGGCCGGTTCAACGTGACGGTCGCAACCCCACGCGCATCCAGGGTCCACAGGACGGGGCTGTCGGTCATCGGTGTTCCTCCGCTCGTTTGTTTGGCGCGCACTATGACCGAGGCTCCGCGCCCTGATCCATATCTTTCGAGCGTAGGGCAGCCGCGTCCATCGCATGGCGGCTTGTGTCATGCTGCCGCGGGGCGGCATCAAGGGATCAGGGACGGACATCACATGCGCATCTGCATTTTCGGCGCGGGCGCCGTCGGCAGCCATCTTGCAGTTCGGTTGGCCCGCGCCGGCCACGAGGTCTCGTGCGTGATGCGGGGCGCGCACCTGGAGGCGGTCCGGGCCAACGGCCTCAAGCTGCGCGTCGGCGATTCCGAGGTCTCCGCCAAGGTGAACGCCTCCGGCGATCCGGCCCAGCTCGGCCCGCAGGACGTCGTGATCAGCACCTTGAAGGCGACCGCGTTGACCGGGCTGGTCTCCAGTCTCAAGCCGCTGCTGCAGGACAACACCGCGATCGTGTTCGCGCAGAACGGCATTCCCTGGTGGTACCGGATCGGCCTGCCGCCGCGGCACCCGACCCCGCCGGACATTTCCTTCCTCGACCCGGGCGGACGCCTGCGCGCCTGCATTCCGAAAGAGCGGATCGTCGGCGGCGTAGTCTTCTCCTCCAACGAGGTGATCGCGCCCGGCGTGGTGCAGAACCTGACGCCGGACCGCAACCGCCTGCTGATCGGCGAATGTGACGACCGCAATTGCGAGCGCATCACGACGCTCCGCGGTGTCTTCAGCGACGCACGGCTGGAATCGCCGCCGGTCGCCGAGATCCGCGAGGCGATCTGGTCAAAGCTGCTGACCAACATGTCACTGTCGGTGCTGTGCCTGCTCACCGGCCAGACCGCGCGCGGCGTGCGCGATGACCCCGCCTTTGCGGATGTCATTCCGCGGATGCTGAACGAGGCCAACGAGATCGCTCAGCATTTTATCCCCGAGGTCAAGCGCGTATCACGCAGCGGCCCCGCCCCCAACCACAAGCCGTCGCTGCTGCAGGATTACGAGCTCGGCCGCGCCATGGAGATCGACGTCCTGGTAAAGGCGCCCCAAGCCTTCGCGCGCACCGCCGGCCTGTCGACGCCGACGCTCGACTTGATCGCCGCGCTCGCGATCCAGAAGGCGCGCGACAAGGGGCTATATTCGGCGTGAGATTTCAGGCGAGGCTGTCGATCCAGGCCGCGAGCGTATCAAGCACCTCTGTCAGCGCCTCTTCATTGGTGCGGCCGGACTTTTTCAGCACCGCGAAGGAGTGATCGCCGCCTTCGATCTCATGCAGCGTCGCCTTCGGGGCAAGAGCGGCGATGACCGGCTTGAGGAGGCCGAGATCGGCGAGCCCGTCGCGGGTGCCTTGCAGGAACAGCATCGGGATCTCGACATGGGCGAGATGCTCGGCGCGCTCCGTCGACGGCTTCTTGTCGGCGTGCAGGGGAAAACCGAGGAAGGCGAGCCCTTTGACATCAGGCAGCGGAGCCTTGGACTGCGCCTGCGAGGTCATGCGCCCGCCGAAGGATTTTCCACCCGCAACGAGCATCACACCCGGGCAGAGCCGCGCGGCTTCCTCGACTGCCACGCGGATCGTGGCGTGGGCGACCGCAGGCTGGTCGGGACGGCCCTGCTTGTTTTCCATGTAAGGAAAATTGAAGCGGAAGGTCGCGATGTCGCGAGCAGCGAGCCCCTCCGCAATCTTGTCCATCGATGCATGCCGCATCCCTGCACCGGCACCATGCGCCAGGACGTAGCAGGCGCGCGCCTTGTCCGGCTGCGTCAGGATCGCGGAGACCGTGCCGATGCGCGCGATGTCGAGCTTGAGCTCTTTGGTTTTGACGGTTTGGATTTTGACAGCCACAATCAACCATCCCGATAGACGCTGCTCCGGCCGCCTTGGTAGCGTCACCGGCACAGCCTGAAAACACAATAATTGCCGCCAAAGGCTGGCCTAACCAGGCCGGCAAGCCGCATTGACCGAGGTGACCATGTCCTACCGCTCCTCCTGGATGACCGAAGAGCTCGAAATCTTCCGCGACCAGTTCCGGAAGTATCTTGCCAAGGATCTGGCCCCGCATGCCGAAAAATGGCGCGAGCAGAAGATGGTCGACCGCTTTGCCTGGCGCGGGCTCGGCGAGATGGGCGCGCTGCTGGCAAGCGTGCCGGAGGAATATGGCGGCCTGGGCGCCACCTTCGCCTATGATGCCGCCGTGCTCGACGACCTCGAAAGCACGGTGCCGGAGCTGACGACCGGCGTCTCCGTGCACAGCGCCATCGTCGCGCACTACATCCTCAATTACGGCTCGGAGGAGCAGAAGAAGCGCTGGCTGCCGAAGATGGCTTCAGGCGAGATGGTCGGCGCCATCGCCATGACCGAGCCCGGCACCGGCTCGGATTTGCAGGCCGTCAAGACCACCGCCAGGAAGCAGGGCAATTCCTACGTCATCAACGGACAGAAGACCTTCATCACCAACGGCCAGGCTGCCGACCTCGTCATCGTGGTTGCGCGCACCGGCGATGTCGGCGCCAAGGGCATTTCGCTGATCGTGGTCGAAACCTCAGGCGCGGATGGATACAAGCGCGGGCGCAACCTCGACAAGATCGGCCTGCATGCCTCCGACACGTCTGAGCTGTTCTTCGACAACGTCGCGGTGCCGCCGGACAATTTGCTCGGCGGCGAGGAAGGCCAGGGCTTCGTGCAGCTGATGCAGCAATTGCCGCAGGAGCGCCTCGCGCTCGCGGTCGGCGCGGTCGCGGCTATGGAGCGCGCGATAAAACTCACCGTCGACTACACCAAGGAGCGCAAGGCCTTCGGCAAGCCGCTGATGGATTTCCAGAACACCGCCTTCAAGCTCGCCGAGCGCAAGACCGAAGCGATGATCGCGCGCGTCTTCGTCGACTGGTGCATCGAGCGGCTGGTCGCAAAGGACCTCGACACCGTCACGGCGTCGATGGCGAAATATTGGTGCTCGGAGAAGCAGGTCGAGACCGCCGACGAATGCCTGCAGCTGTTCGGCGGCTACGGCTATATGCAGGAATATCCGATCTCGCGCATCTTCATCGATTCCCGCATCCAGAAGATCTATGGCGGGACGAACGAGATCATGAAGCTGTTGATCGCGAGGTCGTTGTAATCAAGCCGGCGTGAACGGCCTGCCGCTCAATTCGGATGCCACCACCGGCCGCCGATCACGACGCCTTCGGAGACGATCTTGCGGTCGCCGATCAGGTGCTCGCCGACGACGTCCTCATAGTCGAACTGGCCTTCCCTCACCGAGATCAGCGTGGCGTCGCCGACGCTGCCCGGCTTGAGGCTGCCGAGCTCGGGGCGCCGCAGCGCCATCGCGGCGTTGACGGTCGAGGTTGCGATGACGTCGGACAGCGGCATGCCCATGCACAGGAATTTCGACAGGGTCGTCACCTGATCGAAGGCCGGGCCGTCGATGCAGAGCTGATGAATGTCGGACGAGATGGTGTCGGGATAGAAGCCGTTGGCGAGCATCGCACGCGCGGTCTTGAATGCGAACGAGCCCTTGCCGTGGCCGATGTCGAACAGCACGCCGCGCTCGCGGGCGTCGAGCACCGCCCGCTTCACCGTGCCCTGCGCGGTCGCAGGCGTGTTGGGGAAGGGACGGAACGCATGGGTGAGCACGTCGCCGGGGCGCAGGCGCGCCAGCACCTCCTCGTAGCTCGGCGGCGGATGATCGATATGCGCCATCAGGGGCATGCCGACCTCGTTCGCGACCTCGAGCGCGATGTCGAGCGGCACGACGCCCGACGTGCCCGAGGAATGCAGCCCCACGCGCACCTTGATGCCGACGATGAGATCGCGGTTGGCGTCGGCCACCTTGGCCGCCTCGATCGGATTCATCAGCCGCAGCTCCTCGCTCTCGCCGACCATGATCCGGTGCGAGAAGCCGAAAATGCCGGCATGCGAGACATGCAGATAAGCGAGGATACGAACCTGGCTCGGCTCGATCACATGCTTGCGGAAGCCCGCGAAATTGCCCGGCCCCGCACTGCCGGTATCGACCGCGGTGGTGACGCCGGAAAGACGGCAGAACTCCTCGGCGTCGATGCCGAGCGACGTGCCGCCCCAATAGACATGGGTGTGGAGATCGATCAGTCCCGGCGTCACGATGTAGCGAGAGACGTCGCGCACCTCGGTGCCCGGATCCGCCTTGAGCCCACTGCCGATCGCCGCGACCTTGCCGCCGGAAAAGGCGACATCGGTCACGGCGTCGAGCTTCTGGGACGGGTCGACCACACGGCCGCCGCGCAGGATCAAATCGAAAGGCATTGTCGTCTCCGGATATGGCAGCGAGGCGGGGCGGCAGTCAGCCCGGGCCAGGAGGAAGCTTCGCGCTTCTAGCAATTTTTGCGCCGACGAGCGTATCAAACGCGACGATTGCTCACTGAAAAACTGGCGATCCCGGGAAGACTCGAACTTCCGACCTACGGTTTAGGAAACCGTCGCTCTATCCGGCTGAGCTACGGGACCGCGGAACCCGCAGAGCGGGTTACCGGGGCTTCATATCAAAGCGGAAGGGGGATCGGAAGCCCTCCGCGTTGCTCAATGCGGAGGGCTGCCGGTCATCTCATGCCCGGATATTGTTGTCCTTGACCACCTTGCCCCAAATGGCGACCTGCTTGTCGAAGAAGGTCTTGAAGGCGGGAGCGTCCTCGAGCAGCAGCGTCATCTGCTGCGTTTCCTTGAGCTGGGCGGCGGTCGCGGGCTCGCTCAGGATCTCCTTGGACGCCGTCGCGAGGCCTGCGACGATGTCCGGCGGCGTGCCGGTGGGCGCGAAGATGCCCCACCAGGCCAGCGTCTCGAAATCCGGAAAGCCCGCCTCGATCGCGGTCGGCGTATCCGGCAGGCCCGGCAGCCGCTCGCGGCCGAGCTGCAGGATCGGACGCAGCATGTTGGTGCCGAGCTGGGCTGCGACCAGCGCCGCAGATCCCGCGATCAGGTCGACATGGCCGCCGAGCACGTCGTTCATTGCGGGGCCTCCGCCGCGATAGGGCACGTGCATGATCTCGACGCCGGCCTTGTTGCCGAGCACGGTCATGGCGAGATGGCCGAGCGTGCCGATGCCGACGGAGGCATATTTCACCGCGCCGGGCGTCGCCTTGCAGGCCGCCACCACGTCGGCAAAGCTCTTGTAGGGGCGGCCTGCACCGGCAGCGATCACGTAAGGCGCGGTGCCGACCAGCAACACCGGCATTAGCTCGCGCTCGACATCGACGGGCGGCTTGTCGAGGATGGAGGGGATCACCGCATGGGAATCGAAGGTGACCAGGAACGTCGAGCCGTCAGGCGGGCTCTTGGCGACCTGCGCCGCGCCGAGCGCGCCTGCCGCGCCCGACTTGTTCTCGACAATGACGATGCGGTTGAGCTTGGTTTGCAGATGGCTCTGGAGCAGCCGCGCCATCGCATCGGTGGATCCGCCCGGCGGAAACGGCACCACCAGTGTGATTTTTGAAGCCTGCGCCAACGCCGGCGTCATCGCGAGAATAGCCGGCGCTGCCAGCAGCGTCCGTCGTGTGATCGTCATGGTATCCCTCCCCTGTTTTCTCGCGCCCGGCTTTTGCTCTTTGGCGCTTTAAGTGGTCCCGAAACCGGATCCCGCTTTTCTGTATTCTGGCCGCGGCGGACTGAAGATGTCCAGCACGCGGGCGCCGTCGGGGCCGGCGCGCATGGTGTGCGGCACATTACCCGGCGTGCGCCAGAAGTCGCCTTTCTTCACGGCAATCTCCTCATCACCCTGGACGCGGATGGCGGAGCCGTCGAGCAGCACGCCCCACTGCTCCTCGGGATGATGGTGCAGCGTGCCTTGCGCATGCGGCGCCAGCGTCACCACCGACAGCATCGCCTGCTCGCCGGAGAAGATGCGCGTGGTCACCCCTGCCGCGAGCTCGCGAAACAACCCGTCGCCGTTATCGTCGAGATTGTGGAATTCGTCCTGCTGGCTCACGCCGCCCTCCTCTTCATTCTCGCTGATCAGGATTTGCCATACGAGCCTTGATAACGGCCCTCGCGGATCGCCTTCAGCGTCTCCTCCTCGCGCGCGACCTGGGCTCGCACGGCGTCGAGCAGCGCCGCGGCACCGGCGGCGGCAAACGACACCACGCCGTCCTCGTCTCCGACGACGATGTCGCCGGGCGAGATCACGCTGCCGCCGATCGAAACAGGCACGTTGATCTCGCCGGGGCCGTTCTTGTAAGGGCCGCGGTGGATCACCGCGCGGGCATAGCAGGGAAAGTCATCGGCAGCGAACGCCGCGACGTCGCGGATCGCGCCGTCGATGACGTAGCCTTCGGCTTTGCGCCATTGCGCGATGTTCTTCATGATCTCACCGACCAGCGCGCGGGTCTCGTCGCCGCCGCCATCGACCACGATGACGTCGCCGGGGCCCACCAGCTCGAGCGCGCGGTGGATGGCGAGATTGTCACCGGGACGGGTGCGGACCGTGAAGGCCGTGCCCACCAGCTTGGCACCGCGATGATAGGGTTTGAGCCCCACGGCGCCCGGCAGCCGGCCGAGATTGTCCGAAATGACCGGGGTCGGCGCACCGCGAAAGCCCTCGATGATCGCGGCCGGCGGCTTCGGCACAGCGTTCGCGGCGATGGTGATGGTCATAATCTCGGTCCTTCCCATGAATTCTCTTAATCGGCGTCCGCCCGCGCCTTCGCCGGCCAAATCCGGAACGCGCGCCCCTCCTTCATCCACGCCGCGCGCTCGTCGCGCAACAGCGTGCGGCGAACTTTACCGGAATCGTCGCGTGGTGGGACGGTGACGATCTCGAAGCTCTCCGGGTGCTTGTAGCGGCTGAGCCTGTCTTTGAGGAAATCCGCCATTCCGTCGGCGATGGCTTGGCCGTCCGCATCGCTCTCCGGCTCGATGATGGCGTGCACGCGCTGGCCCAATTCCGGATCGGGCAATCCCACCACCACGCAGGAGCGCACGCCCGGACAGGCGGAGACGGCAGCTTCGACCTCGGCGGGATAGATGTTGGCGCCGCCGCGCAGCACCATGTCGGCGAGGCGGTCACCGAGATAAAGGTAGCCTTCCGCATCCAGCCTGCCGATATCGCCCAGCGATTCCCAGCCGTCGGCGCGGCGCTTCGGCTCGGCGCCGAGATAGTGATAGGTGGCGTCATTGCCGTCATTGTTGAGGAAGTAAATCTCGCCGGTCTCACCCGGCGCAACGTCGTTGCCGTCCTCGCCGATGATGCGCAAGCGCGCCGTCTCGCCGATCTTGCCGACCGAGCCCTGGTGCGTCAGCCATTCCTTGCCGGAGATGATGCAGGAGCCCTGTCGCTCGGTGCCGCCATAGAGCTCCCAGATCCGCTCAGGCCCGAGCCAGGCGATCCAGTTCTCCTTCAGCCAGGGTGGCATCGGAGCGGCCATGTGGAAGACGGTTTGCAGGCTCGACACATCGTAGGCGTTGCGCACGTGCTCCGGGAGCGCCCAGATCCGGTGCATCATGGTCGGCACGAAATTGACCCATTGCACGCGCTCGCGCGCAATTTGCCGCAGCGCCTCCTCGGCGTCGAACTTGACGAGGCCGGTGAGCTGGCCGCCGGTGAACAGCGCGTAGTGCGACACGATGAACGGCGCATTGTGATAGAGCGGACCGGGATTGAGCAACGAGACCCCGAAGGGGATGTTGAGCGGCGGCGCGGCGACCGTGTCGATCACCGCCGGCTGGTGATCGAGGATCACCTTCGGGCGGCCGGTCGATCCGCCGCTGGTCATGGCTTTCCAATAGCGCGCCACCGGTGCGGTGAGCGGCTCGTCCGAAAACCCTTCCGGCACGAAATCCGCGGGCAGACGGTTCGGCGCGTTCCAGTCGGCTTCGCCGCCGACCACCAGCGCCGGCTTCAGGATGTCGAGCACCGCGGCGGCTTCGCCGCGCGGCAGCCGCCATGACAACGAGGTCGGCGTCGCTCCGCATTTCCACACTGCAAACGAGGTCTCGAAAAACGCATTGCAGTTGGGCAAACCGATCGCGACAAAGTCGCCGGGCTTGACACCCTTGGCCATGAACGCCCGCGCGCGCCGGTTGGCGCCGCGTTCGAGCGCGTCCCATGTCAGCGTATCCTGCCCGTGACGGACGGCGATCGTGCCTTGCGGTTTGCGTTCGGCGTACCAGCGCGGCACATCGGACAGGGGCAGCAGCATGAGGCGTTTCCACTTCGTATTCTTGGCGTCGCCGATGAGGCGAGCGCAGGATGAAGTGACGCTGTGACTCCTGCGCCACGTCAAGCAAAAAATGTCAGCATCACAGCCATGAAATTCCCGGGTTCCATGGGTGACAAGCAGGCCATAAAGGGGCAAAAATCAGCCCGACTCAGTTCGGGTTGAGTTTTGCAAGGAATGCTCTCGTAGAATGTCGGACGTAGTTGCATCGCGTCGTGCGGCGCTTGTCGTTGCTGCAGCAGGATTTTTCCTGCTGGCGCCGTCGCATGCCCAGGCACAATGGTGGAAGCGCGCGCCTGTTGACTTCGAGGCCTGCGCCGACGCCGCCGAGAAAGCTACGACCAAATCCGAGAAGACGGCTGCGCTTGCCGACTGCAACGCCAAATTCGCCGGCCGGCGCAAGGCGGGCGGCGGCTATTCCTATTACGATTTCCTCCAGGACCGCAGCTTCGACATCGCCGGGCCCAATCCGACGCCGGAGGAGCAGAAGAAGATCGACGAATCCTACACCGCCTATCTCGCCAATCAGCGCCGCAGCAATGAAGCCGCGCAGGCCACCGCGCGCCAGCAGCGCGAGCAGCAGGAACAACAGGTGCAGCAGCTCCAGCGGGTCGCGTTGCGAACCGAGGTCGAGCGCGTGCCCGTGCCGGTCGAGCGGCCGAAAGTCCAGCAGGCCGCCATCGGCGACGCGCGGCCGCGGCCGAAGGGCACACCCTGCACCAAGGGCTCGTTCTCCTGCGAATGGCCGCGGCTGTCGGATGGATTGAACGACATCAAGAAGCTGTTCAGCCCGACGCCGAGCAAGCCCGCGAAGAAGGGCTGAGCTGCGTCGCCGTCATTGCGAGCGCAGCGAAGCAATCCAGCATCTCTCCGCGGAGGCAGTCTGGATTGCTTCGCTACGCTCGCAATGACGAACTGGGCGGGGATCCGTCTCCTAGCCTCAGTTCGTGTGCTTCTTCTTGCTGCGCTTCGGTTGAGCAACCGGCGCATTCACCGGCGCCGTTGTTGTCGGTGAACTACCCAACTGCGAACGACTCTCCTTCAGGCGCGCGTCATAGCCGGGCGAATTCGTGACGGTCGGCGGCCTTGCCTGAGCAAACGTGGAAGCTGCACATAAGGCGGCGAGCACGACCCCGATCGTCAAACAACGTTTCATCGCACGTCTCCCGTCAGCCGGCGTGAACTCATGCAGCGCCGCGAACCTGCTGCGGCGTCAGCCGCGGCGGACCCTTGCCCGCGGCCTCAGCCTCGTTGATCAGCGCAACAATGCGGCGCGACAGCGGCACGTCGACACTGTTCTGTTCGGCGAGGGCGATGATCGCGCCCTGGAGATAGTCGATCTCGGTCTTGCGGCCCTGCTTCAAATCCTGCCACATCGAGGAACGCGCCTCGGGATCGATCTTCATGGTCCTTCCCAGGATCAGGTCGAAAATCGGATCAGGCAGTCTCAGCAAGGCGGGCGTCCAGGACGACGGGATCGGCGTCGCCGAGACCGGTGTGATGCCGGCGGCCCTCATTGCAGCCAGCCCCTCCGCCATCTGATCGGCGAACAACCTTCGCCATTCGCGGTTCCCCAATTGCGCAGCGAGGGGCATGTCGGACAAGGCGCTGAGCGCGTTGTTCAAATTGATGATCAGCTTGCCCCATTGCACGCCGGTGATGTCGCGGCTCGCGCGCATCGTGAGCCCCGGCACCGACAGAGCTGCGGCCGCGTTCGTGTCATCTTGGCCAACATGAATGTCGCCAGAGGTCGAGCGGTGGAAGCGGCCCTCGCCCATCCCGACCACGTTGAAAGGCACCATGCCGGCGAGCACGCGGCGATCGCCGAGGCGATCGCGCAGCACCGCGACGTTGCCGACGCGGTTTTGCAGCGAGACGATGACAGCGTCCTGCGGCGCATGCTGCGCGATCTGCTTGGCGACAGCTGCCGTGTCGGCGCTCTTCACCGTGACCAGCACGATGCCGGCGCTGTGCAAGATCGCGGGATCTTCCGATAGCGCGAGTTGGCCCGGATCGAGCTTCTTCTCGGAGCCGTCGAAATCGGTCAGAAGCAGACCGAACCGCTCGATCTCGGCCTTCACCCGCGGTCGCACCAGGAACGCGACGCGGCGACCGGCAGCCGCCAGGGTGCCGCCGACAAAACATCCGATGGCGCCCGCGCCGGCCACCACGATCGGTCGATCCGTCATCATCTTGGCTTGCCCCCTCAACGATCCGCCCTCGATAGCAGAGGCTGTGTCTGCTGCCCATTCCCGGAGTTGCGGCGCAATCGCCTTGTAACCGTCATGACGGCCTCATATGTTTTCGAACGGGGCTTGTTACCGGCAACAAAGCGCCAAGGGAGAACGCCATGGGTTTGCTCGACGTCCTCAACGGCATGCAGAACGGCCCGCGCGGGCCAAGCACGCCGAGTTCACAATCCTCATCCAGTGGCGGCATGTCGCCCATGACCATGGCGCTGCTTGGCCTGCTCGCCTGGAAGGCATTCAAGCATATGAGCGGCAACCAGAGCGGCAGCGCGCCGCAGCCGTCCCCGGCACCGACGCCGACGCATCTCCCCCCGCCGGTGAATGCAGGCGCTGGTGGTGGCCTCGGCGACCTGTTGAAGGGCGGCCTTGGCGGCCTGCTCGCGGGCGGCGCGGCCGGCAGCGTGCTCAGCGGCGGGCTCGGCGATCTCCTCAACCAGCTTCAGCACAGCGGTCATGGCGATACTGCCAATACCTGGGTCGGCAAGGGCGAGAACAAGGCGATCGCTCCAGGCGATCTCGCCAATGCGCTCGGCGCCGACCAGATCGAGAGCCTGTCCGCCCAAAGCGGCCTGTCGCGTGACGAGCTGCTCTCGGGCCTCAGCCAGTATCTGCCGCAGGTGGTCGACCATCTGACGCCGGACGGACGGCTGCCGACCGAGCAAGAGATCGCGGGCAGAGTCTGATTGGTTTAGTCAAACGAGGGGAGCACGGACATGAGCATGGGTGGCTTGTTGTGGATCATCGTCGTCGGCTTCATCGCCGGCCTCATCGCGCGTTGGCTGGCGCCGGGACCGAACAATCCGAGCGGCTTCATCCTCACCACCATCCTCGGCATCGCCGGCGCGTTTCTCGCGACCTTCATCGGTCAGGCCATCGGTCATTACGGTCCCGACCAGGGTGCAGGATTCATCATGGCCACCATCGGCGCCGTGGTGGTGCTGTTCATCTGGCACCGGCTGGTGGCGAGCGGCGTGATCAAGGGGTGACGCTTCAAAACGCCGAAAGCGGCACACCGCCACCTCATCGTCATGCCCGGGCTTGACCCGGGCATCCACGTCTTTTGATCCGCGCGGCGACACGTGGATGGCCGGGTCAAGCCCGGCCATGACGTGGAGAGAGCGGAGGCCGGGTCAAGCCCGGCGACGACGTGGAGAGAATGTGCCGCGCGATCACGTCACCAAATGCATCCCCGCATCCATGCGCACGACTTCGCCGGTCATGTTGCTGGAGGCCGGCATCGCCAGGAAACAGACGAGCTGCGCGATGTCTTCCGCCGATGACGCGACCTTCAGCGGCACCTTCGCCGCGACGCTGTCGCGCACCTGCTTGGCGCCCGCCTCGCCGCGGCCCTTGGTGAACCAGGGTGTATCGATATAGCCCGGGCATACCGTGTTGACGCGGATCAGCGGCGCCAGCGCGCGCGACAGCGACAGCGTCATGGTGTTGAGCGCGCCCTTGCTCGCGGCGTATGCGATCGACGATCCGACGCCGCTGATGCCGGCGACCGAGGAGATGTTGACCACGGCGGACGGCCGCCCAGAAGCTTTGGCGCCGGCCTCGAGCAGGCTGCGCGCCGCGCGCACCATCTGGAACGGGCCGATGGTGTTGACGCCGTACAGGCGCTGGAAATCTTCCGCCGACAATCCGTCGAGATCGGCATGGACGACATGCTTGGTGGTGCCGGCATTGTTGACGAGCACGTCGAGCCGGCCCCAGCCGCCAGCTGCCGCGACGATCTTGCGGCAATCGTCATCCTTCGAGACGTCGCCCTGCGCGACCAGAACTTCCGGTGAGCCCGCCTTGCGGCAATGCTCCGCGGTCGCCTCCGCTTCCTTCTGGCTCGAGGAATAGTTGATGACGAGCCGCGCCCCGCTCCGTGCGAGAATTTCCGCGGTCGCAGCGCCCAGGCCGGAGGCGGACCCCGTCACGATTGCGCACAAACTGTCCTTTGCCATCCGGATTTCCTTCCCCTTGATTGAGTATCGACGTTCTGTTTAGCGAGTTTGCCGCGCCCTGCAAATCGAGCAAACTCCGCTAAGCGGAATTAGCTCATCGCCCATGCCCGCGCCGCAGGTTGACCTGCGATCAGCGCTTGTCAGGGCCATGGCTTTTTTGGATCATCGGGCGCAAGAAGAACCTGCGCGCCCGCCCCACTGGGGCCGGATGCGCCAATGGCAAAACACGGGGAACGCTGTGGCGGAGAGTGACAATATCGTCGTCGAGACCGCGGAGAAAATCTTCGCCGATCTCGCCGATCCGCAGACCGTCAACAACGACAAGAAGGATTCGTGGCAGGCGCCGCTGTGGCAGGCGCTGAGCGAGGCCGGCCTGCCGCTGGCCTGGGTGCCCGACGATCTCGGCGGCTCCGGCGCGAGTCTGGCCGACGGCTTTGCGCTGCTGAACGCGGCCGGCCGTTTCGCAGTCGCGGTTCCCCTGGCCGAGACCATGCTGGCCGGCTGGCTGCTGGCGCAGGCGAAGATCGCTTCCCCGGAGGGGGAGATGACGGTGCTGCCGGCGTCGCCCAAGGATCGCATCACCCGCGATGCCGATGGTGCGCTCTCCGGCCGCGCCCGCGGCGTGCCCTTCGCAAAGGCGGCAAAGCACTTCGCGGTGCTGGCCCACGGCAAGGACGGAGTCGCGGTCGCGCTGGTGGATGCGAGCAAGGGCCGGATCGAGACCGGACTCAATGTCGGCTATGACCACAGCGACACCGTCACGCTCGACAAGGTCCAGCCCCTCACCATCAAGCCCGCGCCGAGCGGCTTTGACCAGACCACAATGATGCTGATGGGCGGCGTCGCGCGCAGCCTTCAGATCGCGGGCGCGCTGGAATCGATGCTCGACATCTCCGTGCGCTATTCCAACGAGCGCGTCGCCTTCGAGAAGAAGATCTCCAAATTCCAGGCGGTGCAGCACAATCTCGCCCGCCTCGCCGGCGAGTCGGCTGCTGCGCTTGCGGCTGCGACTTCCGCGGCCGACGCCATCGCCAACGCAAAGTCGTTCGATGACGCGGTCTATCTCGAAGCCGCCTCCGCAAAGATCCGCTGCGCGGAAGCTGCGGAAAAGGGCGGCGCCATTGCGCACCAGGTCCATGGCGCGATCGGCTTCACCCTGGAGCACATCCTGCACCGCTATTCGCTGCGGGCGCTTGCCTGGCGCGACGATTTCGGTTCGGAAAGCCACTGGGCCGTCGAGCTCGGCAAGCTCATTGCCAACCGCGGCGCCGACGAATTGTGGCCGCTCGTGGCTTCGCGCTGATCAGGGACGAGACAACAATGACCGCTGCCCTCCGTTTCGATCCGATCCGCCTGCCCGAGAAATGCGAGCAATTGCGCAAGGAAGTACGCGCCTTCCTCGCGGAGGAAATCGCCGCCGGTACCTTCGATCCGCACAAGCCCAACCGCGAAGACACCGACGCGCCGGAATTCTCCCGCCGGGTCGGCGCCAAGGGTTGGCTCGGCATGACATGGCCGAAAAAATATGGCGGCCAGGAGCGCTCGTTCCTCGAACGTTACGTGGTGACGGAGGAGATGCGCGTCGCCAACGCGCCGACGCGGCGCTTCTTCGTCGCCGACCGCCAGAGCGGACCGGTGCTGATCAAATACGCGCCTGAGCACATCAAAATGGACATCCTGCCGCGCATCTGCCGCGGCGAGATCTGCTTCGCGATCGGCATGAGCGAACCGAACTCCGGCTCGGACCTGTTTGCCGCGAAGACCCGCGCGACCAAGACCGACGGCGGCTATCTCATCAATGGCACCAAGATCTGGACCTCGTCGGCGCATATCGCCGACTACATGATCGCGATCTTCCGGACGTCGCAGCCGACCAAGGAAAACCGACGTCACGGCCTGACCCAGTTCCTGGTCAAGATGAAGCAGCCGGGCATCCAGGTGAACCCGATCGGCCAGATCACCGGCCAGTACGAGTTCAACGAGGTCGTGTTCACCGATTTCTTCGTGCCTGACGATCATGTGCTCGGCGAAGTGGACGGCGCCTGGAAGCAGGCGACCAGCGAGCTCGCTTATGAGCGTTCGGGCCCCGAGCGCTTCCTGGAGACCTATTACGTGCTGACCGAGCTGGTTCGCGCCGTTGGTCCCAATCCGGATACCCGCAGCGCCGAAGGCATCGGCCGGCTGGTGGCGCAGCTCCACACCATGCGGCGCATGTCGGTCTCGGTCGCGGGCATGCTGCAAGCCGGCAAGGAGCCGGTCGTCGAAGCCTCCATCGTCAAGGACATCGGCACGGTGTGGGAACAGCAGCTGCCGCACCGCGTGCGCGATCTCGCCGCCTTCGTCGAGGAGACCGCGACCAACCGCGAGACGCTGGAGCGGCAGCTCGACTTCGCCATCAAAACCGCGCCGAAACTCACCATCCAGGGCGGCACCACCGAGGTGCTGCGCGGCATCATCGCCCGCGGGCTTGGTTTGCGCTAATCATTCGAGGACATCATGAGCACCTATAAAGATATCGGCGTCGAAAAAGTTGGTCACGTCGGCACCATCGAGATCCGCCGCCCGCCGCTCAACTTCTTCGACATTTCGCTGATCAACCAGATCGCGGACGCACTCGACGAGTTCGATCGCGACATCGAGATTCGCGCCTCGGTGCTATCGGCCCAGGGCAAGGCGTTTTGCGCCGGCGCCAATTTCCAGGACCCGGCACGACAGGCGCAAGAGGCGCGCGAAGCCGATAAGACGGCCAAGGGCGATCCGGCCGATAGCCTCGGGGCGATCAATCATCTCTACATCCAGGCCGTGCGCATCTTCCGCGCCAAGAAGCCGATCGTCGCGGCCGTGCAGGGCGCCGCCATCGGCGGCGGACTGGGCCTCGCGGTCTCGGCGGACTTCCGGGTCACCTGCCCCGAAGCGCGCTTCTCCGCGAACTTTACAAAGCTCGGCTTTCATCCCGGCTTCGGCCTGACTGTGACGCTGCCCGAGCTGATCGGAAAGAACAACGCCGAGCTGATGTTCTACACCAGCCGCCGCGTCACCGGTGAGGAGGCCTTCAAATGGGGCCTCGCCAACGAGCTGGTGCCGCAGGACCAGGTCAAGGCGGCCGCACTGAAGCTCGCCGGTGAAATCGCCGAATGCTCCCCGCTCGGCCTCGTCTCCACCCGCGCCACGATGCGCGCTGGCCTCGCCGATCGCGTGATGGCCGCGACCAATCACGAGCTCGAGGAGCAGACCCGACTGCGCGCCACGGAAGACTTCAAGGAAGGCGTGAAGGCCACGGAAGAGCGGCGGGTCGCGAATTTCAGGGGGCGGTAGGTCCTTTCTTCCTTCTCCCCTTGTGGGAGAAGGTGGCGCGAAGCGCCGGATGAGGGGTTGTCTCCGCAAGCCATTCTCTTGCGCTTGTGGAGAGAGACCCCTCACCCGTCTCGCCGCTTCGCGGCGAGCCACCCTCTCCCACAAGGGGAGAGGGATGATCTCCGCCCCACCACCAGCGCGTCCACGATCGTCACGCCCTGCCCTTCCGCGTGCACCAGCACCGGGTTGAGCTCGATCTCCGCGATCTCCTCTGCATGTTGCGCGGCAAGCACGGAAATGTCCGCGATCAACTGCGACACCGCCGCAACATCCGCCATCGCCGCCCCGCGAAATCCCGTCAGCAGCGGCGCGGCTTTCAAGCGCGCCAGCATCGTGCCGGCTTCTTCTGCGCTGACCGGCGCCGGGCGGTAGACGACGTCGCGGAACAATTCGGTCGTGATGCCGCCAAGGCCCACCATCACCATCGGCCCGAACGTCGCGTCTGTCATGGTGCCGACGATGATCTCGACACCCTGCTTCGCCATCGGGCAGACCAGCACGCCCTGAATGGCCGCCTCAGGCCTGTGCTGGCGCACATTGTTGAGCAGCGCCTCGAACGCCAGAAACGCTTCGCCCTTTGTGGTGATATTGACGCGCACGCCGCCGACCTCGCTCTTGTGCGCGATGTCCGGCGACTGGATCTTCAGCACCACCGGAAAGCCGACGCGGGCGACGGCATCATCGAGCTCGCCCTTGTCCTTCATCAGCACTTCATCCGGCAGCGCGATGCCGGCGGCGCGGAGCAATGTCTTGCTGTCGGCTTCCGAGAGCGCAGGCGATTTCAGCTGTGCTGAGATGTCCCGCGCGGGGACTTGCGCCCCGTCCGCGGGCCTCTGCAGCTCGAAGGTGGCATAATCGACGAGCTGCCGCATCGCGACGCCGACATAAGTGAGGCCGGAGAGCACCACGACGCCGGATTTGGCAAGCTCGCGCCGCGCGAAATCGGACGGTATCGTGTAGGAATAGAACACCACCGGCTTGTGCTGCGCGGCCAGCACCGGCGTCAGCTCGGCTTCCTTGAAGGGCTTCCGGACGTCGCTCGACAGCGACAGCACGATCAGGATTGCGTCGATCTCGTCCGACGCGGTGAGCACATCGACGCTCTTTTGCAAGCCGCCCGAGGTCACGCCCTGCGCCGTGACGTCGATCGGGTTGCGCGCGGTGCCGTAGGACGGCATCAGCGCGCTGATCTCCGCCTGGACTTTTTCGGAGAGCTCCGGCACCTGCAAGCCTTGCAGCGCCACGGCATCGGCGCCCCAGATGCCGGCGCCGCCGGAGACGGTGACCACGGCGACGCGATCGCCTTTCGGCAACGGATTGCTCGCAAGCACAGCTGCGATCGTCAGCGCCTCGTCGAGATCGTTGGAGACGATGAAGCCATATTTGGCGAACACCGCGTCGTAGGCCGCCGACCATCCGGCCATGCTCGCGGTGTGCGAGGCGGCCGCGCGCATCCCGGCGCCGGAGCGGCCGACCTTCGTGACGATGACAGGCTTTTTCAGTTCGGCGGCGCGCCGCGCTGCCGCGAGAAACTTGTCGACGTCGCGAATGCCTTCGATGAACAGCAGGATCACGTCCGTTGAAGCGTCCTGCACCATGTAATCCAGAAACTCGCCGGCCCCGAGATCGGATTCGTTGCCGGCACTGACGACATAGCTCACGGCAATGCCGAGCGCACTGGCGCGGTGATAATACGCAAAGCCGATGCCGCCGCTCTGCGCCACGATGCCGATCCGCTTCGTCGTGGCGACCAGCGGCACCACGCTCGGCTTGACGTCCACGGCGGGACTGAACGTCGCCGCCACGCGCTGCTTCTGGCTGAAAAAGCCTTCGGCATTCGGACCGGAAATCCGCATGCCGGTGCGCCTCGCCAGCCCCGCGATCGCGTCCTGCATCGCCGCGCTCTCCCCGCCCTCCTCGGCGAAGCCGGAGGAGATGATAACAGCGTTCTTCACGCCGGCGGCGGCGCATTGTTCGAGCGCGGCGAGCACCGCGCGGGCGGGGATGAGGATGATTGCGAGATCGACCGGCGCGCCGATGTCGGTGATCGATTTGTAGCAAATGAGGCCGTCGATCTCGGCGTAGTTCGGGTTCACCGGATAGATTTTTCCGGGATACTCGTTCTTGCGCAACATCGACAGCAGGCGCCCCGGAATCTTCTCGTGATCGCGCGAAGCACCGATCAGCGCGATGCTGGCGGGTGCAAAGAAGCTGTCGAGCGGATGCGGCATGTGCAGATTCCAATTGTCGGTCTGGCGCTACCCCCGTCATGGCCGGGCCTGTCTCGCCTGCGCGGCCGAAGCCGCTTCGGCCGCGCAGGCGGGACAGGCCTGGCCATGACGACACAACGAGAACTAGCGCAAGTGGTCAAGCAGCGAGCCGAAATGTCACGCCGCTCAGCAGAAACTCATTGCCCGCCACCGCGAGCCCCTTGGCCTTGGCGGCATGCAGCACCTGGGCCACATCTGTCACCTGAAACTCCAGCGCGCTCATGATTTCGCTGGCGCCCTTCACGAACCGGAAGGTCGCGTTGGTCAGCTTCAGTTCGACATCGCCACTCGGCGCCACGCCGATGAGCTTGCCCCAATGCTCGGCCAGCCCTTGCGGGTCCGGGCTCTGTATTTCCACGCTCGTCAACGCCTGCGTCACGTCCTTGCGGATGAATTTATGCCAGTCTGGCCCCGCTGGCGGATAAGGCCCCAAAATGTCGTCGCTGCCTTCGGTGTGGTTGAACTCGATGAAGGCGGCGCGACAGTCGCGGGGATGGAGCTGCACGCCGTGATAGGGCGCGTGGTCGATCACGTTGGCGGTGCGCACGCCCAGAGCGTTGGCGTTACGGCCGCGCTCGTCGGGATCGTTGCAGCAGAAGATCGCCATGTAGCCGCCGCGGCCGCCGCTCTTCTCGATGAAGCGGCCGGCCGTGGTGCCCTCCTTGAACGGCGCGACCACCTCCAGCAGGATCGTGTCGACCGGCAGCAGCGCGTTCTCCAGGCCGTATTTCGCGACGTTGCCGTCGCGGTAGCAGACAGCGAGGCCCATGATGTCAGCGATATCCGCGATCACGGGCGCGAGCTGCGGCGCGACCAGGCAGATCTGCCGCAACCGCATATAGGGCGCCATCGTCATGCGCCCTTGAAGGTCGGCTTGCGCTTCTCGACGAACGCCTTTGCGGCCTCCTTGTGATCCTCGGTATCGCTGCAGCGGGTGTGATGGATCGCCTCGCCGTCGAAGCAATCCTCCAGCGCGAGATGCTCGGCATTGTTGATGTTGCGCTTGATGAAGCCAAGCGCGATCGACGGGCCCTGCGCCAGCGACAGTGCGAGCTCGTGCGCGGCCGTATCGATCTCGGCGTCGGGAACAACCTTGGTCACCATGCCGATCGCATGTGCTTCCTTCGCGGTCAGCACCGGCGAGGTCAGATAGAGCTCGCGCGCCCGCGCACTGCCGAGCAGCTGGGTGAGGAAATAGGTGCCGCCGTAATCGCCGGAGAAGCCGACTTTTGCGAAGGCGGTGGTGATCTTGCAGGATTCGGAAGCGACGCGGAGGTCACACGACAGCGCCATCGACAGACCCGCGCCGGCGGCAGCTCCATCGAGCTGTGCCACCACGGGCTTTGGCATCTGGTGCAGGATACGCGACACTTCCATGCCGCGGCGCAGGTTCGCCATTTTCACTTCGAACGGCAGCGGCGCCCGGCCCTCCGCCATCGACTTGACGTCGCCGCCGACGCAGAAGGAGCCGCCCGCGCCCTTGAACAAGACCGCGCGCACCTCCGGATCATCCGCCGCGCGCCGTGCCGCCACGACCAGCCCGGCCACCATGTCCGGGTTGAGCGCGTTCTTGCGCTCGGGCCGGTTCATGGTGATGGTGAGCAGCCCGCCTTCGAGCTTCTGGAGGACCATGTCGTTGCTCATGGGACGTCTCCCTTGTTGTTGTTTGCTTCGGTCTATCGACGCTCGTCATTGCGAGCGAAGCGAAGCAATCCAGAGATGTTTCCGCGGAGACAGTCTGGATTGCTTCGTCGCTTCGCTCCTCGCAATGACGGTGTTTATTTCTTCACCAACGGGCAGCGCGACTGCTCCAGCGACTGGAACGCCTCGCTGCCGGGCACGGTGGCGAGCAGCTTGTAGTCGTCCCAGCGGCCCTTGGATTCCGACGGCTTCTTGACCTCGAACAGGTACATGTCGTGCAGCATGCGGCCGTCCTCGCGGATCTTGCCGTTCTTGGCGAAGAAGTCGTTGATCGGCGTCTCCTTCATCACTTTCATCACCGTCGCAGCGTCGGTCGTGCCGGCTGCCTTCACCGCTTTCAGATAGTGAGTCACGGACGAATAGACACCAGCTTGCGCCGAGGTCGGCGGCCGCTTCATACGCTCCTGGAAGCGCTTCGAGAACGCGCGGGTGTCATCGTTGAGATCCCAGTAGAAGGCTTCCGCCAGCAACAGGCCCTGCGCGGTCTCGAGTCCGATGGAGTCGATATCGGTCACGAAGGCGAGCAGCGGCGAGACCTTCTGGCCGCCCTTGGTGATGCCGAACTCGGCCGCCTGCTTGATGGCGTTGACGGTGTCGCCGCCGGCATTCGCAAGCCCGATCACCTTGGCTTTCGAGGCTTGGGCCTGGAGCAGGAACGACGAGAAATCCGACGTGTTGAGCGGATGGCGCACGCTGCCGAGCACCTTGCCGCCGGTCTTGGTCACGACGGCGCTGGTGTCCTTTTCCAGATCCTGGCCGAAGGCGTAGTCGGCGGTGAGGAAGTACCAAGTGTCGAGGCCCGACTTCACGGCCGCAAGGCCGGTCACATTGGCCTGACCGTAGGTGTCGAACACGTAGTGAATGGTATAGGGACCGCAGGCCTCGTTGGTGAGGCGGATCGAGCCCGGGCCGTTGAACATGATGATCTTGTTGCGCGCTTTCGCGATCTCGCCGGCGGCGAGCGCGGTCGCGGAGGCCGCGACGTCATAGATCATTTCGACGCCCTGATTGTCGAGCATGTCGCGGGCGATATTGGCGGAGAGATCGGCCTTGTTCTGATGGTCGGCAGCCAGCACCTGGATCTTGCGGCCGAGCACCTCACCGCCAAAGTCCTCCACGGCCATCTTGGCCGCGGTCTCGCTGCCGGGGCCGGTGATGTCGGCATAAAGGCTCGACATGTCGAGGATGCCGCCGATCTTCAGTGGCGGCTTGTCCTGGGCCTGCACGGCGCTCGCGCTCAGCGCCAACGCAGCGGCAAAAATGCCCGACAAAACATGCTTCATCGAAAAGACCTCCCTTATCGCGCCGTACTCTGATGGCGGCTTGGTTATTGCTGTTACCGCAATCATGCCGCATGCGCGACAGCGCAGCAAGCGCACGGGACGATGCAGATGAACGATCAACACGCGCTTTCCGCAAAGCGGAATGACGAGATGCGGAAGAGTGCCTCCGCCGTCATTGC
Source organism: Bradyrhizobium sp. 45 (assembly GCF_023073155.1). Taxonomy (NCBI): domain Bacteria; kingdom Pseudomonadati; phylum Pseudomonadota; class Alphaproteobacteria; order Hyphomicrobiales; family Nitrobacteraceae; genus Bradyrhizobium; species Bradyrhizobium sp. 45. The sequence goes on along the minus strand of NZ_JADPIX010000122.1, from coordinate 109,814 downwards.
GAGCGCAGCGAAGCAATCCAGGATCTTTCCTCGGAGGGACTCTGGATTGCTTCCCTGCGCTCGCAATGACGGAGTATGAACAAACAGTCTTCGCGCCCCACCGCGCTTGAGTTATGGTTGGAGCGCAACGCAACCTTTCCGGGCAACGTGACGCGACTGCTTCATCTCATCGTCGCATGTCTTCTGGTCGCGGCTCGCGGTGCGTCCGCCACGCCGTGCCAGTTCGAGTCCCAGGGCGAAGGCCGCGTCACCGCGATCGATGCGCGCAGTCTGCGTCTCGATGACGGCCGGGAAATCCGCTTGACCGGCATCGAGCCGACCGCAACCACGAAGCAGGCGCTGACGACGCTGCTCGTCGGTCGCGACGTTATTTTGCGCAGCGCCGACGACACGCCCGACCGCTATGGCCGCCAGGGCGCGCTGGTCTTTGTCGGCGAGAGCGACATCTCCGTGCAGGCGACGCTCCTCGCCGAGGGCGACGCCATCGTCTCCGCCGAGATCGCCGATAAGGACTGCGCGGCCGCCCTGATGGCGGCGGAGGCCGAGGCAAGGCGCCAAAAAAAGGGCAGCTGGGCTGACCTGTCGGCCATAAAAAACGCGGAAAGTCCGGACGATATTTTGGCGGGGATCGGGCGTTTTGTGGTGGTCGAGGGCAAAGTCCTGTCGGTCCGGCAAGCTGGGGCAATGACCTACCTCAACTTCGGACGAAACTGGACACGCGGCTTCGCCGTGACTATTTCAAAGCGCATGATACCCGCGTTCGAAAGCGCCGGGATCGCCCTTAAGTCTCTGGAAAATAAGCGTATTCGTGTCAGGGGCTGGGCTGAGGGGAATACGGGGCCGCGTATCGATGTACGCCTCGTGGGACAAATCGAGTTGCTGGGCGCAAACGAGCCGACAGGGGTAAGGCCCTAAAAAGGGCCAGGCACGGGTTAAGCGACGTGAATGGGGTGCTAGGACGGCACGGACGAGGTGAACGCCGCCGCCTGCGGGCAGCGCCGGCTGCGCTATGCCTCGTGCTGGGTTCAGCCCTCGCCGGTTGCGGCGATATGGGCCGGTTCCAGACCGCGGCGGCGCCCCCGACCGTCGCAATGCCCAAGCCGAAGCCGGCCGTCGCGCAGACCCCCGCCACCGAAAAGGAGCACGAGCGCATCCTGGCGAGCTACGGCGGCACATATGACGACCCCAGGCTCGAATCGCTCGTCACCAAGACCGTCGACCGCCTGGTCGCAGCGTCCGACCGCCCCGATCAGGGTTACAGGGTCACGATCCTCAATTCCGGCGCGGTGAACGCCTTCGCGCTGCCGAACGGCCAGCTCTATGTCACGCGCGGTCTTCTTGCGCTGGCGAGCGATACGTCGGAATTGTCCTCCGTGCTCAGCCACGAGATGGCGCATGTGCTGTCCAAGCACGCCGCGATGCGCGAGGACCAGGCCCGCCAGGCCGCGATCGTCACCCGCGTCGTCACCGACATGAGCAACGATCCCGATCTCACCGCGCTGGCGCTCGCCAAGACCAAGCTGACCATGGCGAGCTTTTCGCGCAATCAGGAGTTCGAGGCCGACGGCGTCGGCGTCGGCATCTCCGCCAAGGCCCATTTCGATCCTTATGGTGCTGCACGCTTTCTCTCGGCGATGGAGCGCAATGCCGAGCTGAAGGTCGGCAAGACCTCGCTCGATCCGCGGGCGCAGGATTTCACCTCGTCGCATCCGGCAACGCCCGAGCGCGTGCAGAACGCGCAGACCATCGCGCGGCAATACGCAGCGCCAGAGGGCGGCGAACGCGACCGCGAGACCTATCTCGCCGCGATCGACAATCTCGTCTACGGCGAAGACCCCAGCGAAGGTTTTGTCCGTGGCCGGCGCTTCCTGCATCCGAAGCTCGGTTTCACCTTCCAGGCGCCGGACAATTTTACGCTCGACAACACCGCGCAGGCCGTGATCGGCGTGCGCGACGGCGGCTCGCAGGCGATGCGCTTCGACGTCGTGCGGGTGCCGGCCGAACAGTCGCTGGGCGATTACCTGAATTCCGGCTGGATGGAGGGCGTCGAGAAGGCCTCCACCGAGGACATCACCATCAACGGTTTTCCGGCTGCGTCCGCCACCGCCAAGGGCGACCAGTGGCAGTTCAAGGTCTATGCGCTGCGCTTCGGCAGCGACGTCTACCGCTTCATCTTCGCGGCACGGCAGAAGTCGACCGAGAGCGAGCGCAATGCGCGCGAGACCGTCGGTTCATTCCGCCGCCTGACGCTCGACGAGATCCAGGCCGCGCGCCCGCTGCGCATCAAGGTCATCACCGTACAGCCTGGCGACACCGTGGAATCGCTCTCCCACCGCATGGCCGGCGTCGACCACCCGGCCGAGCGTTTTCGCGTGCTCAACGGGCTCGATCGCAACGCGCAGGTGAAGGTGCGCGATCGTGTGAAGGTCGTGGCGGATTGACGCGCGGTGGTTCCGCAAACTCCGCTGTCGTCCCGGCGTCGGCCGGGACCCATAACCCCAGGGAGCAATTTGGCGGGCGCTGGTCGTTCGGGATTAAGAACACCCGCGTTCGATAGATCACGCGGTATGGGTCCCGGCCCCCGTGCGCAATTGCGCACTAGGCCGGGACGACATTCGCTTGTAGCTGCAGCTCACGCCCTAACCGCCCGCGTCCATATCGCCGGCCTCGCGCTGGCCGCTGAGCCAGAGCGCGAGCAAGGTCCAGAACGCGCCTGACAGCAGGTACGCACCCGAGGCGATGACGCCGAGATTGGTCGCCAGCAACAGAGCGACCAGCGGTGCAAAGCCTGCGCCGAACAGCCAGGCCATGTCGGAGGTCAGCGCCGAGGCCGTGTAGCGATACGCCTGCTTGAAGTTCGAGGCGATCGCACCCGAGGACTGGCCGAACGAGAGGCCGAGCAGGATGAAGCCGATCACCATGTAGATGGTCTCGCCGAACGCGCCGGCATCGAGCAGCTGCGGGGCAAAGCCGCTGTAGATCGCGATCGCGATCGCCGATCCCATCAGCAGCGACTTGCGGCCGACGCGATCGGCGATGACGCCGGAGAGCACGATCGCGCCGACGCCGAACACGGCGGCGACGATCTCGATGATCAGGAAGCGCACCGGGCTTTCGCGGGTGAACAGGAACACCCAGGACAGCGGAAACACCGTGACCATGTGGAACAGCGCGAAGCTCGCCAGCGGCGCAAACGCACCGAGCATGATGTTCTGGCCTTCGCGCGCCACGGTCTCGGAGATGCGCGAGGGTTGCAATTCGCGGGTCTCGAACAGCGAGGCATATTCTTCCGTCGTCACCATGCGCAGGCGCGCGAACAGCGCCACGACGTTGATGGCGAAGGCGACGAAGAACGGATAGCGCCAGCCCCAATCGAAGAAATCGTCGGCCGACAGATTCCCGGCGAAATAGGCGAACAGCCCGCTCGCCACGATCAGACCAAGCGGCGCACCAAGCTGCGGCACCATCGCGTACCAGCCGCGCTTGGAAGGCGGCGCGTTCAGCGCCAGCAGCGAGGCCATGCCGTCCCAGGCGCCGCCCCAGGCCAGACCCTGTGCGATGCGCGCCAGCGCCAGCAGCCAGATCGCGGCAGCGCCGATCTCGTGATAGCCGGGCAGGAACGCGATCGCGACGGTGGCGGTGCCGAGCAGGAACAGCGCCGAGATCAGCTTGGCCGTCTTGCCGTACTCGCGGTCGACCGTCATGAAAATGACGGTGCCGATCGGCCGCGCCATGAAGGCCAGCGCGAAGATCATGAAGGAATAGAGGGTGCCGGTCAGTTCGCTCGTGAACGGGAAGACCAGGCGCGGGAACACGATCACCGAGGCGATCGCGAAAACGAAGAAGTCGAAGAATTCCGAGGTGCGGCCGATGATGACGCCGATGGCGATCTCGCCGGGACTGGCCTGGTCGTGGCCGTGCTCGCCCGAGTGGTCTGCCATTGCGGGGGTCTGTGCCATCGCCATTCGCGCGCCCTTAACGTTCTGAAACCAAAGCCGACTGCCCGGCGAGGCGCCAGGCAATCGAATCCTGTCTGGCGCAACATCCCGCACTGCAACATTGGACAAATTGTCCAATGTTGGGATTGCTGCGCCGCAGCTACCCCTTGGCCCCGCAAAAGAAACTCATTCTCATAAGGCTCGGCCCGTGTCCCGTTTCAAGATCCTGGCGATGCTACCCTTGGCGGTTATGCTAAGTGGCTGCAACTACGTCGTGCTGGCGCCGGCCGGCGATATCGCGGCGCAGCAGCGCGACCTTGTCATCATCTCCACCGTCCTGATGCTCCTGATTGTCGTCCCCGTGATGGCCCTGACGGTGCTGTTCGCCTGGCGCTACCGGCAGTCCAACACCGACGCCCGCTACGAGCCGGAATGGGACCACTCGACCAGCCTCGAGCTGGTGATCTGGTCGGCGCCGCTTCTGATCATTGTTTGCCTTGGCGCGCTGACCTGGATGGGCACGCACCTGCTCGACCCCTATCGCACGCTCGGCCGCATCCATGCCGACCGCGCAGTCGACCAGTCCAAGGCCCCGCTCGAGGTCGACGTCGTCGCGCTCGACTGGAAGTGGCTCTTTATCTATCCGGATTACGGCATCGCCACCGTCAACGATCTGGCAGCTCCCGTCGATCGTCCGATCAACTTCCGCATCACCGCGTCCTCGGTGATGAACTCGTTCTACATCCCCGCGCTGGCCGGCCAGATCTACGCAATGCCGGGCATGGAGACCAAGCTCCACGCCGTCGTGAACCACGCCGGCAGCTATCGGGGCTTTTCGGCGAACTACAGCGGGGCCGGCTTCTCCGGCATGCACTTCAACTTCCAGGGTCTCGACGACAAGGGCTTTGACGCCTGGATCGCCAGCGCCAAGTCCGGCGGCGGCTCGCTCGGCCGCGCCGAATATCTCCAGCTCGAAAAGCCCAGCCAGAACGAGCCGGTGCGGCGCTACGGTACCGTGGATTCCGATCTCTACCGCCTGATCCTCAACATGTGCGTCGAGACCGGCAAGATGTGCCAGAGCGAGATGATGGCGATCGACGCCAAGGGCGGCCTCGGCCATGAGGGCCTGAACAACACCCTGCCGCTGGCCTACGACAAGTACGCCCGCCGCGGCACCGCGCTTGGGCCGGAGCCGACTTTCGTCGCCGGCACCTGCACGCCCGATGCGCCGCAGGGCAGGACCACCGCTTCCATCACGGCACCTGTCGACACCGCGCCGCTGCTCGGCGCCGGCCTGAAGCGGCCGAGTTTCACGCCGCTGAAGTCCTCGTCCTTCTTCCTCGGACAACGTCCGAAGTCAGATTCGTAAAGAGATCCCGCATGTCTCCTGATCTTCTCAAGCTCATCTTCGGCCGGCTCACCTTGGAATCGCTGCCGCTGCACGAGCCGATCGTCGTCGGCACGTTTGCCGTGGTGGCGACCGGCGGCCTCATCATGCTCGCCGGCCTGACCTATTTCCGCGTCTGGGGTTATCTCTGGAGCGAGTGGTTCACCAGCGTCGACCACAAGCGCATCGGCATCATGTACATGATCCTCGGCATCGTGATGCTGCTGCGCGGCTTCGCCGACGCGCTGATGATGCGGTTGCAGCAGGCGCTCGCCTTCGGCGGCTCGGAGGGCTATCTCAACGCCCATCACTACGACCAGGTCTTCACCGCCCACGGCGTGATCATGATCTTCTTCGTGGCGATGCCGCTGGTCACCGGCCTGATGAACTTCGTCGTGCCGCTCCAGATCGGCGCGCGCGACGTGTCGTTCCCGTTCCTGAACAATTTCAGCTTCTGGATGACGGTCGGCGGCGCGGTGCTGGTGATGGCCTCGCTGTTCATCGGCGAATTCGCCCGCACCGGCTGGCTCGCTTATCCGCCGCTGTCGAACATCGGCTACAGTCCGGATGTCGGCGTCGACTATTACATATGGGGGCTACAGGTCGCGGGCGTCGGAACGACACTGTCCGGCATCAACCTGATCTGCACCATCGTCAAGCTGCGGTGCCCCGGCATGACCATGATGCGGATGCCGGTGTTCACCTGGACCGCGCTCTGCACCAACGTGCTGATCGTCGCTTCCTTCCCGGTTCTGACCGTCGTGCTCGCGCTGCTCTCGCTCGATCGCTACGTCGGCACCAACTTCTTCACGAACGATTTCGGCGGCAGCCCGATGATGTACGTGAACCTGATCTGGATCTGGGGTCATCCCGAGGTCTACATCCTGGTTCTCCCCGCCTTCGGCATCTTCTCGGAAGTGACCTCGACCTTCTCGGGCAAGCGGCTGTTCGGCTACACCTCGATGGTCTACGCCACGGTGGTCATCACCATCCTGTCGTACCTGGTCTGGCTGCACCACTTCTTCACGATGGGGTCGGGCGCCAGCGTCAACTCCTTCTTCGGCATCACCACGATGATCATCTCGATCCCGACGGGCGCGAAGATGTTCAACTGGCTATTCACGATGTATCGCGGCCGCATCCGCTTCGAGCTGCCGATGATGTGGACGATCGCGTTCATGCTGACCTTCGTGCTCGGCGGCATGACCGGCGTGCTGCTCGCGGTGCCGCCGGCCGACTTCGTCCTGCACAACAGCCTGTTCCTGATCGCGCACTTCCACAACGTAATCATCGGCGGCGTCGTGTTCGGCGCGTTCGCCGGTATCGGCTACTGGTTCCCGAAGGCGTTCGGCTTCAAGCTCGACCCGTTCTGGGGCAAGCTGTCGTTCTGGTTCTGGGTCACGGGCTTCTACCTCGCTTTCATGCCGCTCTATGTGCTCGGACTGATGGGCGTGACCCGCCGGCTCCGTGTGTTCGACGACCCGAGCCTGCAGATCTGGTTCATCGTCGCCGGCATTGGCGCCTTCCTGGTCTTCCTTGGCATCCTCTCGATGCTGATGCAGTTCGCCGTCAGCTTCCTCAGGCGCGAGCAGCTCAAGGACGTCACCGGCGATCCCTGGGACGCGCGCACGCTGGAATGGGCGACCTCCTCGCCGCCGCCGGCCTACAACTTCGCCTTCACCCCCGTCGCTCACGACAACGACGCGTGGTGGGACATGAAGAAGCGCGGTTATCAGCGCCCGCTCACCGGGTTCAAGCCGATCCACATGCCGAGCAGCACCGGCACCGGCATCATCCTCGCCGGCTTCGCCACCGCGATGGGATTCGGCCTGATCTGGTACATCTGGTGGCTGGCGGCCGCGAGCTTCATCGCGATGCTCGCCGTCGGCATCGGTCACACCTTCAACTATCACCGCGATTTCGATATTCCGGCCGAGGACGTCATCCGGGCCGAAGACGCGCGCACCAAGCTGCTCGCCGGAGCCAAGTAAATGACTGTCGCTGTCAATCCCACGCAAACCGGCGAGCCGGTCTTCTACCTCGCCGACGAACACCCGCATCCGGAAGGCTACAGCACCTCGCTCGGCTTCTGGATCTATCTGATGAGCGACTGTCTCATCTTCGCGATCCTGTTCGCCACTTTCGGCGTGCTCGGCGGCAAATACGCCGCCGGCCCGGCGCCGAAGGATCTGTTCGAGCTGCCGCTGGTCGCGGTCAACACCTCGATGCTACTGCTGTCGTCGATCACGTATGGTTTTGCCATGCTGACGATGCAGCAGAACAAGATCGCGCAGACCCAGATCTGGCTGGCGATCACCGGCCTGTTCGGAGCCGCATTCATCGGCATCGAGCTGTCCGAGTTCGCCCACATGATCCATGAGGGCGCGACGCCGCAGCGTAGTGCTTTCCTGTCCGCCTTCTTCACCCTGGTCGGCACCCATGGCCTGCACGTCAGCTGTGGCCTGATCTGGCTGGTGACCCTGATGGTGCAGGTCTGGAAGTTCGGCCTGATCGACGCCAATCGCCGCCGCCTGATGTGCCTGTCGATGTTCTGGCACTTCCTGGACGTGGTCTGGATCGGCGTCTTCACCTTCGTCTATCTCCTGGGAGTTCTGCGATGAACACCGATACTCACGCCGCCCACGCGGACGATCATCATCACGGCGACAGCCACGCCAATGCCCACGGCTCGTTCTCGACCTATATGCTCGGCTTCGTGCTCTCGGTCGTGCTCACCGCGATCCCGTTCTGGCTGGTGATGAGCGGCGCGCTTCCGAGCAAGCAGATCACCGCGCTGGTGATCATGGCCTTCGCGGTCGTGCAGATCGTCGTGCACATGATCTACTTCCTGCACATGAACACGACGTCAGAGAACGGCTGGAGCATGATGGCGCTGATCTTCACCATCGTCATGGTGGTGATCGCCCTGTCGGGTTCGCTGTGGGTGATGAACCACCTCAACAGCAACATGATGCCGATCCACCAGATGACCGGGATGAAATGAACGAGACCCGGACCGTGACGAGCGAGGCAAACGGGACGCGCAGCAACGCAGCGCGCCCGCCCTTGTGGCTCACGATCCTCTCGCTCACGGCCATTGCACTTCTGATCGCGCTCGGCGTCTGGCAGATCGAGCGCCGCGCCTGGAAGCTGGCGCTGATCGATCGCGTCGAGCAGCGCGTTCATGCCCCGGCCCAGCCGATCCCCTCCCCGGCGGCATGGCCGACCGTCTCCGCCGCAAACGACGAATACAGACACGTCAGCGTCTCCGGCCGGTTCCTGCATGACCGCGAGACCCTGGCTCAGGCCGTCACCGAAGAAGGCCCGGGCTATTGGGTGCTGACACCGCTCAGGCGCGACGACGGCACGCTGGTCCTGGTCAACCGCGGCTTCGTGCCGTCCGACCGGCGCGATGCGTCGACGCGCTGGGACGGCAACCCGCAAGGCCAGGTCGAGATCACCGGCCTGTTGCGCGTGACGGAGCCAAAAGGCGGATTCCTCAGAAACAACGTGCCGGAGCACAATCGCTGGTACTCGCGGGATGTCGCAGCGATTGCGACGGCACGCGGCCTCGACCACGTCGCGCCCTTTTTCATCGATGCCGACGCTCGATCACAATCCGGCAGCGGCCCAATCGGCGGATTGACCGTGATCAGCTTTCCCAATAACCACCTGATCTACGCGCTGACGTGGTTTGCTCTGGCGTTCATGCTGGCCGGCAGACTTTTCGTCACATTCGGCGGCGGGCTGTTCCGCCGCAAGGAGCCCTGGAGCGGCTTCGCCCACGAAGCGGCCGGCGGCCTCGATGCTGTCGCCCGCAGGACGGGATCAGATGCTGGAACGATCGGCGAGCCCACCTGACAACGGAAGAACGCACAGCGCCGTCACGCTGCAATCGCAGGCGGACGCGCGCAGCGAGCTGATCGGCACAGCGCCAACCGACGACGAGACCAACCGCAAGAACATGGCGCTGCTGATCCAGCTGCGCTGGACCGCAGTGGTCGGCCAGATCGTGACCATCGGCGGCGTGCATGTGTGGCTCGGCATTCCCCTGCCCCTCACCCGCATGGGCGCGGTAATCGGCGCCCTGATATTTCTCAACATCTCCAGCCTGGTCTGGGTGCGCCATCGCGCCGCGATCACCAACAATGAGTTGCTGGTCGCCCTGATGCTGGACGTCGCCGCGCTGACCGCGCAGCTTTACCTCAGCGGCGGCGCCACCAATCCCTTCACCTCGCTGTTCCTGCTCCAGGTGACGCTGGGCGCGGTGCTGCTCGATGGCCGCTCGACCTGGTCGCTGGTCGCCTTGACCTGCGCGAGCTTCGTCTGGCTGACCGTCGCCTACCGACCGCTCGATCTGCCGCCGAACCCGCTGAGCGAGACCTACACCCTCACGGTTGCCGGCATGCTGCTGGGCTTCGTGCTCAACGCCGTGCTGCTGGTGGTGTTCGTCACCCGCATCAACAGGAATTTGCGCGAGCGCGACGCGCATCTGGCGGCGCTGCGCCAGCATGCCGCCGAGCAGGATCATATCGTGCGCATGGGCCTGCTCGCCTCCGGCGCGGCTCACGAGCTCGGCACGCCGCTCGCCTCGCTCTCGGTCATCCTCGGCGACTGGCGCCGCATGCCCGACCTCGCCGCCGATCAGGAGCTGGCCGAGGACCTCGAGGAGATGGAGACCTCGCTGCAACGCTGCAAGTCGATCGTGACAGGCATTCTGGTGTCGGCGGGCGAAGCCCGCGGCGAGGGATCGTCGCCGACGACGGTGGCGGCTTTCGTCACCGCGCTCGTGGAAGAGTGGCGCGACGCGCGCTCGGCGCGCACGTTGTATTTCGTCAACACTTTCGGCGAAGACGTCGCAATCGTCTCGGACGTCGCGCTGAAGCAGGTGATCTTCAACGTGCTCGACAACGCCTACGAGGTCTCGCGCGACTGGGTCGAGCTCGTTGCCGGGCGCGAGGGCGATCATCTCGTGCTGTCGATCAGCGATCGCGGCCCCGGCTTTGCGCCGGAGATGCTGGCACAGCTCGGAAAGCCCTATCAATCGAGCAAGGGCCGCGCCGGCGGCGGGCTCGGCCTGTTCCTGGTGGTGAACGTGGTGCGCAAGTTAGGGGGCAGCGTGACCGCCGAGAACCACAGGAAGCGCGGCGCTACGGTCCGCCTCACGCTGCCGCTCGCAACGCTCGCGATCGGAGGCAGCTTTGACGCCTGATCGTTCGCTCGTCGTCGTCGAGGACGATGCCGGCTTCGCCCGCACCCTGAAGCGTTCGTTCGAGCGCCGCGACTACGAGGTCGTGCTCGCCGCCTCGATCGAGGATGTGCGGAAAGTCCTGGAGGAGCGATCGTTTGGCTATGCCGTCGTCGACCTCAAGCTCGGCGGCGCCTCGGGACTGGCCTGCGTGGAGCTCTTGCACACGCACGATCCGGAGATGCTGATCGTGGTGCTGACGGGCTTTGCCAGCATCTCCACCGCCGTCGAGGCCATCAAGCTCGGCGCATGCCACTATCTGGCAAAGCCGTCGAACACCGACGACATCGAGGCCGCCTTCAACAAGGCCGCAGGCAATGCCGAGGTCGCGCTCGACGCCCGGCCGACATCGATTAAGACGCTGGAGTGGGAACGCATCCACCAGACCCTGATCGAAACCGATTTCAACATCTCGGAAGCCGCAAGGCGGCTCGGGATGCATCGGCGGACGCTGGCGCGGAAGCTCGAGAAGCGGCCGGTGAAGTGAGGAGGAGCGGATCGAAGCCGCTCCTCCTCTCCACTGGTTAGGCTTGCTTGCCATATCGCGCGATGACGTCGGCCAGGGCGGTGTGGCCTGCGCAGGATCCTGTTCCCGGATCATTGCTGCCGCTCTCCACGGCGGTGGCGTAGATGACCCCGGGATCGGCCTCGAGTTGTTGGCGCAGCGCGGCCAGCTTTGGCCAGCGGCTCCTGTCCGCGACAGCGTGGAAGTCGAGCCAGCGCGCCACACCTGCCAGCAAGGCGTCCGCGAGGGTCGGCCGGTCGGCGAGCAGGAACCTTGCCGGCTCGATCATGCCTTCGAGCTTGTCGTGACGTTCGATCACCTTTCTCCTTCCGAACTCCCGCAAGGCCGAACGCATGGCGTCGTCCATCGCCACGCCTTCCATTGCGACCCAAAGCGGCGCGAAGGCGCCGGTAAAGCCGGTATTCACGAACGCCATCAGCTGGTGCATGCGATCGGCTTGCGGCGACAACGGATCAAAGCTGATGCGCCGTTCGGTATCCCTGGCTTCGAGCCAAGCCGCGATCGCCATGGTTTCCGTCAGCACATCGCCCTGGTCCGTTATAAGTGCAGGCGTCTCGTGTCGCGGATTGATCCTGGCGTATGACGGGCTCAGCATCTCGCCCAGCATGTCGACGCGACACAGGCGATATGGCCTGCCAAACCATTCAAGAGCTGCAACGAGTCCCATGGAGCTTCCCATCGGGAAGCCGTAAAGTAGGATTGGATCCATCGATCTATTCTCCGTGATTTCTGATGATCACGCTGCGCAGCGGTCCCGAACCCTAGTCGCTCGCTCCATCAAGTAAATTGCGAACATTTTTGTAACCTGGAGCCCGCCGATGAAAGATCTCGTTTCGAGATGTCCCATCGAGGAAGTGATGCAGATCCTGAGCGGCCGGTGGCCTACGCTTCTGATCTACTATTTGAAACAGGGCACCAAACGGTTCAGCGACTTGCGTCGGGACAATCCGACCATCTCGCACAGGATGCTCGCCCTCGAGCTTCGCAAGCTGGAGGACGCCGGTATCGTGACTCGCACGGAATTCGACGGATACCCGTTGAGGGTCGAGTACGATCTGACCGCCGCCGGTCACACCTTGGTGCCGTTGATCGATGCGTTGGGCGCCTGGTGGTCGACGGTTGCGACTGACGCGCGCGGAGACGACCGCGAGACCGGGCGCGGCGCTTCGGGAAGCGCATCGCGGGTTTGATCCTGCTCAGGACCGCATAGGCTCAAAGCAATTCCGCCCGCTGACGTCCCCGAACCGGGGCGGTCAGCGTCTCCAAAACAAAAAGCCCGGCCGTAAGACCGGGCTTTGATCTGTTGCGTTCGACGCGCGAGACGCTTACGCGGCCTCGTCGGCGACCGTGGCGCCGCCCTCGGTCTCGTCGCTATCGCCCTCGGCGTCCGCATCGGCCTCGCCTTCGGCGGCTTCGGACTTGGCGCCAGTGCGGCGCGGGCTCTTGGCGAGCTGGGCCTCGATCTCCTTGACCGCTTCGGTCTCGGTCGAGTGCTGCACCACCGCGATCTCGCGGGAGAGACGGTCGAGCGCTGCTTCATAGAGCTGGCGTTCGCTGTAGGACTGCTCGGGCTGCGACTCGGAGCGATAGAGGTCGCGCACGACTTCCGCGATAGCGACGATGTCGCCCGAATTGATCTTCGCTTCGTATTCCTGGGCGCGGCGCGACCACATGGTGCGCTTGACGCGGGCACGGCCCTTGAGGGTCTCGAGCGCACGCTTCACCAGCGCGGGGTCGGAGAGCTTGCGCATGCCGACATTGGCGACCTTGGCGGTCGGCACGCGCAGCGTCATCTTGTCCTTGATGAAGTTGATGACGAACAGCTCGAGCTTCGCGCCGGCGATCTCCTGCTCCTCGATGGCCAGAATCTGGCCGACGCCGTGAGCGGGATAGACGACGAATTCGTTGGCCTTGAAGCCCTGACGCTGGGTCACAACCTTCTTTTCCTCGACCTTCGGCGCAACAGCCGCGGGCTTCACGGCCGGCTTGGCGGCAGCAACAGGGGCCTTGGCAGGAGCAGCAGCAACAGGAGCCTTTGCGGCGGGCTTGGCAGCGGGAGCCTTGGCAACAGCGGGCTTGGCGGCGGGCTTGGCGGCAACAGGCTTGGCAACGGTCGCTTTCGCGGCCGGCTTGGCAGTCTTGTTAGGCATTGCGCTTCTTTTGTTCTTCGAGGACTTTGCAGCCGGCGCCTTCGTCGCGGTCCGACCCTTGGATGCGCTACGGCTGGCCGCGGCGACTTTCTTGGCGTCCTTATGGGAAGCCTTCGCTGAAGTACTCTTTTTACGCGTTTTCTGTGACACAGCCTGCGCGCGGAAACTGCCACGCCCCTGTTCGACATTTGGTTTCACGGGAACCCAACGGGGCCGACGGGGCTAACCAGGGTTCGGCTCAATGTGCCCAATATAGCACATTTCCCGCAAAAATCAATGATTTAGGGGTGTTAAGGCCTAGTTTTCGGCGGTAAGGCCGCTAATAGGGTTAAGTTTGACCCGAATTAGTCGCCGGAGCCGGGGTTCGGCGAGAAATACTTGTCGAACTTGCCCTCCATGCCGTCGAAATCCTTGGCGTCGTCGGGTGATTCTTTCTTCTGGGTGATGTTCGGCCAGCTCTTGGCGTAGTCGGCGTTGACCGTGAGCCACTTTTCCAGGCCCGGTTCCGTGTCCGGCTTGATGGCATCGGCGGGGCATTCCGGCTCGCACACGCCGCAGTCGATGCACTCGTCAGGATGGATGACGAGCATGTTCTCGCCCTCATAGAAACAGTCGACCGGGCAGACCTCGACGCAGTCGGTGTACTTGCACTTGATGCACGCTTCAGTGACGACGTAAGTCATCCAACGCTCCGAAAAGCTCTTTTAAAAGTCGCGGCTTGCGTAGCGCGGATGGCCCGGCGCCGCAAGCTCAGGAACGGCCGATCATGACGGCTTTATGCGCTTGATCGACCAAGAAATGAATTCAAAGCGCAATTAATTGCGCTGAGAACTTGGCGGGCCTTCACCGAGCTCTTCGTAGAGCACACGGGCCGAGGCGGCGTCGCCGCGGCGCTCGTTGAAGGCGATGACTTTCAAGACGCGCACGGTGCGATCGAGCGCGATGGTGAGCACGTCGCCGATCTTGATCGCATGCCCCGGCGATTTCTCGCGTGCACCGTTGACGCGATCATGGCCGGACTCGACAAGCGCGGCCGCGGAGGTGCGCGCCTTCACCACCCGCGCGTGCCACAGCCATTTGTCGATGCGCTGCCGCTCGGTCGTGGGCTCACTCCTTACGCCCGGACAGCTGCTCCTTCAGCGCAGCGAGCTTCGCGAACGGCGAGTTCGGATCGACCGGACGATCGCGCTCGCGCGGGGTGGCGCTCGATGCGTAGGGACGCAGCGACGGTCCGCCCTGGCGGTCGCGGCCCTTGTCGCGGTCGCGGCCACGGTTATCGCGGCCCTTGTCGCGATCGCCGCCGAACTTGCCCTTGTTGCGGTCCTTGTTGTCGCGGTCCTTGTTGCCGCCATTTTTGCCCTCGAAGCGGCGGTTCTTGTCGTCGCGGCCCTCGGGACGCGGCGCAGCTTCGGCGCTACCTTCTCGCGGCTTGCGGAAGTCCCTGCCACCATCTCGACGATGACCGCCGCCATGGCGATGGCGCTCACCGCGCTTCTCGCCGTCGGCGGCAGGCTGGGCTTCGCCTTCGGCAGGCGCAGCGCCGGCTTCAGCGCCCGCCTGTGGACGCGGCTGGTGATGACGCTGGTTGCGATGGCGCTCGTGGCGCGGCTTGCGATCATCGTGACGGCCCGCGGGACGCCAGACCTCGATGAGCTCGGGCTCGGCGGGCGCGGCCGCGGCTTCCACCGGCGCTGCCGCATCGGCCGACGCAGCGGCTTCAGTTGCAGCGGTCTCTGCAGGCGCGGTTTCGGCAGGTGCGGTTTCGACAGCTTCAGCGGGGGCAACAGGCTCTTCCGCAGGTGGCGCGATGCCGGGAGCGTCTTCCGGCGTGACGGAAGCTTCGAGCGCCGGCTCGTCATGCGCGGGCTCGTCGTGCTGCTCCATCCCGGGCGCGTCTTCGACGGTCACAGGCTCGGCAGCGGCTTCGATCGCGGCATCCGCAGGGGTTGCGGCGTCCTCGACCGGCGTTTCGGTTGCGGGCGTCTCTTCGCTGGAGGCTTCAGCAACAGGCGCCTCAGCAATAGGCGTCTCGACAACAGCCGCGGCGGGCTTCGCCGGCAGCGGCGGGCGCTTGTCCATGCGATAGCCGAGCGCACGCAGCACGGAGGCAAAGTCTTCGCCGGCGGAGCCGGTGAGCGAGGTCATCGCCTGCGTCACCACAAAGCTGCGGCCGTCGAATGCCCCGGCGGGCTTTTCGCCAGACGCGTTCTCGCGCCAGGCCAGCGCCGGACGGATCAGATCGGCCAGGCGCTCGAGGATATCGACGCGCACGGCGCGCTCGCCGGCCTGCTTGTAGCCGAGCACGCGATAGGCATCGCGCGGCAGCTGCTTGTCGACCGGGAACGAGGTGCGGCCCGAGCTCGCCAGATGCTGCGCGCCCGACAGCGCGGAGGGATCGACATTGTCCTGCTTCAGCGCCCAGAGCAGCGCGGCCAGCGCACGCCCGGCCGGCTTGAGCAGGCCGGGGAAATAGAGGTGATAGGCGCCGAAGCGGACGCCGTATTTGCGCAAGGTCGCGCGCGAGGGCTGGTCGAGATCCTTCAGCTCGTTGGCGATCTTCGGGCGCTCCAGCACGCCGAGCGCCTCGACGAGCTGATAGGCGATGCCGCGGGCGATGCCGGTGACGTCCTCGGCCTTGCTGAGCTCGAACAGCGGCCCGAGCAGCTTTTCGATATGCGTCTTGAGCCAGAGCTCAAGCCGCGCCTGCACCTTGTCGCGGGGGGCGCCCGTGAGGCGTTCGTCGGAGATGATGCGGATGCGCGGATGCAGCGCTTCCTCTGCGGCAGACAGCCGCGCCACGGCGTCGCCGGTCCAGCGGATGATGCCTTCCGAGGTCAGCACGAACTGCTCGTCCGGTGCGTTGCCCAGTTTTTCGGCGCGCGCGTTGATCTCGCCGGCGAGCACGGCCTGCGCTGCAGCCTGCAACGCTTTCGCATCGGAGCCGGCTTCCGCCGCATCCGGTGCAAAGGTGAAGCCATCGAGGCGGCCGATGACATGGCCTTCGACGATGACTTCGCCGGTCTTGCCGATTTCCGTATTCAAGCTCGTGTTCTCCCGCAGGCGGCGCATCAATACACTGGTCCGGCGATCAACGAAACGCTCAGTCAAGCGTTCATGGAGCGCATCCGATAATTTATTTTCGACCTCGCGGGCGATCCCCTGCCAGCGTTCGGGGTCTTTCAGCCAGTCGGGGCGATTGGCGACGAAGGTCCAGGTGCGAATCTGCGCGATCCGGGCCGACAGCGTGTCGATATCGCCGTCAACGCGGTCGGCCTGGTCGATCTGGGTCCTGAACCAGGCGTCGGGGATGCATCCCTTCCGCATCAGGAAGCCGTACAGCGTCGTCACCAGCTCGGCATGGGCGGCCGGCGACAGCTTTCGATAATCCGGGACCTGGCAGGCCTCCCACAGCCGTTCCACGGCGTCCTTGCCATGCGCGACATCGCGCACCTCGGCGTCGCGGGCGGCGTGGTCGAGCACGCGCATGTCCTCGGCAATCGGCGCGCGCGTCAGCGCCTCGTGGCCGGGGGCCAGGTTCAGCGAGACCTGGAGCGCGCCGAGGGAAGCAAAATCCAGCTTCGAATTGCGCCATTGCAAAACCTTCACGGGATCGAAGGTGTGGTTCTGCAGCGCATTGACGAGCTCGGGCTCGAACGGGCCGCAGCGGCCGGTGGTGCCGAAGGTGCCGTTGCGGGTGGCGCGGCCGGCGCGGCCGGCGATCTGAGCGAATTCGGACGGCGTCAGGCGGCGGAACTGGTAGCCGTCGTACTTGCGGTCGGAGGCAAAGGCGACGTGGTCGACGTCGAGATTGAGGCCCATGCCGACGGCGTCGGTGGCGACGAGGTAATCGACCTCGCCGTTCTGGAACATCGCGACCTGCGCGTTGCGGGTGCGCGGCGACAGCGAACCCAGCACCACGGCGGCGCCGCCATGCTGGCGGCGGATCAGCTCGGCGATGGCGTAGACCTCGTCGGCCGAGAAGGCGACGATGGCGGTGCGGCGCGGCTGCCGCGTGATCTTGCGATCACCCGCGAATTCCAGCTGCGACAGGCGCGGCCGCGTGATCATGGAGACGCCCGGCAGCAGCCGCTCGATGATCGGGCGCATGGTCGCAGCGCCGAGCAGCAGCGTCTCGTCGCGGCCGCGGCGATTGAGGATGCGATCGGTGAAGACGTGGCCGCGTTCCAGATCGGATGCGATCTGCACCTCGTCGACGGCAAGGAACGAGACGTCGAGATCCCGCGGCATCGCCTCGACGGTCGAGACCCAATAGCGCGGCGCTTTCGGCTTGATCTTCTCCTCGCCGGTCACGAGCGCGACGGCGTCGGGGCCGACCCTTGCTGCGATCTTGTTGTAGACCTCGCGCGCGAGCAGGCGCAGCGGCAGCCCGATCATGCCGGAGGGATGCGCGAGCATCCGCTCGATGGCGAGATGGGTCTTGCCGGTGTTGGTGGGACCAAGCACCGCAGTGACGCCGGCGCCGGGAAGCCGCTCGGAAGCGAAGGGGGAGGAGGAAAAAGGCATCTGGGGGATTAGGTAATGGCGATTGGGGCGAATGTCAGTGCTGTTTTGGGGCGGTGGCGCGAAGGGCTCGCCTCACACACTGCTGTCCTCGCCCGGCTCGACCGGGCGATCCAGTATTCCAGAGGCGGCGCAGATCAAACCGAGAGGGCGCGGCGTACTGGATGCCCCGGTCAAGCCGGGGCATGACGGCGGAGAATGCGGCGCCTCTCCCTGAACCCAGCGCAACTGTCTCACTTTGCGACGCTTTTCCCGTTGGCTTTAAGCTTCGGAACGAGTTGAGAACGAATCGCGGCCGAATCGCTGACTCCCCCTTGAGTCCTGTTCCGTTCACGCAAGATGTCGCGGGAGGCTTGTGGGTTCGCACTAGATGGAGTTTTGCTCCGCCGCACAAGCGACGTTTCGATGGCGGATTCGTTAAAGCTGGGGACGGCGCGGAGTCGAATCAGAATCGGGGAGGAGTCAAATGGATTCCCGGTTCTCGACCCCCTCCAAACAAAATGCGCGAAAACAACCCCATGCACAGTAGGCATGTTGTTGAAATCATTGATGTTTATTTTCACCAAAAGGGAGGTCCGTAGCCCGCATGGAGCGGAGCGCAATGCGGGGGCCGAAGCAAAGAACCCCGGATTACGCTGCGCTCCATCCGGGCTACGGCAGCGGGGCTACGGCACCCAGCCCTACTGCGTCTTCGCGACCTTGGGCGGCTGGGCGCTGGTGATGAAGCTGGTTGCTTCCAGCATGGCCGGCCCGAGCGGGGTCGGCACTTTCAGCCAGAACGGGACCAGGATGCGCGTGCCGGCGATCGGTGCGAACGCGACCTCGATGTTGCGCTGGGCGGCGAGATATTTGATCACCGGACGGTCGGGGATGTAGCCGGCGATGGGCACGAAATAGAGCGAGCAGACCACGACCTGGCCGTGATAGCCCTTCTCCGCCTTCACGTTCTCCATGCGCTTGAAATCGAGCTTGAGCTCGTAGCGCATGCGGCCGTCGAACACGGCGGCGCTGCCGTGGCAGGCGTCCGCCGACAGCACGTCGCCGGTGCCGGATACGCGCACCAGCGAGGCCGTCATCGGGTCCCAGACGCCGCGGCGATGCGCGTCGGTGACGACGATGCGGTCGGGATCGACCGGCGGCTCCGGCAGGATGGCAAAATCCTTCACATTGCCCTTGTCGAGCGTGATGCGGATCTCTTCGGTCTTCTTCGAGGTGGTGGTGGAGGCCTGATAGCCGGTCGCGACCAGCGCGCCGTTGACCACGCGGCCCTGCGAGGCGCCGGTGCCGGACCCGCCCGCGAAGGATTTCAGCAGCCCCGAGGTGCCGCCGGAGGCCGCGGCCGCGAACACATCGTCCTGGATGTCGATGTTCCAGGCGCCCTTGCCGACGGGAATGCCCGCCAGCGTCGCCTCATATTGCGCCTCGAGCTTGCCCTGCGCCGCCGCGGGCTCCGCCGCCCACGCCAACACCAGCCCGCCAAGGGCCGCCATGACCCAGCGGCCGGCAGAGCGAGGATGGCTTACGCGCGGATTCCTCGCGCGCCGCTCCGCTGAGCGCAGCTCTTTTGGGCGCAGGCTCGGCGCAAGATGAGGCGTTGTGAGCACGAAACAATCCAATCGGGGCGCGAACGGTTGTTACTTAAGCCAAATACCGCGCCAAGCAATGCGTCCGGGCCTGTCGGCGTCCGGAACTCCACCGGACTTTTCGGGCGCGAATACGCCCTTTATGTGATGGTAAGGCGCGATAATCATTGCCGTTTTGGTGATCGGGGGTGGGACTGAAAGCGCACCTCACCCCGCCACCTCCACCGCCGTCATGCCCCGGCTTGACCGGGGCATCCAGTACGCCGCGGCCCCTCTGGTCAGCCGCACCGGCGCGGAGTACTGGATCGCCCGGTCCCGGCTCCGCCAAGGCTACGCCGAGGCCCACACGGGTGCTCGGCCCGCCGAAGCTTCAGCGAAGGCGGCGAGCCGGGCGATGACAGCTACCTTGGAGCACGAAACCCGCCCCAAAACCTTGACGTCCCGCCGCTTCCCCCCTATACGTCCGCCCGCTCCCTGCAAGGACAGAGAATTTGCCCGTGGCGCCCCGAATGGCGGCCGCACATCGTTGGGAAAGATTGAGGATTTTGCCATGTCTCGCCGCTGCGAATTGACGGCCAAGGGCCCCCAGGTCGGCCACACGGTCAGCCACTCCAACATCAAGACCAAGCGCCGCTTCCTGCCGAACCTGGTCAACGTGACCTTCATCAGCGAAGCGCTGGGCCGCAACGTGCGCCTGCGCGTCTCCACCAACGCGATCAAGAGCGTCGACCACAATGGCGGCCTCGATCCCTTCCTGCTCAAGGCCAAGGCCGCCGTGCTGTCGCCCCGCGCCCTCGAGCTGAAGCGCGCCATCCAGAAGAAGGTCGGCCCGACCCCGGCGCCGGAGAAGAAGGCGAGCTAAGAATTTTCGAATCGGGCGAGGGCTTGCGTCGCGAGGCGTAGGCTTAGCTGGAAGAGTTTTGCGTGACGGCCGGATCGGAAGATCCGGCCGTTTTTGTTGATAACACCGCGCTTCCTCCTACAATCAAACGGTGCATCCCGTTTGGAAGGCATCGAGGCAACGCCATGACGGCATGGGAGCGGGAAAATGAACCAAAAGAAACTTTTTCTTGTCGACGGAGCTTCGGACAATCTCCTGTCGAACCTCGACAGCCGCGACATTGCACTTTGGCTGATCGACCTGCCGAAGGAATGCCCCCAACTCGAAACTTTGATATCATTCCTAGGCTTGCCTTGGCGGCTAGTCTTATCCGAGGTTTCTGACAAGCGGTTGATCTCAGCGCTCGATCAAGGATCGCGCTCCGGCGACGATATGGCTATTCGACAATGACAAGGCAGGCCAACAGGCAGTAAGAGCTGCGACTGCTTTGGACACAAGTATTGTGGAGTTTCGTGACGTCTTCCGGCTTCATCCACACATGCCAACGAGCGGCAATCTCGATCCCAAGACTCTCCAAAAGGCCTTTGAACGGGAAAACCTGGCCTACAAAGGGTTGAATTGGGAACTAGAGGATCTACTGCCAAACCACTTTTTTGATCTCTTAGTTCAGGACCATCCGAGCGCAGTGATCCGAGCAGACAAAGTGGCCGACAAGGTTCATTGGGAGCTCACGCGAGATGGAAAAGCCCTACTCCGAAAAATGATACGGCAGTTTGGAACACACGCTGACCTCAGCGCGACAATTGCAGTCTTGAAGGCTTTCCATTTCTACTGCTCTATCGCTAAGCGGCAGTAGGCCCGAACAAACTATATTGTGTTTAGACCAATCCAACTCACCGATCTCATTTCTCCAAAATGAAGTTCCTTCATATTCGTCCAGACAGCCACGCGACGGAACCGACGGCCCGGCTCCGCCATACTTCTAGCCCACGCCGTTCCCCTACCCCCGAAAATCAATGCTCCGCAGCACGATCCCCGGCGGCGTGCCTTCGAACTCCGTCGCCTGATATTTGCGTCCGGTGCAGGCTTCGATGCGTTCGCGCAGGCGCGTGAACTGCTCTTCGCGCTCGCTGGGCCGGGCGCGCGGGCCGCGCTCGAGGTCGTCCATGGCGGAGGTCGAGATCGCGCAGGCGATCTCCTTCGCGCCGTCCTGCATCGAGAACTGGACGATGCCGCGGTCCTGGTCGTGGGCGATGAAGCGGCTGCTGGTGAGCGTCATGGGGTACTCCTTTTGCGTCCGCGTCGTGCCGGACTTGCGCAATTGCGCACTGGGGGCGGCGCCGGTCAGCGTTATCGAAGCAGGCTGTGGCACGAGGGTGCACAAAAACTGACTTCGGTGGTTATGGGTCCCGGCTCCGTGCGCAATTGCGCACTCGGCCAGGACGACGCCGGTGTTTGCGCGCGTTGCCTCGCCTTCAGCCGTCGCCGTTGAGCCTTGCGAAATCGTCGAACAGGGCGGCCACCAGCGCGCGGTGGCGGGTGTCCTCGGTGGGCAGGCTCGCGGCATAGAGGTTGAGCAGATGGCGGGCCTTCACGGCGGCCTCCGGCCAGGACGTGGCAGGCACCGACATCATGCGGTTTTCAAGCTCGGCCTCGCGCTCGCGCAGCTCCCTGACCTGGGCCTCGACATCGGCCAGCGCGCGGCGCAGATCGGTTGCCTTCTGGGCGGCCATGCCGCGGTGGCTGTCGAGATCGACCGGGATGTCAGTCATGTCAGGCACTCGCGTCGATACGTTGGGCATCCGCCAGGTCGACCGAGCCGATCGACAGCATCTCCGTCGCACCGCGCACGCCTTCGGAGGGCACCGTGATCATGGTGGCGACGCGGCGATAGGATGCGAAGGACAGGCCCTCGATCATCTCCTCGTCGGTGACGACCTCATAGGCGCCGGCCGGCAACTGGCGCTCGAGGCCGCGGATGTGGAATGGATGCTTGAAGGTGATGGTTTCTCGCCGCGAGCGGATGGTCATGCGCGCCTGGCTTTCGCAAAGAAGGGGCCCCAACCGACACCAGCTGGTCACGACCATGCGCTTGTTACCCGGCAATAGCCAGCATTATGTCAGCGTGGGCCGGGACTTACGGCGCAAGCGCGGTGCTCGTGCGCGGCGTTTTAGTCCTCGCAATCGGCAGGACGCGGGCGTACGCTCGACCACGTCAGCGCAGCTCACGCAATTGCCGCGCGTCGATGTTGCGCTGCATCTTTCGCGCCTCGTGTGCGCAGCGGCGATCTTCATTGGTTCGGGCGGGTGCATCTCACAGCCCCGCCCAGCGACCATTGCAGCGCCGATCTCGCACGCGGACGAACTCGAAACCCAGGAGGAGACGACGTCATGGCCAAGGGACAGCAACGCAGCAACCGCGAGACCAAGAAGCCGAAAAAGGACAAGATCAAGACCAGCGCCGCAGCGCCAAGCCGCAAGGACGCGGCCTGGCAGCCGGAGATCGGCCAGAAGAAGAAGTAGCCGGCGGGCGCCTTCCCTTCTCCCCTTGCGGGAGAAGGTGGCATAGGCGGCCTTCGGCCGCCGTTCTTGAAAACGCCGATGCTTCGCATCGGCTATGGCGCCGGATGAGGGGTCTGTCTCCGGGAGTTCTGACGCGAGAGATTCGCACGCGGAGAGAGACCCCTCACCCGTCTCGCCGCTTCGCGGCGATCCACCCTCTCCCGCAAGGGGAGAGGAGAAGAAGCGTCATCTCCCTCTCCCCGCCCTTTTCCGCTATACTCGCCCGGGTAGCATCAGCGGGAGGGGCATCCTGTGGATCACGAGCGCAACGCCGAGCACACATCCGAGCCGAAGAACCTTGTCATCTGCTGTGACGGCACCGGCAACGAGATTTCCGAAAACATCTCCAACGTCCTGAAGCTCTATCGCTGCCTGCGCAAGACCGACAAGACGCGGCCGCGGCAGATGGTGTTCTACGATCCCGGGGTCGGCACGGTGACGGAGCCGTCGACGTGGCACCGCTGGAAAGCCAACGTCAATCTGGTGCTGGGGCTCGCCACTGGCTACGGGCTCGATGACAACACGCTGTCGGCCTATTGCTTCCTGGTCGAGCATTACGCGCCGGGCGACAGGATCTACCTGTTCGGTTTTTCGCGCGGTGCCTACACGGTTCGCGTGCTGGCGGGGCTGATCCACAAGATCGGCCTGATCTCGCCGGAGCAGGCCAACCTCGCAGGCAGTGGCCTCGTCGCCTACAAGCAATATTCCGGCACCGGGCGCGGCAACGATGTCAGCGACCTCATCGATGAGGGTTTTGACGACAGCGGGCCGCTGCCGAAAAACAAGTTCGATCTCGCCGCGCAGTTCGCACGCATCACCTCGTCGCGCTGGCCGACCATCCACTTCATCGGCGTCTGGGACACGGTGGCGAGCGTGATCGTGCCGCGCGCCGACCGGGGCTATTTGCCGAGCTTCGAGGAGCTCGCCTTCACGCTGCGCAATCCCAGCGTCAACATCTTCCGCCAGGCGATCGCCATCGACGAGCGGCGCTGCATGTTCCGCCTCAAGCAGTATGAGGAGCCGCAGGAGTACTGGCGCAACCGCTTCGTGCCCGACGACAAGAAGGAGCCGCAGGACATTTTGCAGGTGTGGTTCGCCGGCGTGCATTGCGACGTCGGTGGCGGCTATCCGGAAGTCGAGAGCGGCGAGTCCAAATATCCGCTGCTCTGGATGATCGAGGAGGCGACCAAGGCGGGGCTGAACTTCAACCCGCGCACGGTGAACCAGCTCGCCTGGGGCATCCAGCGCAAGAACTCGCCGTTCCAATACGTGCCGCCGGCTTACACCGGCAAGACCGGCGAGCTGCATGATTCGATGACGGCGCCCTGGCGCGTGCTGGAATATCTGCCGAAGAGCGCCAAGTACCGGGAATGGCCGGCGCGGAAGGTGTTTCTCGGGTTCTACATCCCCGATTGCGAACCGCGCCTGATCCCCGAAGGCGCGCATGTGCATGAGAGCGTGTTGAAGCGGATGGCGGTGGAGCCGGACTATCGGCCGGTGAATTTGCCGAAGGAGTATGTGACGGTGCCGATGCCGCTGCCGCCGGGTGTGGGCATGGTGGCGGAGTCGGGGGAGATCGTGGTGGGGTGAGGGCCTTCCCTTCTCCCCCTGTGGGAGAAGGTGGCATAGGCGGCCTTCGGCCGCCGTTCTTGAAAACGCCGATGCTTCGCATCGGCTATGGCGCCGGATGAGGGGTTGTCGCCGCGAACGCGAAAGCTTCGTATGCCGTGCGAGACCCCTCACCCGTCTCGCCACTTCGTGGCGATCCACCCTCTCCCACAAGGGGAGAGGGGGAAGCCTTCCCACCCCGCTACCGCCGCTTTCTCCATTCGCCGATACTTTTCATTAAAATTCTCCGCCCCGCCTTAGCCGGATCGAATCAACTCCTGGGCATCATCTCCTGACCACCCGCGCCATCCGCGGAAATTGGAGGAGAGTGCCAATGCATCCGCGACGACATGCCCGCGTCAAACCCGCGGGCCTGGTGTCCCGCCAGGCCAAGATCATCACCGACCCGCGCGCGCCGGTGATCCCCTGCACGCTGATCGACTATTCGCCCGGAGGTGCCTGCGTCGATCTCGGCGGCCAGGTGAAGATTCCCGATCGCTTCGAGCTGCTGCATGTGAACACGAAAAAACGCTGCCGCGTGGCGTGGAAGCGCGGCACGAAGGTGGGAGTGGTGTTTTGACTCCTTCCAGCTGCTGAACAAGGCCGCGCTCCACACTCCGCTCGGCTCCCTCCCCCCTTGTGGGGGAGGGTTGGGGAGAGGGGTGGCCCAGCAAAAGGTGTTAGTTACGTGCGAAGCGATGGCAACAGAGTGTCGCTTCATTCGACAGAGCACGCCGTGTGGCTACCCCTCTCCCTAGCCCTCCCCCACAAGGGGGAGGGAACGCAGTGTACTTGCGGCGCGATCTCTCCCAACACAACAAATTCACGGTTTCCGCATCCGCGCCTTTGCGCCCGCGACGATCTGCATCGCGACGCCGGCGATCCAGCCGAACAAGGCGAACCAGCTCCAGGCGATGTGCGGATCGAGGCGGAGCACGATGATGGCGACGGAGGCGAGCGCGGTGAGCGTGGCGCAGAGCGTGCCGGCGGCGCTCAACAGTTCCGCGGCGTCGATGTCGCCGTGGGCCTCGTCGAACGGCAATTGCGGCGTGTCGATGCCGAGATAGAAGCCGACGAAGCCCAGCACCATCATCAGCAGCAGGAACCCCTCGGTGGTGAGCGCGGGGATCGCCGATCCCACATAAGCGCCGACAAACAGCCCGCACGCCGCGCCCGCCATCGCAAGGCCCACGCGCTCGATGACGTGGGCAGCTTTTCGAACACGAAATCGCATGGCGGGCCTCCGCGAGGCGTTGGACGCACGCGAGGTTAGGCCAGATTTGGGTGGGGTGGAAGCTGAGAGGGTTTACGGATGCGTGAGGCGGAACGGCACGGGACCAAAAGGTACGCGGAGCAACGACCTTGGCGTGTGTCGCATGGCTGCCTCCCCATCCTCATGGCGAGCGCAGCGAAGCAATCCAGGATCTTTCCGCGGACACAGCCTGGATTGCTTCGTCGCAAGGGCTCCTCGCAATGACGAGTTTGCGGCGCGGTCCTCGCGCCAGACTCGCCTCTCTCACCGCGCCCCGAACGTGGTCTTGCCGAACAGCGCCTTCTGGGTCGAGGGCTGCGAGCGCCAGTATTGCGGCGGGGCTTCGACCTCGCCGCCGAGTTCGGCTGCGGCGTGCCAGGCCCAGCGCGGGTCGTAGAGCAAGCCGCGGGCGAGCGCGACCATGTCGGCCTTGCCGGATGCGACGATCTCTTCGGCCTGCTTCGGCTCGGTGATCAGGCCGACGGCGATGGTGGGCAAACCGGTCTCGCGCTTGATGGCCTCTGCAAACTGCACCTGATAGCCGGGGCCGAGTGCGATCTTCTGCAGCGGCGAGACGCCGCCGGAGGAGGCATCGATCCAGTCGACGCCGCGCGCCTTCAGCGCGTTTGCGAATGCGATGGTCTGCGCCAGGTCCCAGCCGCCCTCGACCCAGTCGGTCGACGACACCCGCATGCCGACCGGCTTGTCGTGCGGGAATACGGCGCGGACCGCGTCGTAGACCTCCAGCGGGAAGCGCATGCGGTTCTCGAGCGAGCCGCCATATTCGTCGGTGCGCCTGTTCGAGATCGGCGACAGGAATTGATGCAGGAGATAGCCGTGCGCGCCGTGCAGCTCGACCGCGTCAATGCCGATGCGATCGGCGCGCTTGGCGGCATCGACGAAGGCCTCGCGGATGCGCTTGAGGCCGGCGGCATCGAGCGCCAGCGGCGCGGCCTCGCCCTCCTTGTGCGGCAGCGCCGACGGCGCCACGGTCTGCCAGCCGCCCGCGTCCTGCGGAATCAGCTGGCCGCCGTCCCAGGGCCGCGCGCTGCTGGCTTTGCGGCCGGCATGCGCGAGCTGCATTGCGACGGCGGTCGAGGAATGTTTCCGCACCGAGGTGAGGATCTGCTTCAGCGCGGCCTCGGCGGCATCGCTGTAGAGCCCGAGGCAGCCCGGCGTGATGCGGCCGATCGCCTCGACATGGGTCGCCTCGATGCAGAACATCGCGGCGCCGGACAGGCTGAGATTGTTGATGTGGGTGAAGTGCCAGTCGGTGGGGACGCCGTCCTCGGCCGAATATTGGCACATCGGCGACACCACGATGCGGTTCTTCAAAGTCAGGCCGCGCAGCTTGATCGGGGAAAACAGGGCGCTCATGCGGGGGAGTTCCGGGATGGGGGGCAGGGAGATGGAGAGAGTGTAGTGGGCGATGCGCCGATTGCCAGCCGCGCGGGGGGCATGGCGGCTCGCGGGGGATGCATTGCGGCCGCGCCGCCCTACTCCACCAGCGCGAACTGCAGCAGCAGGGTGCGCTGGAGCATCGAGAAATTGTCGTCCGACACCAATGTCAGCACGGTCTCGCCGTCAGCCGTGACGTGGGCGTCGATGCCTTCCATGTTGTCGATCTCGTGGCCGAGATCGGCCTTGAACAGCACGGGGCCGTCGACCAATGCGCCCGGCGCGATCGATTTCAGGGGGATCGCGCGGATGCGGATATCGACGCCGGTGAACCAGGAGAATTTGCGTTCGAGGATCAGGAGATCGCCCGAGGGCAGCAGCACCGCGTCGCTGATGAGCTGCTGGTCGGTGCGGCGAATGCTGAACTGGCCGGGTGTGGGGCCGCCGAGCAAAAATCCGATCAGATTGCCGTCGGCATCGAAGCCGCCCTCCGACAGCGCGATCAAGGTGCCCGCGAGCGGCTGCCCCTTTGGAACGAACACCAGCGCCTCGAGCCCCTTGTTGTAGGGCAGTTTGCGCACCGCCGGCGGGGTCGGCAGCACCTCGCCGCGCGCGCGTGTGCCGCCCTTCGCAAAATCGAACCGCATGATCTGGTTGACGCGCTCGAGCCCGACATAGACGAGGTCGCCGTCACGCGCGAGCGACTCGGTGTCGTACCACAGCCGCTTCTCCGTGATCGGCCGCCCCTCCGCATTGAGCACCGGCGCGGCCTCGACGTCGCCGAGGCCGGTCATGATCCGCCCGGAATAACGGATGCGACCGGTGAACCAGGTGCCCTGGTCGGAGATCGCGAGGAAGCGCTCGCCTTTGCTGTCGAGAAAGCGGAAGCCGGACAGGCCGCCGAAGCCGCGATGCGGCGAGGTCAGCACCAGGCCGCCGCGATAGTCCAGCGAACCGAACCGCGTGCGCGCGCGGTCGCGCGGCTCGAAATTCGGGATCGGCCGCGCGTTGACCTCGATGCCAACGGGCGCGGCGACGGCGTGCTCGATCAGCGCCGGCTTCGGCGCCGGCTGTGCCTGCGCCAGGCGAGACAGTGCGAGAGTGGAAAATCCCGCCGCCGCGTGGCCGATAAAGCTGCGGCGGGACCGATGGTTGCTCACGAATGCAGTTTGCGTCGCGGGCGGTTGGCCGGCTGCGTGGGCGCGGTGTTGGTCTCGCTGAACAGTTCGGCGAGTTTTTCGGTGATGGCGCCGCCGAGCTCTTCGGCGTCCACGATCGTCACCGCGCGGCGATAATAGCGCGTCACGTCATGGCCGATGCCGATCGCGATCAGCTCGACCGGCGAGCGGGTCTCGATCTCCTCGATGATGTGGCGCAGGTGCCGCTCGAGATAGTTGCCGGGATTGACCGACAGCGTGGAATCGTCGACCGGCGCGCCGTCCGAGATCATCATCAGGATCTTGCGCTGTTCGGGCCGGCCGAGCAGGCGCTTGTGCGCCCAGTCGAGCGCCTCGCCGTCGATGTTCTCCTTCAACAGCCCTTCGCGCATCATCAGGCCGAGGTTTTTCCGCGCACGACGCCAGGGGGCGTCCGCCGACTTGTAGATGATGTGGCGGAGATCGTTGAGGCGGCCGGGGCTGGCCGGCTTGCCGGCGGCAAGCCACGCCTCGCGCGATTGCCCGCCCTTCCAGGCGCGCGTGGTGAAGCCGAGAATCTCGACCTTGACGCCGCAACGCTCCAGCGTGCGGGCGAGGATGTCGGCGCAAGTCGCCGCGACCGTGATCGGCCGCCCGCGCATCGAGCCGGAATTGTCGAGCAGCAGCGTCACCACGGTATCGCGGAACGTCGCCTCCTTCTCGTGCATGAAGGACAGCGGGTGATAGGGATCGGTCACCACGCGCGACAGCCGCGCGGGGTCGAGAATGCCCTCTTCGAGATCGAATTCCCAGGCGCGGTTCTGCTGCGCCATCAAGCGCCTCTGCAGCCGGTTGGCGAGACGGGCGACGATGCCCTGCAGATGCGCGAGCTGCTTGTCGAGATAGGCGCGCAGCCGCTCCAGCTCGTCATGGTCGCAGAGGTCTTCGGCGGCGATGACCTCGTCGAACTTCGGCGCGAAGGCGTGATATTCCGGCCCGCGCGGCTCGTTCTTGCCGTGCGAATTCGGCCGCGTCGCCTCGCCCGGCGTCTCGTCGTCGCCGAGCTCGCCGTCGTCGAAGGTGTCGGAGGTCGAGGCCTGCGCGCTTTCCATCGCGCTCTCGCTCATCTCCTCGCTCGACGCCTGGGCCTGATCGGCGCTCATCTCCTGCGCGGCGTCGGAATCGGGCGAACCCTCGGCGCCGGACTGATCGTTGTCGCCGTCCTGGTTCTCGTCGTTCTCGTCATTGTCTTCGCTGTCGGCGCTGCGCTCGTCGCCGATCTCGAGCGCCGTCAGCAGATCATGCACGGCATCGCCGAACCTGGTCTGGTCCTCGACCACGGTATCGAGCCGGTCGAGCCGCCTGCCGATCTTGTCTTCGAGAATAGGGCGCCAGAGATCGACCATCTTCTTGGCGGCCGTCGGCGGCGCCATGCCGGTCAGGCGCTCGCGCACCAGCATTGCCAGCGCGTCGGCGAGCGGCGCGTCGGCGCGATCGGTGATCTCGTCGAACTTGCCGCGATGGAAATGGTCGTCGAGCATCGCGGTGAGGTTTTTCGCAACGCCCGCCATGCGCCGCGCGCCGATCGCCTCGACACGGGCCTGCTCCACCGCCTCGAACACGCCGCGCGCCTGCGGATTGCCCGGCATCAGCTTGCGATGCACCTTCGGATCGTGACAGGCGAGCTTGAGCGCGATGGAATCGGCGTGGCCGCGCACGATGGCGGCATCACGCCTGGTCATCTTTCGCGCGGGCTCGGGCAGCCGCGCCTTGCCCGGCGCGAGCCCGGGACGCTCGGCGGCGAAGCTGACGTCGAGCTCGGGCGCCTTGGCGATCGCCTTCAGGCAGGAGGCCACCGAGCGCTTGAACGGCTCGGTCGGGGCTTCCTTGGTGTTGCGGAATTTGGAGTTGGAGGTGGTGCTCATCTCGCCCTTACCCGTCGTCCCCGCGAAGGCCGGGACCCATAACCGCCGGCAATCATTGCGTCAGGAGAAATTAGCAGCGTCGCTTCACAGAGAGACCTCGCGGTATGGGTCCCGGCCCCCGTGCGCAATTGCGCACTCGGCCGGGACGACACACCGAGAGCGATCAGCTGAGCGCCACGTTCACCGACGATTCCGGCAGCTCCGCGTTGAAGCAGCGCTGGTAGAACTCGGCGACGAGGGGACGTTCGAGCTCGTCGCATTTGTTGAGGAAGGTGACCCGGAACGCAAAGCCGATGTCGCTGAAGATGTCGGCGTTCTCCGCCCAGGTGATCACCGTGCGCGGGCTCATCACCGTCGACAGATCGCCATTGGCGAAGGCGTTGCGGGTGAGGTCGGCGAGGCGAACCATCTTGTTGACGATGTCGCGGCCCTCCGTGGTGCGATAGTGCTTGGCCTTGGCCAGCACGATCTCCACTTCCTCGTCATGGCTGAGATAGTTCAACGTGGTGACGATCGACCAGCGGTCCATCTGACCCTGGTTGATCTGCTGGGTGCCGTGATAGAGGCCCGAGGTGTCGCCGAGGCCGACGGTGTTGGCGGTCGAGAACATGCGGAATGCCGGATGCGGCTTGATCACCTTGTTCTGGTCGAGCAGCGTCAGCCGGCCGGAGACTTCCAGCACGCGCTGGATCACGAACATCACGTCCGGGCGGCCGGCGTCGTATTCGTCGAACACCAGCGCGACGTTATGCTGGAGCGCCCAGGGCAGGATGCCGTCGCGGAATTCGGTGACCTGCTTGCCGTCGCGGACCACGATCGAGTCCTTGCCGACGAGGTCGATACGGCTGATGTGGCTGTCGAGGTTGACGCGCACGCAGGGCCAGTTCAGTCGCGCAGCGACCTGCTCGATATGGGTGGATTTGCCGGTGCCGTGATAGCCCGTGACCATGACGCGGCGGTTGTGGGCGAAGCCGGCGAGAATGGCGAGCGTGGTGGCGCGGTCGAAGCGGTAATCGGAATCGACTTCGGGGACGTGAGGATCGACTTCGGAATAGGCGGGGACTTCGAGATCGCTGTCGATCCCGAACACCTGGCGCACCGACACCTTCATGTCGGGCAAACCGGAAACTTCCTCAACTTTGGACATCGCGGCGGTCGTCATCAATCCTCCGAGGTCCCGGGCGATCCCGAGACCAGTTATTGCACGTTGGCTGCGGCTGGGTGCTGTTGCGAACCTATCAGAGACAACGGGCGGGCAGAAGCCCGCCCCCCGATCAAAGTTCCGTTGTCTTTTCATTTAGATAGGCAAGGAACGCGATTTTTGGAAGGCTGCCCTGCGAATCACGCCTGAATTTCGTGCCGAAGGCACCGTCCTGCCGACGCGGGTGGCACTTTTACCGCCGCTCATTACTTATGTAGGGTCTGAATATAGGGTCCGAACCCCAAGGCCCAATCCCACCGCAGAGACGATGTGACGTCCTTTCTCGATCCCCTCATTTCATTCGTCTCGGCCCATGCGTGGCTGGCCTATCTGACCCTGTTTCTGGCGGCCCTGCTCGAGGCGGTTCCGGTGGTGGGGTCGGTCATCCCCGGCTCGACGATCATCCTGGCGCTGAGCGCCCTGGTCCCGGGCGGCGAGCTCAAGCTGCAATGGGTGTTGCTGGCGGCGGCGCTCGGCGCAGTGCTCGGCGATGGTTCGGCCTACTGGATCGGACACCGGCAACAACGGGAGATCCTCAACACCTGGCCGCTGACCAATTATCCGCGTGTGGTCGAACAGAGCGAGAATTTCTTCCACCGCTTCGGCACCTGGGCGGTGTTCTTCGCCCGCTTCGTGCCGCCGATCCGTGCCTTCGTCCCGGTCACGGCGGGCGCGCTCGGCATGCCCCCGGCCCGCTTCTACGCCATCAACATCCCGGCGATCCTGGTCTGGGCGCCGGCGCATGTGCTGCCGGGCGTTTTGGCGGTGTCGGCCCTGCACGAATATGCCGGGCTGCCGCACCATGGGCATCCGTATAAGCATATGTGGATTTTGACCGTGGTCGGCGTGGCAATCGTCGTAGGCCTGGCGGTTTGGATCTATCGCCGCCGGAACGGCGGCGGCGTGGCGGTGGCGAAGCCGCGAGGGTGATAGCGTCGAGCGGCGCACTGCGGTTTGGGGACTTCGCAACGTGGCGGCCCTTGCCTCCAAGCCGTAACGCGTTACATTGTAACGCGTTACATGGGATCGTTTCCAATGACTGCACCCGCTGAAAGAATGAAAATGATGCGCCAGCGGAGGCGGCTGCGGGGCTTGCGCGAACTGCGCCTCGTCGTAGCTGATGCTCGCTCGCGGTCAGTTCGACGACGGGTGGCGAAGCAAGTTGCCAGCCTCGACCCCGATCGCGAGCGCAACGCGCTGCAGTGGATCGAGTCGGTCTCCGAGTTTGATGCAGATGCAACGCGGTGACGTCGTGACCGTCGCTGCAACGGGCGACTATGGCAAACCCCGCCCGGCGGTCATCGTGCAGAGCGACGCTTTCCCTGAAACTCATGCCTCCGTCGTGATCTGCCAGTTGACTTCCGAACTGGCGCACGCCCCGGATTTTCGGGTGACTATCGAGCCAACCCGCGAAAATGGATTACGACTGAGATCGCAGGCGATGGCCGACAAGCCGATCACCGTGAGACGCGAACGGATCGGACAGAAGATCGGGCGCCTCGGCAGCCAGGATATGGCGCGGATTGGGATTGCTTTGGCGTTCGTGTTAGGGCTTGCGGATTGATCAGGTACCCGAGCACGGGCTTCCGCCAGGACGACCGCAGCAGCGATCCTAGCTAGCAGCGCCTCCCCTCCGCCCCGGTGCCGGCCCGACATACCTCGCCCGGGGCCTGATCAGCTTGCCGAACTGCAACTGCTCGCTCGCATGTGCGATCCAGCCGACGCTGCGGGCCATCGCGAACAGGGCGAGCTCGCTGCCGCCAGGCAGGCGCAGCGCGTGCACGAGCACCGCGAGCGCGTAGTCGATATTGACGAGTTCGCCGGTCGCCTCCGCGATCCGCTCGGGCACCTCCTTGGTGAATTTGCGCGGTGCGCCTGCGCGAGAGAGCGCGTTGAGCAGCGATTGCGCGCGCCGATCGCCCCGCTTGTAGACGCCGTGACCGAAGCCGGCAAAGCGTTCGCCGAGCGCGACACGCTCCCGGACCATTGGCTCGACGTCACGATCGACCAGTGCCTTGACGAGCTGCGAGGCGAGCACGCCGGCACCGCCGTGCTTCGGTCCCTTCAGCGCGGCGAGGCCGGCGATGACGGAATCATAAAGATTAAGACCGGTCGAGGCTGCGCAACGCGCGGTGAAGGTGGACGCGTTCAACTCATGCTCGGCGAGCAGAACCAGCGCGCGGCGTATGAGATCGGCCGCGTGCTTGTTGTCGGGAGCCCAGGCACTGGCGATCTGCTGGTGCAGCGGCTCGGCGGACGGCTCCGTATTGAGCATGGTCGCGACCAGGAGCCGGACGATGCGCGCACCGACCATCGCACGTCCATCATGCGCGCGGGTGAAGGCGCGGGGATCGGCGCTCGATGCGAGCGCCAGCACGGCAATGGCGCGATCGATCGGCGCGGCGCGCCGCGCGGCCTGCGCGATCAGGCGCATCTCATCGGACACCGCGGGAAAATTGTCCGGCGCAAAGGGATCGACGCCGGAGACGTCCCACAGAAGCGTCGCCGTGTGCTCCAGCGTGTCGTTCTCCGCGAGATCGACGCAATTGACGCCGCGATAGATCGCGCCCTCCTCGGTGATGGTGGAGATCTCCGTGTCCATGACCGGCAGATCGGCATCGAAGCTGCGCAGGCCGCGCGGCTCCGGCGACGGCACCCGACGCTCCTTCAGCGCCCGGACGTCCTCGGCGCGATAGCGGTTCTTGCGCGAGTCGGGCGTCGGCTCGGAGCGGACCAGGCCGCGGCTGACATAGGCGTAGAGCGTGGCCGGCGAGATCGCGAGCTCGGCGGCGGCTTCCCGGGCGGAGAGGTAGAGACCTTCCGAATTTTTCATATTGATTAATGTAATCAAGATTGATCAATCTGTCGAGAGGCCTGATCTTTGGCTGGTGCAAAGGAGATTTGGGCCATGAACATCCACCTCACCAAGAGCCAGATCGGGCTGGACGGCGTTCCCGCGGCCGAAACCGTGCTGAGCCATGTCGACGGCGAGCGCGGCGAGTTGATCATCGCCGGCGAGCATGTTGGCCGACTGGCGAGCCAGTCGAGCTTTGAGGGCGTCACCGCCCGGCTCTGGAACGGCGCCAGCACGACCACGCTGAGCGAAGCCGATGTGCGCGCGAGCCTGGGCGCCGCACGCGAGCGCGCCTTCGCGCGGCTGGATGAGCTGCTGCCGGCAACGCGCGGCATGGGCATCATCGACGGATTTCGCGCGGCGGTCGCGGGAGTTCGCGCCGAGCACGGGCTCGCCCATGAGGCGACGATCGTCGGCGCATTCCCGGTGATTGCGGGCGCGCTCGTCCGCCGGGCTAGGGGTCTCGATCCCGTGGCGCCCGATCCGAACGTGAGCCAGGCTGCCGATACGCTTCGCATGCTGCACGGGCGCGCGCCCGAACCACGCGAGGTCAGGGCGCTGGACGCCTATCTCGTGACCGCCAGCGACCACGGCATGAACGCCTCGACCTTCACCGCGCGCGTGGTGGCCTCAACGCACGCAGATCTGTTTGCCGCCGTCACCGCCGGCTATTGCGCGCTGACGGGTCCGCTGCATGGCGGCGCGCCGGAGCCGGTGCTGGAAATGCTCGACGCGATCGGCTCGCGCGAGCGCATCCAGCCCTGGGTGGACGCGGCACTCGCCCGCGGCGAGCGAATGATGGGCTTCGGCCACCGCGTCTATCGCGTGCGCGATCCCCGCGCCGACGTGCTCAAGACCGCGATCGAGGCGCTGGCCTCGGACGGCGCCGACCTGCCGTTTGCCGGCGAGGTCGAGGCCTATATCCGCGCAGCCTTGCGCAAGAAGAATCCGGACCGGCCGCTGGAGACCAATGTGGAGTTCTTCACCGCGATCCTGCTCGATGCGCTGGCGATTCCGAGGCAGGCCTTCACGCCGATCTTCGCCGTGGCGCGCGCAGCCGGCTGGACGGCGCATGCGCGGGAGCAGCAGCGGACCGGGCGGCTGATCCGGCCGAGCTCGTCATATGTGGGCGCGATGCCGAAGGCGTAGGGAATGCGTAGCCCGGAGCGCGTGCTTCCCCTCTCCCCTTGCGGGAGAGGGTGGCTCGCCGCAAAGCGGCGAGACGGGTGAGGGGTTGTCTCGACACCCTCATATCTTGCAGTTGAATTCGCCGAGAGAAACCCCTCATCCGGCGCTTCGCGCCACCTTCTCCCGCAAGGGGAGAAGGGAAGAAAGCGCGCGCGAAGCCTACGCCTCGCGCACCACGGTCTTCAGATAATTATACGCCTTGATGATTTCGATCAGGCGATCCTCGGTGGAGCGGTCGCCACCGTTGGCATCGGGGTGGTGCTGCTTCACCAGCGCCTTGTACTTGGACTTGACGTCGGCGAGCGTGGACTCGGGGGCGAGGCCCATCACCTGAAGCGCCTTGCGCTCGGCGTTCATGATCTTGCGCGTCTCGGCCTTGGGCGCGGCCTGCGGGCCGGCGCGCCAGCCGGTGCGGCCGTTCAGCTCCTGGAACATGCTGAACGGATCGAAGGCGCCGTCGATCTCGGCCTCGGCGCCCTTCTTGACGCCGCCATTGGCGCCCATCTTCCAGGTCGGACGATGACCGGTCAGCGCATCTTTCTGATAGCGCGCGACAGCGTCGGCATTCATGCCGGAGAAAAAATTGTAGTTCTGGTTGTACTCGCGCACGTGGTTCAGGCAGAAGTGCCAGTACTCACGCTGATTGTCGCGACCCTTGGGCGCACGATGCGCGCCCTTGTTCTGACACCCGGTCCATTCGCAATTGACCACGGCGTCGCGCGGCTTCACCTCCGGCTGCTTGCCTTTCGGCTTGATCCGGATGGAGTCGAAGAACTTTGATGAATCGATCGGCATGGCTGACTTTGACTACGCAATGCAAAAACCTTCAAGTCTTGACATTGCAATTAGCTGAAAAGCATAGCCGAAACTATGCTGAGGCGTCCTTGAACGGCCGCTAGAGGCGGCCTATCCAATACGGAGAGCGATCTCGCACCGTAATGACCCAGATGGCCATCAGAGACACTATCAGCAACAAGTTGCAGGAAGCTTTCACGCCGGAAAGCCTGCAAGTCGTCGACGAGTCACATTTGCATGAGGGCCACGCCGGCCATCGGCCGAGCGGCGAGACGCACTTTCGGGTTTATATTGTGTCTTCCGCCTTCAAAGGGAAGAGCCGGGTCGATCGCCACCGCATGATAAATTCGGCGCTGGCCGCGGAACTCTCCGGCAGCGTGCACGCGCTGGCGATCCACGCGCAAGCGCCGGGAGAAGGCGGCAGCTAGCTCGCCGATGCGGCTGTCATGCCCGCAAAGGCGGGCATCCAGTACTCCGAGGCGGCGCGGCTAGAATCGAGCCGCTGCGGCTTACTGGATCGTCCGCCCCAGTGCGCAAGCGCGCACAAGGCGGACGATGACAGCTACCGCTTCAAAACGACGTCCCCGCCCGCCGCCGCTTGGCTTCCTCCATTTCCGTCTCGCGCGGCACCGGTGAAATACGGAGCGCGGTGATGCGGTTGCGTTCGCGGCGGAGGACGCGGAAGCGGAAGCCGTGAAAGGTGAAACTCTGGCCGCGGTCGGGGATCGAGCGCGCCTCGTGAATGACGAGGCCGGCGACCGTCGTTGCCTCTTCGTCGGGCAGGTGCCAGTCCATGGCGCGGTTGAGATCGCGGATCGGGACCGAGCCGTCGACGACGACCGAGCCGTCCGGCTGGGCGCGCACGCCCGCGACCACGACGTCATGCTCGTCGGAGATGTCGCCGACGATCTCTTCCAGAATGTCTTCCAGCGTCACGAGGCCTTCAACTTCGCCGTACTCGTCGACGACCAGGGCGAAATGAGTCTTGCGGCGGCGGAACGCCTTGAGCTGCTCGGAGACGGGCCGCATTTCCGGCACGAACCAGGGCGGCAGCGCGATGGTCGAGACGTCGATGCGCGAGGTGTCGCCGTCGGACGCGCGGATCGCGCGCAGCAGATCCTTGGCGTGGAGCACGCCGATGATGTTTTCCGGTTTCTCGCGCCACAGCGGGATGCGGGTGTATTCGGCCGCCAGCACCTCGCGCACCAGATCCTCCGGCGGCAGGTCGGCGTTGATCATCGTCA
This sequence comes from Bradyrhizobium sp. 45, assembly GCF_023073155.1. NCBI lineage: Bacteria > Pseudomonadati > Pseudomonadota > Alphaproteobacteria > Hyphomicrobiales > Nitrobacteraceae > Bradyrhizobium > Bradyrhizobium sp. 45. The sequence continues at coordinate 72,457 of NZ_JADPIX010000122.1, read as the reverse complement.
TCTCGGTGCGATGGATCATGACGTCGGAGACCTGGAGCTCGCGCAGATCGAGCAGCCCGCCGAGCATGTCGCGGTCGTGCTTCTCAAACTTGCCTTCATGATGCAGCAGGTCGACCGCGCCGCGGAGGCGCTCGGTCGGCGACAGGATCGCCTGGTGCTCGCCGGCAAGGCCAAACAGGCGCATCAACAGCCGCACGATGACTTCCACGATCCGCAGCAGCGGCCCCAGCACGTACATCGTCAGCCGCATCGGGCGCGCGACCGCGAGCGCCATACGGTCGGGCGCGTTGATCGCGATGGTCTTGGGCAGCACCTCGGCGAAGATCACGACCAGTGCGGTCATCAAGCCGGTGGCATAGAGCACGCCGACGTCGCCGAACCAGGCCGTGAAAATGCTGGTGGCCAGGGCGGATGCACTGATATTGGCGATGTTGTTGCCGAGCAGCAGGGCGCCGATCAGGCGCTCGCGCATGTCGAGCAGCTGCGAAACCACGTCGGCGTCGCGATTACCCTGCTTGGAGAGCCGCAGCATGCTGGCGCGCGAGGCGCCCGTCAGTGCGGTCTCGCTCGCGGCGAAGAAGCCGGAGACCAGCAGGCAGAGAATGACGATGGTGAATCCGAGCCAATCCATGAACCACTCTGGTTTCTTGTTTTGACGCGTTACTTACGCGAACCGGTACCCACTTCGCGCGAAAACGCTGTAGCGCCGTTCAGCCTCGCGTCATGCCTTTTGCGCGAGCTTGTCCTTCAGGAAGTCGCGCACCGGAGCCGGCTCGACGTTCTTCACGGCGACGGCCCGCCCCACGGCCTCCAGCAGGATGAAGGTGAGCCTGCCGCGCTCGACCTTCTTGTCCTGCGCCATCAGCGTCATCAGCGCGTCGGCATCGGCAAGCCCCTCCTGCGCGAAGCCCGCGATGTCCTGCAAGCGCGTCGGCAAGCCGGCGTCAATGAGGTGACGCTCGACTCGCATCGCATCGGCTTCGCCGATCATGCCGAGCTTCGCCGAAAACTGCGCCGCCAGCGTCATGCCGATCGAAACGCCCTCGCCGTGAAACAGGCGGTCGGAGAAGCCGGTCGCGGCTTCTAGTGCATGGCCGAACGTGTGGCCGAGATTGAGCAGCGCACGCTCGCCGGTCTCGCGCTCGTCGCGCGAGACGACGCCGGCCTTGGCGCGGCAGGAGGTCGCGATCGCATGCTCGCGCGCCGAACCGCCTTTGGAGATGTCGGAATGGTTGTTCTCGAGCCAGGCGAAGAAGGCCTCGTCGCCGAGCACGCCGTATTTGGCGACCTCGGCATAGCCGGCGCGAAACTGCCGCGGCGACAACGTGTCGAGCACGGCGGTGTCGGCGATCACAAGCACCGGCTGGTGGAAGGCGCCGAGCAGATTCTTGCCCTGCGGCGAGTTGATGCCGGTCTTGCCGCCGACGGAGGAATCGACCTGCGCCAGCAGCGAGGTCGGCACCTGCACGAAGTCGACGCCGCGACGCAGGATCGCCGCCGCAAAGCCGGCGAGATCGCCGACCACGCCGCCGCCGAGCGCGATGACGAGATCGTTGCGCTCGATCTTGGCGGCGATCAGGGCTTCGCTGACCTTTTCGAGCCCGGCATAGGTCTTGGAGATCTCGCCTTCCTCGACGACGATGCGCGATGTCGGAACGCCGCTGGCTGCGAGGGACGCCTCGGCGGGTTCGAGCCAGTATTTCGCGACGGTGCGATCCGTCACGATCGCGGTGCGCACGCCGGGGCGCAGGCGCGCGACGCGTTCGCCGAGCGAGGCCAGCACGCCGCGGCCGATGACGATGTCATAGGCGCGATTCCCCAGCGCGACCTCGACATTGACGGGATCTGAATGTTTCAAAGGCGCGGTCATCGTGCGGCACTCGCGACGTCGGCTGGTGGCGGGGACGCCCGTTCGCCGCAAAGATGCGCGCGCAGCGTCTCGATGGTCTCCTCAACGATCTTGTCGTGCGGCACGTCGCGCGAGGCGATGGTGAGGTCGGCATGGCCGTAGACCGGCTCGCGCTCGGTGAGCAGGCGCGTCACGGTTCCTTCGGGATCGGCGGTCTGGAGCAGCGGACGGTCGGCGCGCCGGCGCACACGGCGCATGATGACGTCATGATCGGCCTTGAGCCAGATCGAGATCGCCTTCGCGGCGATGCGGGCCCGCGTCTCCTCGCGCATGAAGGCGCCGCCGCCGGTCGCCAGCACGATGGGACCGCCGTCAAGCAGACGCGCGATCACGCGGGCCTCGCCGTCGCGGAAATGCGGCTCGCCATGACGCTCGAAGATTTCCGGTATGGTCATGCCGGCCGCCGCCTCGATCTCGGTGTCGGCATCGACGAAGGGCAGCTTGAGCCGGAGAGCCATGCGGCGGCCGATGGTGGATTTGCCCACCCCCATCATGCCGACGAGCACGATCGAGCGCGTCCCCAGCGCCGACAGGATGTCGGCCTCGGGCGAGGCTTGGATCGGCAACGCGGCGTCGGGCATTTGTCTCGCTCGAATGGGTCTCGCTCGATCTGCCGCCAATGGCGGCATCCTTTGGCCACCTATACGACCCCGCAGGGGCCCTCGCCAGAGGACTCTTGCCACGAAACGGCGAACGTGTTGGATGATTTCATTGGTTAATTTGCCCGCCAAGCCCCTGACCGAGACCCTCTCCGAGATCCTGCCGATGCCCAGCCTGTTCCGCTTCCTGACGGTCGTCGCCGTGATCGCCGGCATCGTCTATGGCGTGGTCTTCGCGCTGGCGAACTTCGTCAATCCCAAGCCGCGGGAAATGACGGTGACGATCCCGCCGGATAAGTTTCTCAAGAAATAGCAGCTAGGCTGCGGGCATGCGTGCCAGATCTTCCGATAACAAGTCCTCAGACACAAAACTCACCGGCCTGTTCCTCGACATGCTCGCGGCGGAACAGGGCGCCGGCCCCAATACGCTCGACGCCTATCGCCGCGACCTCACCGACTTCTCCGAGTTTCTCGGCCGCGTCGGCCATGCATTCGCGGACGCGGAAACACAGACGCTGCGCGACTATCTCGCCGATCTCGACACGCGCGGCTTCAAGTCCACCAGCGTCGCGCGACGGCTATCGGCGATGCGGCATCTCTATCGCTTCCTCCTGAACGAACGCATCAGAACCGACGATCCCGCGGCGATCCTGTCCGGGCCGAAGCGTGGCCGCGGCCTGCCGAAGGTGCTGTCGATTGCCGATGTCGACCGCATGCTCCGCCGCGCCAAGGAATTGAGCGAGGCGGAGGATGCTTCGCTCTCGAAACGGCTGCGCGCCCTGAGACTCTATTGTCTGCTCGAGGTGCTCTACGCCACCGGCCTGCGCGTCTCCGAACTGGTGGCGCTGCCACGTACGGCCGCGAAGCGCGACGCCCGCATGATCGTGGTGCGCGGCAAGGGCAACAAGGAACGGCTGGTGCCGCTCAACGAGGCCTCGCGCCAGGCGATGGCCGATTATCTCGCGGCGACGGAGGCGGCCAAGGACAACAACAAGACCGACAAGAAGAACCGCGTGGCGGCCTCCAAATGGTTGTTCCCCTCGTTCGGCGAGAGCGGGCATCTGACGCGGCAGCATTTTGCCCGCGACTTGAAGGAGCTCGCGGTCGCTTCGGGCCTGCAGGCCCGGCTGGTCTCCCCCCACGTGCTGCGCCACGCCTTCGCCAGCCACCTGCTGCACAACGGGGCCGATTTGCGCATCGTGCAGACGCTGCTCGGCCACACCGACATCTCGACGACCCAGATCTACACCCACGTGGTCGAGGAGCGGCTGAAGAGCCTGGTCCGCGACCTGCACCCGCTGGCGGAGAAATAGTTGCTGCCGTAGCTGCAGTAGCCCGGATGAGCGAAGCGACATCCGGGATTGACGATCGGGCGACCTGCCCCGGATATCGCTTCGCTCATCCGGGCTACGGTACTGGAACGATGAAACCGCCTTGACTTCGGCCACATCTCCGCAGAAAGAGCCGGGGCCTCACGATGATTTGGCCTGCGCTCGTTGCGAGCACACAAGCCAACTCATTGACGAACCTACACTTCTTTCCGCGACATCGAATCCGCTTCGCCGCCTCGCCCCGTCCTCCCTATATTGAGTTGATGCCAGACCAGATGCGCAGCTATCTCGATTTCGAAAAGCCCGTCGCCGAGCTCGATTCCAAGCTCGATGAATTGCGGACGCTTGCGGCCTCCGGCAGCGACATCGCCGAGGAGATCGGGCGGATCGAGGACAAGGCGGCGCAGGCGATGGCCGACCTCTATCTGAACCTGACGCCGTGGCAGAAAACGCTGGTCGCGCGGCATCCGCAGCGGCCGCATTTCAACGACTTCATCAAGGGCCTGATCACCGAGTTCACCCCGCTCGCCGGCGATCGCAAGTTCGGCGAGGACGAGGCGCTGGTGGCCGGCTTCGGCCGCTTCCGCGGCGAGGCCATCTGCGTGATGGGCCAGGAAAAGGGCGATTCCACCGAGAGCCGCATCAAGCATAATTTCGGCATGGCGCGGCCCGAGGGCTATCGCAAATGCGTGCGGCTGATGGAGATGGCGGAGCGGTTCGGCCTGCCGGTGCTGTCGCTCGCCGATTCCGCCGGCGCCTATCCCGGCATCGGCGCGGAAGAGCGCGGCCAGGCCGAGGCGATCGCGCGTTCGACTGATGCCTGCATGGCGCTGACCGTGCCGAACGTCGCCATCATCACCGGCGAGGGCATGTCGGGCGGCGCCATCGCCATCACCACCGCCAACAAGGTCCTGATGCTGGAGCACGCGATCTACAGCGTGATCTCGCCCGAGGCGGCGTCCTCGATCCTCTGGCGCGACGGCTCCAAGGCGCAGGAAGCCGCCAATAACATGAAGATCACGGCCCAGGACATGCTCCGCTTCGGCGTGATCGACAGCATCCTGAAGGAGCCGGTCGGCGGCGCCCATCGCGACCCCGCCGCCATGATCGCCACCACGGGCGACGCCATTGCCAAGGCCTTTGACGAACTCCGGGGTCTGGACGGGGACGCCATCCGCAAGCATCGGCGGCAGAAATTCCTCGATATTGGCCGGAAACTGGGCTGATTCGGGCGGGCTTTGGGGCCCGTTGGACGCGTCCCCCTCCGCCGTCGTCCTGGCTTTCGCCGAGACGACGCTGAATTTGAGGCCGGCCAAACCGTCCCGGAGGCCCCCGGTAACCCCGCGTTAACCCTTTTTTTGCCCAAATCAGCGATCTCAGTGCTGGTTTGGCCGAAAGGCCCAAGTTTCAGCCCAGTTTAAGTCTTCGTTGACCACGCCTTTGGGCCAACGGGCTCGTGATCCCCGTGCGGGTTGCGACCACATGACCCAGAGGTTAGAATTTTAATCAATGGCTTCAGGGCATAAGCGCTGGAGCGTGATTGCGAAAAAGCCCGTCGCGACGGGTCCCGGTCTCCGGTCGGATCATGCTTCAAGATTGGGGTTTGCGCGCGATGCCTTGGACGGTGTGGGGTCCATCTTGATTTCTCGTTCGCTTGCTCGCGCGTTTCTGGTTTCGGTGGCGCTTGCCGCCAGCTTCGTGCTGGCCGGCTGCGACACCGACCAGGTTTCGCTTGCGACCAATGCCAAGGCCAACCAGCCGGTGCCGCCAAAGCTTCTCGCCGCGATGGTCGAGAAGAACATGGATCTGCAATCACCGATCCTGGTGCGCCTGTTCAAGCAGGAGGCCGAGCTCGAGGTCTGGAAGCAGACCCGCAACGGCCAGTTCGCGCTGCTCAAGACCTATCCGATCTGTCGCTGGTCGGGCGATCTCGGCCCGAAGGTGCGCGAAGGCGATCGTCAGGCGCCGGAAGGATTCTACTCGATCAATCCGGGCCAGATGAATCCGCAATCGGCGTACTATTTGTCGTTCAACACGGGCTATCCGAACGCGTTCGACAAGGCTTTGGGCCGCAGCGGGTCGCAGCTGATGGTGCATGGCGATTGTTCGTCGCGCGGCTGCTACGCGATGACGGACGAGCAGATCGCCGAGATCTATTCGCTCGGGCGCGAGTCCTTCTTCGGCGGCCAGAAGGCGTTCCAGTTGCAGGCCTATCCGTTCAAGATGACGCCGGTGAACATGGCCAAGCACCGGAACAATCCGAACATGCCGTTCTGGAAGATGATCAAGGAAGGCTATGATCATTTCGAGGTGACGCGGCAGGAGCCGAAGGTCGATTTCTGCGAGAAGAAGTACGTGTTCGACGCGGCGAAGCCGCCCGACGCCAAGCGCGATCCGGTGTTCGACGCGTCCGCTAAGTGCCCGGCCTATGTGATCCCCGAGGAGATCGCCAGCGCCGTGCGCGAGAAGGATGCGCGCGACCAGGCGGAGTACAACAAGCTGGTTTCGCGCGGCACGCCCGTTGCGCGCATGAACACCGGCATCGACGGCGGCATGAACAAGATCTTTGCCGCGAAGATTCCGGAAGGCTCGACCGGCCTGTCGGAGGGCGCCGAAGGCACCACGCTCCAGATGTTGGCGATGGCGAAGGCGCCGGGCACCATCCCTGGACACGTCAATCCGCCGAAGCCGAATCTCGATGCAGCCGCGCCCTCGCCGCAGGAAGAGCCGGTCGTCGCCGTCAGCGCGCCCGCCGCCAGCGCCCGCGTCGCCACCGCAGCTCCGCCCGAGAAATCCGGCTTCTTCTCCAATCTCGGCCGCAAGATGGGTGTGGGCAATGCCGACGCCACGGCGACCACGCCGCCGCCGCAGGCCACGGCATCCGTCGCTCCGGCTGCAACGACGACCACGACGCCGCCCACCGCAGCGTCCCGGCTGAAGGCCGCGGTGACCCGGTTCGTACCGGGCCGCGACACGTCCAAGGACGCAGCGAAGGATGCACCGAAGCCGGCTGTTGCCGCTGCCAAACCCGCCGAAGCTGCGAAGCCCGACACCCGCCTCGCCGCAACCCGCCCGACGCTGAAGCCGTCGGTGTCGGATGGCGCGGGTGAAGCGACCCAGATCATGGGCGCCGCGCCGGTGGTGCAATCGAACTCGTTCGACAGCCGGTTTGGGGCGGTGAAGTAAAGCGGGCGCTCCGCTTAATCTCTTCGATCCATCCCAGCCTGACGCCGTCATTCCCCGCGAAGGCGGGGAATCCAGTATTCCAGAGGCACCCCTTATCGATCGAGAAGCTGCGGCGTACTGGATGCCCCGCCTTCGCGGGGCATGACAGCCGAGTTCGGTGTGAGAGCGACGCGCTTCACGCGCGCCCTACGGCGCCAGATACCGCAGCAGCTCCGGATTGCCCCTCACCTCGCCCGCTTCGCCTTGCAGCGCGACGCGGCCGCGGTCCAGCACGTAGGCGTAATCGGCGACGCGGAGCGCGAGGTCGAGGTGCTGCTCGACGATGATGACGGCGATGGTTTTCGCAAGCTCGATCAGGCGCTCGGTGATCTCCTCGATTACGCCGATCCAGACGCCTTCGGTCGGCTCGTCGAGCAGAAGAAGTTTTGGATCGCCCAGCATGGCGCGGCCGATGGCGAGCATCTTGCGCTCGCCGCCGGAAAGCGTGCCGGCGGGCTGGTCGAGGCGCTGGCCGAGCTTTGGGAAGATGGTCAGCACGTGCTCGACCGCGTCGGCTTTCCTGCTCGCGAGCGACCCGACCGCGAGATTGTCGCGCACCGACAGGCGCGCGAACACCGAATGCTCCTGCGGCACGTAGCCGATGCCGACGCGCACCCGCTCCTGGGTCGCGCGGCGGCTGATGTCGCGGCCATCGAAGGCGACCTCGCCCTTCCACGCCGGCAGTTCGCCGACGATGGTCTTCATCAGCGTGGTCTTGCCGGCGCCGTTGCGGCCCAGCACGGCGACACCGCCGCGCCAGGGAATGCCGAGGTTGACGTCGAACAGGACCTGGCTGCGACCATAGCCGGCGTCGAGATGCTTGATATCCAAAAATTCAGGCACGGCGCAAATAAATCTCCTGGACGGCCTTGTTGGCCTGGATCTCCGACACCGTGCCGGACGCCAGCACCTTGCCCTGGTCGAGCACGGTGAGACGATCGCAGATGTCGCGGATGAAATCGAGATCGTGCTCGACGATGACCAGCGAGCAATGCTTTTTGATCGGCTGCAGCAATTCACCGGTGACGCGGCGCTCCTCCAGGCTCATGCCGCCGGTCGGCTCGTCCAGCAGCAGAAGCTTCGGCTTGCAGGCCAGCGCCATCGCGATCTCCAGCCATTGCTGCTGGCCGTGCGACAGCGCCGCCGCCGCGTCGAAAGCGCGGTTGGCGAGGCGAAATTGCGTCAGCATGGTCATGACCTGATCGTGCAAGAGCCCGCGCGTGCGCGAGAACACGAGATCGAACAGCGAGGATTGCGCCTGCAGCGCGAGCAGAATGTTGTCGTAGAGCGTCAGCGTCGGCAGCACGGATGTGATCTGAAATTTCAAGCTCATACCGGCGCGGGCACGCTCGGTCGGCGTGAACGCGGTGATATCGGCGTTGACGAAGGAGACCTTGCCCTGTGTCGGCACCTCGGCGCCGGCGATGCACTTCATCAGCGTGCTCTTGCCGGAGCCGTTCGGGCCGATCAGGCCGTGAAACTCGTTCTCGCCGACGGTCAGCGCGGCGCCGTCGAGCGCGGTGAGCTTCCCGAAGATCTTCTTGACGCCGCTGGCTTCAAGGAGCGGCATCGCGCTTCTCCTTCCCGGTCTTCCTGGATTTGCCACCAAAGCTGCCGACCCGCTCGCGCTCGCCGAGCACGAAGCTGATCAGGCCGAGCGGCCGGAACAGAATCACCAGCAGGAGCAGCACGCCAAGGATGATCGGCCAGACCTCGCGGTAATTGTCCGAGAGCCAGAAGCTGACGCCCTCAACGATGACGGCACCGATGACGGCGCCGATCAGCGTGCCGGAGCCGCCGAACAGCACATAGAGCACCACTTGCGTCGAGACCACGACGCCGACCATGTTGGGCCAGACGAAACCTTCGTGGAAGGCATAGAGGCTGCCGGCGAGGCCGGCCACTGCGCCTCCGATCGCAAAAATGATCGCCTTCAGATGCTGCGCCTTGTAGCCGAAAAAGGCGATGCGCTGCTCGTTCTCGCGCAATCCCGCGAGCGCCAACCCGAACTGCGAGCGCACCAGAAAGCGGCAGAGGAGATAGACCACGACGAGCAGGCCAAGCACGAGATAATAGAACGGCGGCCCTTCCGAGAACTCGTAACTGCCGAGCGTCATCGAGGAGATCGAGGGGATGCCGTTCTGGCCACCGAGATAGTACCAGCCGCGCGCAAGCCGATCGGCGGCGTAGGATCCGGTCAGCGTGCCCAGCGAGACGAAGATCACGCTGGAGGGATGCCGTCCAAGCAGCAGGAAGCCGCCCAGCAGTAGCGCAAAGGTGAGCCCGATCATGGTGCCCGCGGGCAGCACCAGGAAGATGTTGGTAATGTTGAGATCGCGCGCGAGCAGCGCCACGCCATAGCCGGCCGAGCCGAAAAACAGCGCCTGGCCGAAGCTCATGATGCCGGCATAGCCCCACACCAGGTCGAATGACAGTGCGAACAGCGCGAGGATGATCACGCGCGTCGCGAACACCGTGAGGTAGTCCTGCAGCACCAGCGGGGCGAGCAGCGCCACGACGAGCACGACGCCCTCCACGATCGGCAGGATTTTCCGCACCGAACCGGCTTGCCCTGCTGATCCGTGTTCAACCATGGCAACGTTCTGCTCCCCGCCGATCTCGGCGGGGACTGCCTGCTTCGCTGCGCCCATCGCTTTCGGCATTCGACTCTAGCATTCCTTGGGATCGACGAGTCCGTCGCTGCGTCCGACGATCTCGTAGTTCCCGCCTTTGGCGACAGCGGTGTACATCTTCATCTTGCAGTGGCGCTTGCCCGGCACCATCTCGGCAGGTCCGCCGGGACCTTCGGCGATCTTGGCATGATCGAGCGCAGCGGCGACCGAGTCGCGATCGACCTTGCCGGCTTCCTTGACGGCGGCTTCCCACAGTTTCAGGCCGCGATAGGTGCCGGTGGCGGCGCTGCCGGCAGCGAACAGGAAGTTGCCCGGGAAATCCTTCTCGTAGGCCGCCTGGATTTTTGCGTCGAACGGGTTCTCCTTGGTGAGCACCTTGAAATAATCGAGACAGCTGGCGAGACCCTCGATCTCGGCCGCCTGATTGATGTTGAGCGTGTTCTCGTCATAGTAGACGCAGGCCAGCCGTCCGCCATTCTTGAGAAAGCCGGCCTCGTAGAGCTGCTTGAAGAACGGACCGACGCCGGGCGGGATGACGGTGTTGAAGACGACGTCGACTTTGTTGGAGATGATGCGGTTGACGGTCGAGGAGAAGTCGACCTGGTCAAGCGGATAGTATTCCTCGAACACGACCTCGCCGCCGTTGGCCTCGATCACCTTGCGGGCGTAGACGTTGAGTGTGTGCGGCCAGACATAGTTGGCGCTCGGCAGCGCGAACTTCTTGCCGCCGTTCTTGATCAGCCAGGGAATGAACTCGTCACACTGCTGCGCCGGCGTCGGCCCGGTACAGAACAGATAAGGCGTGCACTCCTTGCCTTCGTAGAGCTGCGGATAGATGTAGAGCGTCTTGCCGCGCGCGACGATCGGGTCCTTGATGGCGTTGCGCATCGACGAGGTGATGCCGCCCAATACCATGTCGACCTTGTCGCGCTGGATCAGCTTGCGGACGTTGCCGACCGCGACGGATTCGTTCGAGGCGGTGTCCTCGACAAAGAGCTCGAGCGGGCGGCCGAGCAGACCGCCGCCGGCGTTGATCTCCTTGATCACCATCTTGGCGACGTTGGCGTCGGCATTGCCGGCGTAGGCAATCGGCCCGGTGAGGTCGGTGGCGATGCCGACCTTGATCGGGGCTTCGGCCGCATTGGCCCAGGGCGCCGGGATCACCCAACTGCCGACGCCGGTTGCGACTGCACCGGAGGCAAAGGCGAGATTCGAAAGGAACCGGCGACGGGAGAGCTGAGAACGATCGGACATGTGACTAAACCCCTTTTCCAGCAATGAGGCCCTGCGGCCGGAATTTGATGAAGACGATGGCGAGAACGAAGACGAGGACATCGGCCACGACGGGCGCCATCACCCAGGGCAGCGCGGCGCTGAGCGTGCCGATGACGCCGGCGCCCGCGACCGGCCCGATGAAGGAGCCGACGCCGCCGACCATGACCGCGACAAAGCCCTGGATCAGGAAGCGCAGGCCGAGATCGGCGAACAGGCTGAACACCGGCACGATCAGTGCGCCGGCAAGGCCAGCAAGCGCCGCGCCGAACGCAAAGGTGGCGCCGTAGATCAGCGGCGTGGAGATTCCGGAGGCGCGGGCCAGCGAAGGATTTTCCAGGGTAGCGCGCACGCGCAGGCCGAAGCTGGTGCGCGCCAGCAGCAGATAGCAGCCGCCCATCACCAGCGCCGTGATGATGATGATGGTGAAGCGCCAGGCCGAGATGTGCATGGCACCGATATCGATCGAGCCGCCGATCGGCTCCGGCACGGTGAGATAGAAGCCGCCGATCAAGCCGCGCACGGATTCGCGGATGATCAGGCCGAGCGCATAGGTGCCGAGCATGGCGACGATGGGGGCTGCGTAGAAGCGTCGGATGATCAGCGCCTCCAGCACGAAGCCGAGCGCGCCGACAATGAATGGTGCGGCGACCATGCCGGCCCAGATCGGCAGGCCATTGGCGTAGGCAAGATAGGTGATGTAGGCCCCGAGCAGGACGAACTCGCCCTGCGCGAAGTTGAAGATGCCCATCATGCTGGCGATGATCCCGAGCCCCAGCACGATCAGGACGATGATCGCACCAAAGCTCAGGATCTCGAACGCCGCGACGAACGCGTTAGCCATGCGCCGGAGCCTTTCCCGTTCCGAAGGAATCGGAACGGGGCTCCGGCTTGATGTCTTGACGCGTCCGAAAACGCTTCCCTGTTACGTCCGTCTGCATGAGTCCCTCGCTCACATCTTCTTCCAGTCGCCGATCTGCTCGAAGGCGTGGGCGGCGCGGTAGATGGTGGATTCCTCGAACATGCGGCCGACCAGCATCAGGCCGACGGGCAGGCCGTCGACCATGCCGCAGGGCAGCGACATCGCCGGATGATGGGTGATGTCGAACGGCGCGGTGTTGGAGATCATCTCCAGCGCACGCGCGACATAGTCTTCGCGGCTGGCCGTGGGCTCCGGCAGCTTCGTCGCCTTCATCGGCGTCGTCGGCAGCAGCAGCAAATCGTAGTCTTTGAAGGCCTTGTCGTAAGCCGCGGTCAGGCGTCGGGAGATGTTGAGAGCCTTGCCGTAATAGCGCGGACCGAAGGTGTTGTTGATGTAGGTGCCGAGCAGCAGGAACAGCTTTGTGGTCTCGGACAGAGAATCCGCCTGCCGCCGCCAGCCGCGATGGAAGTCCATCAGCGTGGTCGAGTAGAGATCGGAGCGGGACAGACCATAGCCGTCGCCATACATCATGGTCTGGGTCATGCCCTCGGTGCCGATCGGCGTCCAGATCGCGGGACCCATGAGATGCATCGGGATCGAAACGGTCTCGACCGTGGCGCCCAAATCCTTGAATCGCTTTGCGGCCTCGCGCACGCTCTCGTTCACGGCGGCTTCGGCCGTCGCCTGCTCAAAGCCTTCCTTGAGGATGCCGATCCTCATGCCCTTGACGCCCTGGCCGAGCGCCTTGGTGTACTCCTCGACCTTGGGCGCCTTGATGCGGGGGTCGTAGCCGTCGTCGCCGGCCAGCACCTCCAGCAGCAGCGCGTTGTCGGCGACGGTCGCCGTCATCGGGCCGGTGTGGTCGACGAACACCTCGATCGGCATGATGCCGGTGTAGGGCACGAGGCCCCAGGTCGGCTTCATGCCATAGGTGCCGCAGAACGAGGACGGCATGCGGATCGAACCGCCCTGGTCGCCGCCGATCGCCATGTCGACTTCGCCGAGCGCGACGACGACGCCGCTGCCTGACGACGAGCCGCCGGCCGAATAGCCCATCTTGTGCGGATTGTGGACGGCGCCGACCGCATTGGTGTGGCTGCCGCCGGACATGCAGAAGGATTCGCAATGGACTTTTCCGGCGATCTCGGCGCCCGCATCGAGCATGCGGGTGACGATGGTGGCGTCGAAATCGGGCACGTAGCCTTCGAGCGTCGCCGAGCCGTTCATCATGGGAACACCGGCGAGCATGATGTTGTCTTTCAGGGCGACCGTCTTGCCCTTGAGCTTGCCACTCGCCGCCCCCTTCACGGTCGACTTGCGATACCAGGCGTTGCGCGGGTTCTCTTCCGGCGAGGGCCGATAGCCCGGCGTGCGCGGATATTTGACCTCCGGCACCTCGTCCGGCATGGCTCCGACGAGATTGTAGGCCTCGATCGAGCCCTGCATCAGACCGCGGAACGAGGCGACATCGTCGTCGGTCAGCGAAAGGCCGCACTGGTCGGCGACACTGCGCAATTGGGCTGGCGTGGGAAGGACAACTGTCACGGCGCTCTCCTCAAAGGCTTCTTGATCCCTGGAATTGGAATCCCTGGCATTGGAGCCTCATTGGCGCGCGTGTGCGGGCGCGCCCATCGGCTCTACCTTGATATTACAGACGGAAATATTTTCCTTTTCAAGTATTATTTTGGATTCGGGCGTTTGCAGATGGGGCGCCGGCGTCAGATCGGTTTGATCAGCTTGAAATCGAGGCCATCCGCGCCGGCGAGATACATTTGCATCCGGGTATGACCGTTCCTGACGGTGACGGGGCCGCGCGCGCCGCCATAGACGATGTTGCGGCCGGCCGCGAGCATGGGCCCCATCGCCAACGTGCCCGCCTTGTTTGCCACGGCCTCAAGGAAGCGCAGTCCCTCATAGCTGGATTGACCGAGCGAGCCGATCGGGGGGCCGTTCGGTCCGAACATCGCGCGATAGCGGCTCTGGAAGTCGTCGTTGGCCCGCGATCCGATGCCCGGGAAATAGCCGGAGGCACAGAACAGATTTTCGCTGTTGTCGGCGCCGATTCCGAGCAGCACGGTCTCGTCCATCGCCCCGGCCAGCCGCAGCGTCGTGGCGCCGAGGCCGCATTCGCCGAACGCGCGATTGAACGTGATGCTGTCGGTGCCGATCAACGAGATCAGGACGACGTCAGGCCTCGCGGCACGGATGCGCTCCAGATGCGGCTCGTGGTTGTCTTCGCCGAGGGGAACGAACTCTTCGCCGACGACATGGCCGCCGGCCTCCTTGATGTAGCGCTTCACCGCGCGGTGCGACTGCCAGGGCCAGACATAATCGCTGCCGATCAGGTACCAGCGCGCCGCCTTCTTGACGTCGGCAAGCCAGTGGATGGAGGGGCGGCTCTGCCAGCGCGGCGTCTCGCCGATCGCCATGACACCCGGCGTCTGCTCGCCGCCCTCGTAGACGGGCGTATAGATGTAGGGGATACGGTGGCGGGTCGTGACCTTGCGCAGCGCCACACGCACCGCGCTGGTATGCAGTCCCACGATGAGGTCGATCTCATCGGAAGCGATCGCCTGCTCGGCGCGGCTCAGAATCCCGTCGAGCGGCCCGCCGGCATCGTAGATCGAAAGCTCGATCTCGCGCCCGAGAATGCCGCCGCGCTTGTTGATCTCGGCGACCGCGAGCTGCGCGCTGCTTGTCGCGCACGGGCCCCAGACACCGGGCGAGCCGGTGCAGCAAATGAAGCCCCCGATGCGGAGCTTGTTGTGTGCGCCGCGGCGCTTCATGAAATGCGCATCAGCCGGCGACAGGTCGAAATCCGCTGCCGCGGGCGACAGATTCCTGAACAGCAAGGACGGCGGTAACGCCGGACCGCCGTGAGCCGGGAAGTTTACCGTCGCGCGCACGCCAACTCCTGTCTGATACCAGACTTGAAAGCTCATTCAGCAGGCGGCCGCGGCACCCGCCCTATTGTTGGGCAATATCCTATTTTGAAAATATTGAATATTCAAGAATTGAAGTGCATATAGATGCAGCATCGATTGCAAGACATTCACTCATTTGGGTCAAGACAAAGTCTTAGCCGTGGCAAAACCGAACACCCCGATCACCGAACACCTCGCGTACCTGCTCGCGCAAGCCAACCGGGAGATCAACCGGCAGCTCGAACTGCGGTTGAGCAAGGAAGGCGTGCCCGTCGAGCAGTGGCGCATTCTGAAAGTCCTGTCGGATGGCAACGGCCATTCGATGGGAGAGCTCGCGGATGCCGTGCTGCTCAACCATCCGACGCTGACCAAGATGATCGATCGCATGGTCTCGGACACGCTGGTCTACCGCGTGCAGGACCCGAACGACCGCCGCAAGGTCCTGATGTTCATCTCCGATCGCGGCAAGGTGCTGAGCAAGAAGCTCAACTCGCTCGCGGTCGACCAGGAAGAGCACATCCTCGAGAGCTACGGCGACAAATCGACGAGCGAATTGAAGCGGCTGCTGGAGAGCTTGATCGACAGCTCGAATTGAGCTGGCGTGTTTAGCAAGCTCTCTCCACACGGTCGTCCCGGCGAAGGAGATGGAGCCGCGCGCCCCATACTCGATGTCATCGCCCGATTTAATCGGGCGATCCAGTATTCCAGAGACTGACGTGATTGAACCGAGAAGCCGTGGCGTACTGGGTCGCCCGGCTAAACCGGGCGACGACAGTGGAATGTGAGGCGCCGACGTCGCACCTCACACCTGATCGCTAAGCGTACCGCCCGTGGCAGTGCTTGTACTTCTTGCCTGAGCCGCAGGGGCAATCCTCGTTGCGGCCGATCTTGCCCCAGCTTGCCGGGTTCTTGGGATCGCGCAACGCCGCGTCGGTGGCCTGCGCTCCGAGCGTGACGCTCGCGAGCGCCATTTCGTCCTCGCCGGTGTTCGGGTCGAACTTGTGCGCTTCCATCGGCGGCAGCACCGGGGCTTCCTGCTCCGGCGGCACGATCTCGACCCGCATCAGCTGCGCCGTGACGGCCTCGCGCAGATGCGCGCTCATCTCCTGGAAGAGGTTGAACGCCTCGGTCTTGTACTCCTGCAGCGGATCGCGCTGGCCGTAGCCGCGCAGGCCGATGACCTGGCGCAGATGGTCGAGCATGATCAGATGCTCGCGCCAGAGATGGTCGAGCGTCTGCAGCAGGATGGTCTTCTCGACGTAACGCATCACGTCGGGACCCCATTGCGCGACCTTTGCGGCCATGTGCTCGTCGGCGCGGGTCTCGATGCGCGTGAGCAGCTCCTCGTCGGCGATGCCCTCTTCCTTGGCCCAGTCCTCGACCGGCAGGTCGAGATCGAGCACGCGCTTGAGCTCTTCCTTCAGGCCCGCGACGTCCCACTGCTCGGCATAGGCATGCTCGGGCACGTGCTTGGCGACGAGGTCGTCGATGAAGGCGTGGCGCATGTCGGCGACGGTCTCGGCGACGCTGTCGTCCTTCATCAGGTCGACGCGCTGGTCGAAGATCACCTTGCGCTGGTCGTTCTGGACGTTGTCGAACTTGAGCAAATTCTTGCGGATATCGAAGTTGCGCGCCTCGACCTTCTGCTGCGCCTTTTCGAGCGCCTTGTTGATCCAGGGATGGATGATGGCCTCGCCCTCCTGCAGGCCGAGACGCTGCAACATGCTGTCGAGGCGATCCGAGCCGAAGATGCGCATCAGATCGTCTTCCAGCGACAGGAAGAATTTCGAGCGGCCGGGATCGCCCTGACGGCCGGAGCGGCCGCGGAGCTGGTTGTCGATGCGGCGGGATTCGTGGCGCTCGGAGCCCATGATGTAGAGGCCGCCGGGCTTCTTCACGGTCTTGGCGGGCTTCGAACCCTTCGCGGGCTCGATCTCGACCTCTTCCTCGGCCTTCAGCACGATGTCGCGGAAGTGCTCGATGTCGGCCTTGATCTGCTCGATCTTCAAGGCCTTCTCGGCTTCGTCCTCGATCGAAGCGGCCTCCTGCTGGATGCGCATTTCCAGCGAGCCGCCGAGCTTGATGTCGGTGCCGCGGCCGGCCATGTTGGTCGCGATCGTGATCGCGCCGGGGACGCCGGCTTCCGCGACGATGTAGGCTTCCTGCTCGTGGAAGCGCGCGTTGAGCACCGCGAACAGCTTTGCCGGTTTGCCGGCGCGGGCCGCCGCGTACAGCTTCTGCATCGAATTTTCGTTACCGAAATCGATCTGCCGATAGCCGTGCTTCTTGAGATATTCGGCGATCACTTCCGATTTTTCGATCGAGGCGGTGCCGACCAGCACCGGCTGCAGCCGCGCATTGGCGCGCTCGATCTCGGCCAGAATCGCGGCGTATTTCTCGTTCTGGGTGCGATAGACCTCGTCGTCTTCGTCGAGACGGGCGACCGGCAAATTGGTCGGGATCTCCACGACCTCGAGCTTGTAGATGTCGAACAATTCGTCGGCTTCGGTCAGCGCCGTGCCGGTCATGCCCGCGAGCTTTTCGTACATCCGGAAATAGTTCTGGAAGGTGATCGAGGCCAGCGTCTGGTTTTCCGGCTGGACCTGCACGTGCTCCTTGGCTTCCAGGGCCTGATGCAGGCCTTCCGAATAGCGGCGGCCCTGCATCATGCGACCGGTGAACTCGTCGATGATGACGACCTCGTCGTCGCGGACGATGTAGTCCTTGTCGCGCGTGAACAGCGTGTGGGCGCGCAGCGCCTGATTGATGTGGTGCACGACGGAAACGTTCTCGACGTCGTAGAGCGATTCACCCTTGAGCTGGCCGGCATCGCGCAGCAGCGTCTCGATCTTCTCCATGCCGGCTTCGGTCAGCGTCACCGTGCGCTGCTTCTCGTCGACGTCGTAGTCGGACTTGTCGAGCTTGGGCAGGAAGCCGTCGATGGTGTTGTAGAAGTCGGAGCGGTCGTCGAGCGGGCCGGAGATGATCAGCGGCGTGCGCGCTTCGTCGATCAGGATGGAGTCGACTTCGTCGACGATCGCGTAGAAGTGCGGCCGCTGGACCATGTCCTCGAGCCGGTACTTCATGTTGTCGCGCAGATAGTCGAAGCCGTATTCGTTGTTGGTGCCGTAGGTGATGTCGCAGGCATAGGCCGTCTTGCGCTCGGAATCGTCGAGGCCGTGCACGATCACGCCGGTGGTCAGGCCGAGGAAGCCGTAGATCTGGCCCATCCAGGCGGAGTCGCGGCGGGCGAGGTAGTCGTTGACCGTGACGACGTGGACGCCCTTGCCGGCGAGCGCGTTGAGGTAGACCGCGAGCGTTGCGACCAGGGTCTTGCCTTCGCCGGTCTTCATCTCGGCGATGTCGCCCTCGTGCAGCACCATGCCGCCGATCAGCTGGACATCGAAATGGCGCTGGCCGAGCGTCCGCTTGGCGGCTTCACGGACCGTGGCGAAAGCGGGGACCAGCAGGTCGTCAAGGGTCTTGCCCTCGGCGAGCTGCTTCCTGAACTCGACGGTGCGGGCCTTGAGGGCCTCGTCGGAGAGTTTCGAGACCTCGGGCTCCAGCGCGTTGATCGCGTTGACGCGGGACTGATATCCCTTCACCCGCCGGTCGTTGGCGGAGCCGAAAAACTTGCGGGCGAGCGCGCCGATCATGCTTAGTTCCTGTGTTCGCGATTCAACCGCGTTCGCGTTGCAGCCAAGAGGTTGTCACCCGCCTGCCTATCAACTCACCGTGACGCCTGCTGGGCGCCAGAGCCCCGTCTGCGGGGGGTCCATCCGCCATATGGGTGGGAGTTGGGCAAGTCTGGGTTCAACGGCCAAAAACGCAGCAAAATAAACGCCATCGCATGGACGCGACCGGGCAGAGATATGGCCCGGTCAGGGCCTTGTCAACGGCGGGTGCATTGCGGCTAATTCATCATTTTGACAGACTTTTCGCGTTGCCAAGGCCCCCTGAATTGGGCGAGTGTCCGCCCCGCTCGAGCAGCCCCCTGCTTCAACAAAAGGATTTTCCATGACCACCTCGTTCCCGGTAACCAGAACCGGCCTGCGCTTCGGCCTCGCCACCGCCCTCGTGGGCTGCCTTGCGCTGGCGCTGATCGCGGGTCCCGGCCGGGCTGCCGACGATCCGGTGCTGGCGAAGGTCAATGGCGCGGAAATCAAGAAGAGCGACGTCGCCATGGCCGAAGAGGAACTCGGGCCGAGCCTCGCCCAGATGGACCCGGCGACCAAGGACGAGAACGTCCTGTCCTTCCTGATCGACATGAAGATCGTCGGCAAGGCCGCCGAGGACAAGAAGCTCGCCGAGGGCGAGGAGTTCAAGAAGCGGCTCGCGTTCGCCCGCAACCGCCTGCTGATGGACAGCCTGCTCGCCGGCGAGGGCAAGGCCGCCACCACCCCGGATGCCATGAAGAAGGTCTATGAGGAGGCCTCCAAGCAGATCACCGGCGAGCAGGAAGTGCACGCCCGCCACATCCTGGTCGAGACCGAGGACGAGGCCAAGGCGGTGAAGGCCGAACTCGACAAGGGCGCCGATTTCGCCGAACTCGCCAAGAAGAAGTCCAAGGATCCGGGCTCGGCCGACGGCGGCGACCTCGGCTTCTTCACCAAGGAGCAGATGGTGCCGGAATTCTCGGCGGTCGCCTTCGCGCTCGAGCCGGGCAAGATCTCCGACCCCGTGAAGTCGCAGTTCGGCTGGCACGTCATCAAGGTCGAGGAAAAGCGCAGCCGCAAGGCGCCGGACTTCGAGCAGGTCAAGGCGCAGATCGAGCAGTATGTCACCCGCAAGGCCCAGGCCGATTACGTCGCCAAGCTGCGCGCGGAAGCCAAGGTCGAGCGGCTCCAGCCGGCGGATGCGGCAAAGGACGCCAAGCCGGCCGATGCGGCCAAGCCGGCTGACGCCAAGCCGTCCGACAGCAAGATGGCGCCCCCGGCGAAGAAGTAAGAATTCGCTGTCACTTCGGTGACGTGAAGAGTATCTAAGCCTTTGTGATGCCCGGCCCCCGCGCCGGGCATCTGCATGTCCAGATCCCACCAAGGCGCCCCGATGTCCTCCTCCGTTTCCCCCCTCGCCCCGAAACACGTTCCCGACATGCCCGTGATCGCGGGGGTCCGTCTCGCGACGGCCGAAGCCGGCATTCGCTACAAGAACCGCACCGACGTGCTGCTGGCGGTGATGGACAAGGGCACCGCGGTCGCAGGCGTCTTCACCAAGTCGAAATGTCCCTCCGCGCCGGTGGAATGGTGCCGCGCCAAGCTGAAAGGCGGCAAGGCCCGCGCGTTGGTGGTCAATTCCGGCAACGCCAATGCCTTCACCGGCAAGACCGGCCGCAGCTCCACGGCACTGACCGCGAAGATCGCGGCCAAGGCCGTCGGATGCACCGAGGGTGAGATCTTCCTGGCCTCGACCGGCGTGATCGGCGAGCCGCTGGATGCGACCAAGTTCGACGGCGTGCTCGGGAGGCTCGCGGAAACCGCCGAGGCCGGCGATTATCTCGCCGCCGCCAAGGCGATCATGACCACCGACACCTTCCCGAAGGTCGCGACCGCGACCGTGAAGCTCGGCAAAGCCAAGGTCACCATCAACGGCATGGCCAAGGGTGCCGGCATGATCGCGCCCGATATGGCGACGATGCTGTCCTTCATCTTCACCGACGCACCGATCGCGCCTGCCGCGCTGCAGGCGCTGCTCAAAAGCGGCGTCGAGGACACCTTCAACGCGGTCACGATCGACGGCGACACCTCGACCTCGGACACGCTGCTGGCCTTTGCCACCGGTGCTGCTGCGGAACACGGCGCGCCGAAGATCAGTCGCGCCACCGACCCGCGCCTGAAAGCCTTCGTCAAGGCCTTCAACCAGGTGCTCGCCAATCTTTCCGAGCAAGTGGCCCGCGACGGCGAAGGCGCGCGCAAGCTGGTCGAGATCACCGTCGAGGGCGCCAAGACCAAGGCCTCGGCGCGCAAGATCGCGATGTCGATCGCGAACTCGCCGCTGGTGAAGACCGCAATCGCCGGCGAGGACGCCAATTGGGGCCGCGTGGTGATGGCGGTCGGCAAGGCCGGCGAGCCGGCTGACCGCGACAAGCTCTCGATCTCCTTCAACGGCATCCGCGTCGCCAGGAGCGGCGCGCGAGATCCGTCCTATGACGAGGCGCAGGTGTCGGAAGCGATGAAGGCGCCGGAGATCGCGATCAAGGTCTCGCTCGGCCTCGGCAAGGGCCGCGACCGCGTACTGACCTGCGACCTCACCAAGGAGTATGTCGCGATCAACGGGGATTACAGGTCGTGAATCTGATGTCCCTCTCTTGGTTCTCCACCGGAGAACGAGGTCCAGCATGCAGCCGGGCGAGGAGCTCGCTTCAATTTCCTGGCTGCCTTTAGCTTTCGTTAATGATGCCGCTCGATCCGGCAGCGTCGGATTTTCGGCCACCCATGTTCGCGACATCGGCGTAAGCTTTACTTAACAGCCCATCTTCAAAGTTCCGCTCTGCCGAGAGGTCGTCAGAGGCCGCCCGGTTGCGCTCCCGGTCCTCGATCCCCGATCGGCCAGAGAAATTGCCTCTGCCGGGACCCACGGCGATTAGGATGAAGATCATGCTTCGGGCTTGGTTGTATCGTTTTGCCAGAAATCGCAAGGCCAACGTCGCCGTGATGTTTGCAATTGTGATGGTTCCGACAATCTTTCTGCTCGGGATGGCGCTGGACTATACGCATACGCAGCACATGAAGGTTGATCTCGACTCTGCCGTCGATGCTGCCGCCGTCGCCGCCGTCACCTCGACGATGATGCAGAAGAGCCCGCAGGTCGCCCAAACCACAGCGAAGAACGTTTTCAACATCACCGCGAATGGCCTGGTCAGCAACAACAACCTGGCCGCACCGCCAACTCTCACGGTCACCGTCAATTGCAGCAAACCCGACTCCACAACGGGCTACTGTACCTACGCTCCCTGCCCCGGCCTGGACTCTGTCTTTGCTGACCCTGTCAACTCAAACAACCAAGTCGTTCGCAACGTCCAGGTTTGCTACACTGCGGCCGCAAACAACGCCTTCCCGAGCGTGCTCAAGCAGGTGAGTTGGCCGTTCGCAGGCCAGGCAGCGACACGCAACCAGGGCGCGCCCAACATCGATTTCTATCTCTTGCTGGACGCCTCGCCTTCCATGGCGATCGGCGCGACCTCGAGCGACATCAAAACGCTGATCGCGAACACGCAAAAGCAGGTCGATTCATCGACCGGGACGAAAGGATGCGGATTCGCATGCCACCAGACTAATCCTGCCGCGGACAATCTGGGCAATCCAGGCGGGATTGATAACTACCAACTTGCTCGCAATCTTGGCCTCACGTTACGGATCGATCGGGTAACGCAAGCGGTCAAATCGCTGATGAATACGGCCTATCAGATATCGAGCATCAACAGAAATACGTATGGGGTTGCGATCTATACCTTCGATACTGCTCTAAACAATTCTCCGACAAGCGGCAGCAGTTCGGCGGTCTTCGCACCTTCCGGAAAACCTGGGGTGGTGCGAACTCCCACGACGCCTGCCACAACGACCAGCTACACGGTAGCGACCATCCAGAGCAAGGCCGACAACATTCAGGTCCTGCCGGTCTACAAGAACAACTGGCTGACATCGTCGAACAATAATAGCGACGCCGACACCAGCATTGCGGGCGGATTAAGCGCTCTCAACAAGATCATGCCGACTCCGGGGAACGGCACCAATGTCGCCAACGATACGCCACAGGAAGTCGTCTTCCTCGTTACCGACGGCCTTGAGGACGTGAACATCACGACCGACCCGTACACGAACTCCTGCAATAAGAAACTCACTGGTAAGCGCTGCCAGCAACCGCTCGACCCCGCGATCTGCACCACCATCAAGAACAGGAAGATCCGTATCGCGGTGATCTACACCGAATACGACGACTCGGCGCTACATACATCCAACGGCTGGTACGATTCATGGATCTACCCCTTCAACAGCACGTCCACCGGCTCGACCAGCCAGATCGAGACAAATCTGCAAGCCTGCGCCTCGTCGCCCGATTTGTACAAAAAGGTGGCGACCGACGACGACATTACGTCCGCGCTCCAGAGCCTGTTCCTGAAGGTCGCGTCCGATCCGCGCCTGACCCAGTAGAGAAAGCAGTCATGACCGCCGCGCACGCCGTGCCCACAACCAAACGCCGCCGCTGGCGCGCGTTCCTTGCCGACCGGAACGGCGCAACCGCGGTCGAGTTCGCGCTGATCGGTCCGGCATTCATCGCTTTGTTGCTCGGAATCATCCAGACCTTCCTTGTTTTCTTTGCCCAGCAGCTCCTGGAGCAAGTGGTGAACCAATCGAGCCGGGCGATCCTGACGGGGCAGGCGCAGGCCGCGAGCATGACCCAAGCCCAGTTTGCCACTGCAGTCTGCTCCAACGTTGTGATCTTGTTCGACTGCAGCAAGATGATGATCGACGTCCAAGTAGCCGGATCATGGTCTTCGGCGAACACTGGCGCGCCAGCCCTGACGTTTGACGGCAGCGGCAACGTGACGAACGTCTGGAAATTCAACCCCGGCAATCAGGGCGACATCGTTGTCGTGCGGGTGATGTATCAATGGCCGGTTTTCCTAGGTCCGCTCGGCTTCAATCTGGCGAACCAGTCGAATGGCAAACGCCTGATCATGTCATCCACGGCTTTCATGAACGAGGCCTTTGTCAACTCATGAGCCGGATGCTTCATTACGTGCGAAACTTGTGGGCCGACACGCGCGCGGTGGCCGCGGTGGAATTCGCGATTGTGGTGCCGTTCATGCTGCTGCTCTATGTGGGCGGCGTCGAACTCGGGAACGGGCTCGCCATCAGCGTCAAGGTCAGCGAAACCGCCCACACGGTCGCGGACCTGGTGTCACGAAACGCGTGCGTCACCGATGCATCGCTAAGCACCATGCTTGGAGCATCGGCGGTGACGATCGCTCCCTATGCCTCAGCGAATACGACGGTAGTCGTGTCGGAAGTATCCACGGACGCCAGCGGCAAAGCGACGGTGACCTGGAGCAAAGCACTCAACGGCACCGCGCGGCCAGTAGCTCAGCAGGTGATTTTGCCAGCGGCCCTCGGCACGCCCTCACCTTCCAACACATCGTTGATACTCGGCGAGGTGACGTATCAATACACGCCCAACCTTGGCTATGCGATCACCGGGACTATCCCGATCGGCGAGAACTATTACCTGTTTCCACGCGTTTCCTCCGCCGTACAGTATCCATGCAGCTGAAATATCGCCGGCCGAGCCGGTAGAACCGCACGGCGATTGCGGCTAATGAAAGCGGCATGGCTGATCTCAAACTGACGCTCGTGGTGGCTTGCGCGCTGGTCGACGCCGACAAGCGCGTCCTGATCGCGCAGCGCCCCGAGGGCAAGACGCTGGCCGGCCTTTGGGAATTTCCCGGCGGCAAGTGCGAGCCCAGCGAGCGGCCGGAACAGAGCCTGATCCGCGAACTCCACGAGGAGCTCGGCATCACCGTCGCCGAACCCTGTCTGGCGCCGCTGACGTTCGCGAGCTACGGCTACGAGACCTTCCACCTCCTGATGCCGCTCTTCATTTGCCGGCGCTGGGAGGGACAGGTCACGCCGCGCGAAGGCCAGGCCCTGGCCTGGGTTCGCGCCAACAAGCTGCGCGACTATCCCATGCCGCCCGCGGACATTCCGCTGATCCCGCATTTGATTGATTTGTTGATGTGAATTCGAAGCGGGCACCACACTCTCGGCGTCATGCCCGGGCTTGTCCCGGGCATCCACGATCTTCGTGCTGAACCGAGAGGCGTGGATGGCCGGGACATAGGCGAGCGGAAGCGACGCCGTCCCTCGGACGGCATGCCGGCCATGACGGCGGAAAGAGCTTACGTCCCTCCGGCCTTCTTCACCGCTTCCGCCAGGCTCGCCTTCGCTGATCCAGGCTTGAGCGGCTGCTGCTGGCTCGCATGCGGCGCCCAGCCGGAAAGCCAGATGATGTCGAATGTCGCACGGATGCGGCCGTCGGCGTCGGCAAAGCGTTCCGCGTAGATTTCAGCCATCCGCAGCAGCGTCGATCGCCGGCTGGGCGTGCGTCGCCGCTCGATCAGCACATTGGCGGCGCCCATGCGCCTGATATCCTGCATCAGCGCGAACGCGTTGGCGTAGCGCACCACGACGCGGTCGACATCGGTGACCGGCAGCGCAAACCCCGCCCGCTGCAACAGCGCGCCAACGTCGCGCAGATCGGCGAACGGTGCGACTCGCGGCGATACGCCGCCCTCGCATTCGGCCTCGGCGGCGGCAAAGGCCTGGCGCAGCTCGGTCAGGCTGTCGCCGCCGATCATCGCCGCCAGCAGCAGCCCGTCCGGCCTCAGCGCGCGACGGATCTGCGCGAGCACACCCGGCAGATCGTTGGCGAATTGCAGCGCCAGCGCCGAGACCACGAGATCGAGGCTCTCCGGTGCAAAGGGTAGCTTCTCCGCACCCGACGCATCGAGCTCAATGCGCTCGATCGAGGGCAGTCGCGCGCGCAGCACCGCGAGACCCTCGCCGGGCGTCCAGAGATCGGCCGCCGTGTGAAACTCCCGCATTACCGCGGCAAGCCGGTCGGAGATGTCCTCGGCGACCCGATCCAGCAGGAAGCTCGCGGCACCTTGCGCCTGCGCGCGGCGCTGTCGCGCGCGCAGCAAAGCACGATCGAACAAAGCGGGCGGGGTTTGTGGGTCTTGAGCCATGCCGCTGGTTACGCCGATCATGCTGGTTCTGGCAATCCACTGCGCGCGGCGCTAGCCTTGCCTCATGGAGCCGACACCGGCCCCCGTGTTCCAAACTAGCAATCCGCACCAGGCCCGCGGCGCCGGAGCGTCAAACGATGATCACCTGTTATCTGCGATACGAGATCCCCCCGGACAAGCTCGCCGAATTCGAAGCCTATGGCAGGATGTGGCTGGAACTAGTGCCAAGATTCGGCGGCATCCACCACGGGTACTTCCTGCCATCGGAAGGCGCCAGCGACGTCGCCCTCGCGATGTTCAGCTTCCCGAGCTTCGCGGCGTACGAACAATATCGGAAGGACAGCGCCGAAGATCCGGACGTCCAGAAAGCGATCGAGTTCGCAAGGCAAACGCGCTGCTTTCGCCGTTATGAGCGATCGTTCTTCCGGCCCGTGCTGCCGAAAGAGCCGTAGGCCGGGCGCGGACGAGAACAGCCCATTGACTTGAGCGTGGCGCAGGACGGCGCTAGCCTTGCCCAATGGACGCCGAGGCATCACCACCACGCTCCATTTCCAGCCATTTGCGCGGCGCGCTTCAGGCCTGCCGAGGTGTGATGGCGCATCTGCCAAGGCTTGCACTCGACATCGCGCTGCCGACGCTGTGCGTGTCCTGCCGCGAGCCGGTCGACGGCGAGGGCGTGTGCGCGGCGTGCTGGGCGCGGCTGTCGTTCATCGAACGGCCCTACTGCCCGCGGCTCGGCATTCCTTTTGTGTACGATCCCGGGCCCGACATGCTGTCGATGGAGGCGATCGCGAGCCCGCCGGCCTACCAGCGGGCGCGCGCCGCGGTGCGTTATGACGACGTCGCGCGCACCCTGGTGCATGCGCTGAAATACCAGGATCGCACGGATTTGGCGCCCGCCATGGGCCGCTGGATGGCGCGCGCGGGCGGCGAACTGCTCGCCGAGGCTGACATGCTGGTGCCCGTTCCCCTGCATTGGCGAAGGGCCTGGCGCCGCCGTTACAACCAGTCCGGGGCGCTGGCGCGGATCATCGAGCGGCAGAGCGGAGTGAAAGTGAAGGCTGAGGTGCTGCGCCGGGTACGCGCGACCGAGCAGCAGATCGGCCTGTCGCGGGCCCAGCGCGCCACCAATGTGCAGGGCGCATTCCAGGTATCCCCCGACCGCCAGGCGGACGTCCAGGGTCGGCGCATTGTCCTCATCGACGACGTCCTGACGTCGGGCGCGACGCTGGATGCGTGTGCGCGGGCCCTGCTCCGGGCCAAAGCGGCGCAAGTGGACGTGCTGGTGTTTGCCCGGGTTGTCGAGAGCCGGTGAAGTCCCATATAATTCAATGAATTCATGACATGAGAGCGCCAGACAAGATGACCGCTGCTGTCGAGATCTACACGAGGCCGGGCTGCGGCTATTGTTCCGCCGCCAAGTCGCTGCTGACCCGCAAGAAGGCGACGTTCACGGAGTTCGATATCGCCAAGAACCCGTCCTGGCGCCAGGAGATGTACGATCGCGCCGGCGAGGGCTCGACCTTCCCTCAGATCTGGATCGGCGGAGCCCATGTCGGGGGCTGCGACGAGCTCTACGCGCTCGATCGCGAAGGCAAGCTCGACGGCATGCTCGAAAGCGTCAAGGCGGAGTCATGAGCGACAACAGGACCTTCACGGCGGCTATGGTGCAGATGCGCACCGGCCTGATGCCCGAGCCCAGCCTCGCGCAGGCCACCAGGCTGATCCGCCAGGCTGTAGCCAATGGCGCCGACTACGTGCAGACGCCCGAAGTCAGCAACATGATGCAGCTCAACCGCAAGGCCCTGTTCGAGCACCTCCAGAGCCAAGACGACGACAGCTCGCTGAGGGCGTACCGGGCGCTCGCGGCGGAACTGAAGATCCACATCCATGTCGGCTCGCTGGCGCTGCGCTTTTCGGACGAGAAAGCGGTCAACCGCTCGTTCCTGATCGGGCCCGAGGGCAATGTGCTCGCGAGCTACGACAAGATCCACATGTTCGATATCGAGCTGCCTGACGGCGAGAGCTATCGCGAATCCGCCAATTACCAGCCGGGCGAGACGGCCGTGATCTCCGACCTGCCCTGGGGCCGCGTCGGCCTGACGATCTGTTATGACGTGCGCTTCCCCGCGCTCTACCGCGCGCTGGCCGAAAGCGGCGCGTACTTCATCACGGTGCCCTCGGCCTTTACCCGCAAGACCGGCGAGGCGCATTGGCACGTGCTGTTGCGTGCGCGCGCGATCGAGACCGGTTGCTTCATCTTCGCCGCGGCACAGGCAGGCCTGCACGAGAACAAGCGCGAGACTTATGGCCATTCGCTGATCATCGATCCCTGGGGCGAGATCCTCGCCGAAGGCGATGTCGAGCCCGGCATCATCATGGCAAAAATCGATCCGGCCAAGGTCGAGACCGCGCGCCGCGCGATACCCTCACTCCAGCACGGCCGCCGCTTCGGCGTCGCCGACCCCAAGGCGGGGCCGGATCATCTGCACCTGGTGCGGGGATCGGCATGATCCGCTACGCGCTCCGCTGCGACCGGAGCCACGACTTCGAGAGTTGGTTCCAGAGCTCGGCCGCGTACGACCAGCAGGTGAAGCGCAAGCTCGTGACCTGTCCGATTTGCGGCTCGGCCAAGGTCGACAAGGCGATCATGGCGCCGCGCATCGTCGGCAAGAAGGGCCGCGGACGCGCCACGCCCCCGCCTGAGCCCACCGCCACGATGACCGCGCCCGAAGCTGCGCAATCCGCACCGACCTCGCTGCTGATGGCGCAGGAGCGCGAGCTGCGCGCCAAGCTCAAAGAGCTGCGCGATCACATCGTGAAGAACGCCGACAATGTCGGCGAGCGATTCGCCACCGAAGCCCGCGCGATGCATTACGGCGACAAGGAGCACCGTCCGATCTATGGCGAGGCCTCGCCCGACGAGGCCAAGTCGCTGATCGACGAAGGCATCGAGGTGTCGCCGCTGCCGACGCTGCCGGAAGATCGGAATTAGACTCCCACCAACACCGCCACGCCGACCACGATCAGCACGATGCCAATAATCTCGCGCGGCGCGATCGGCTGCTTGAACGAATAGTACGCCACGCCTTGCGCGAACAGCACCTCGATCAAAGCGAGGGTGCGGACATTGGCGGCGGCCGTCAGCGCGAACGCCAGGAACCAGAACTGCGAGGCGAAGGCGCCCATGAAGCCGGCGAGCAGCGATGGCTTCCAAAGCCTCAGGATCGACTGAAGCACTTTTGGCGCCCGCCAGAGCAGATAGACCGTCAGGATCAGCGTCTGCACGAACAGGCCGAGCACCAGCGTGAACGATGCCGCAGTCACGAACGAGACATCAGGCACGTTGATGATGGCGCCGCGGAAGCCGACCGCAGAGAGCGCGAAGGCCGCGGCCGCGACGAGGCCGGTGATGGTCGGCTTCAATTCGGCAAAGCTCTTCTCGCCGCCGGGCCGCAGCGCGGTGATGACGACGCCGATTGTCGCGATCACGATCGCAAGCACCTTCAGCCATGTCAGATGATCGCCGAGGAAGACGAAGCCGAAGATGGCGGTCTGGATCGCCTCGGTTTTCAAATAGGCCGTCGTCACCACGAAGGAGCGGTCGTTCATGGCGAGCAGCATCAGGCCGGTCGCGACGATCTGGCTGAGCGCGCCGAGCAGGAGCCACGGCCAGAACACACCGGGCGGCATATCGAGATGATCGCCGGTGGCGACCAGCACCACCGCCAGGAAAAGCAGCGAGAACGGAAAGCCGAACAGGAAGCGGATATTGGTTGCGCCCCAGGTCCCCAGCGGCTTCGTCAGCGACCGCTGCATCGCATTGCGCCCGACCTGGCCGAGCGCGGCAATGACGGTGAAGGGAATCCAGAGGCTGGCGATGGTCAACATGGGTGGGACTGCGCTGGGAGCGAGAGGACGTTGAGTCAACGTGCCGCTCGCGCTCAAGCAGGTCAATCACGCGGATGTCATGGGTGCGATGCTTGCCTGACGAATTCGGTGTCGTCCTGGACAAGCGAAGCGCAGATCCAGGACCCATTACCCCAGGGAGTGGTTTGGCGAAGACTCGTAATTATCAGTTTTCGCCTAACTAAACCCTGGCTTTCGCCAGGACGACGCCGAATGTTTGGAAGCGGCAACGCCTCACACCATGCCTTCCGCCACCACCATGTAGTTCACGTCCATGTCTGACGAGAGGGTCCATTTGTCGGCGAAGGGGCTGTAGACGACGCCGGTCTGCTCGGTGATGACCAGGCGGTTGTCGAGCAGGTATTTCGTCAGCTCGTCGGGGGTGACGAACTTGTTCCACTCGTGGGTGCCGCGCGGCAGCCAGCGCAGGACATATTCAGCGCCGACGATGGCAAGCGCAAAGCTCTTCCAGTTCCTGTTCAGCGTCGAGACCACCATCAGGCCGTTCGGCTTCAGCATCGCGGCGCAGCGCTTCAGGAAAACGCCGACGTCGACGACGTGCTCGACCACCTCCATCGCCAGAACGATGTCGAAGCGCTCGCGCGGGTCGATCTCCTCAACCGTGGTGCAGCGATAGTCGATCGCGAGGTGCGCCTTGTCGGCATGCAGCTTGGCGGCCGCGATGTTGCTGACCGACGGATCGACGCCGATGACCTGCGCACCCAGGCGCGACAACGGCTCGCAGAGCAGGCCGGCGCCACAGCCGATGTCGAGCACGCGCAGACCGCCGAGGCAGTTGAGGCTGCGCGCGTTGCGCTCGAACTTGCGGCAGGCGGCATCGCGGATATACCCGAGCCGCAGCGGGTTGATCCGGTGCAGCGGTGCCATCTTGCCGTGGGGATCCCACCACTCGACCGAGAGCTTTGAGAATTTCGCGATCTCGGCGGCATCGACGGTCGAGCCCGGCGAGGTGCTTGCGGTTACGGAAGTATCTTGCTGCATGCTCATGGTTACGCGCGGTCCTACCGCGTGGTGATCGAACTACGGAAGGCGAGCGGCGAGGCGATGGTCTTGATCGTCTCGATCCCCTCGCCGACGCCGCGAATCGTCACGTCGCCGTAGTTGAGAATTCGTCCAAGAATGGTCTGATCGACATCGACGCTCTCGACCTTGTCCAGCGCCATCTCGAAGGTGCGGCGCTTGATGAAGCCGGTCTTGTGCACGACCCGCAAATTGGTCACGTCGGTCTCGGTGGTAAAGCGATGGAACCAGCCCTTCACAGTCCAGTACAGCGCCGCCAGAGCGACCAGGCCGGCCGCAACCAGACAGAGCATGACGAGCCCCTCGACGGTGGTTTGCCGGGACAGGACGAACAGGACCAGCGCCACGATCCAGGCCAGGATCGCCGGAAAATAGAAGATCCAGTGCGCATTGGTCGAATACAGCACCTTCTCGCCAGGCTGCAGGATCTCGTCGATATAGCGCGCCATGATCTCGGTTAACCCACTACCCCGCACCCTGCCCCGCAGGAACCCGCTTGCCCCCGGCCCCGCCGCTATGTATACGCGCGGTCGGTGTCCGCGAGGCCCGTCCAGTGCGGGCCACCATACTGATCCTTATGAAGGAATGCACGCGTCGTCATGAGCCGCCTCGTGATGAAATTCGGCGGCACGTCCGTCGCCAACATCGAACGTATCCGCAACGTCGCACGCCATGTGAAGCGTGAGGTCGACGCCGGCCATGAAGTGGCCGTGGTCGTCTCGGCGATGTCCGGTAAAACCAACGAGCTGGTGGCCTGGTGCACCGAGGCCTCGCCGATGCACGACGCGCGCGAATACGACGCCGTGGTCGCCTCGGGCGAACAGGTGACGTCCGGCCTGCTTGCCATCGTGCTTCAGGGCATGGGTATCCAGGCCCGCTCCTGGCAGGGCTGGCAGATCCCGATCACGACCAGCGACGCCCATGCTTCGGCCCGGATCGAGGGCATCGACGGCAGCGAGATCATCAAGCGCTTCAGGGAGCGCAAGGAAGTCGCCGTGATCGCCGGCTTCCAGGGCATCAACCCCGAGACCAACCGCATCACCACGCTCGGCCGCGGCGGCTCCGATACCTCGGCCGTGGCGATCGCCGCCGCCGTGAAGGCGGACCGCTGCGACATCTACACCGACGTCGACGGTGTCTACACCACCGATCCGCGAATCGTGCCGAAGGCGCGCCGGCTCGACAAGATCGCATTTGAAGACATGCTGGAGCTGGCCTCCCAGGGCGCCAAGGTGCTCCAGGTCCGCTCGGTGGAACTCGGCATGGTCCACAACATGCCAATTTTCGTCCGCTCGAGCTTCGACAAGCCCGAGGATATCGACCCGCATGCCAACCAGCCGCCCGGCACGCTGATCTGCAGCGAGGAGGAGATCATGGAAAGCCACATCGTCACCGGCATCGCCTTTTCGAAGGACGAGGCCCAGATCTCGGTACGCCAGATCGAGGACAAGCCCGGCGTGGCGGCGTCGATCTTCGGCCCGCTCGCCAATGCCAACATCAACGTCGACATGATCGTGCAGAACGTCTCCGAGGACGGGAAGACCACCGACCTCACCTTCACGGTCCCGGCCGCCGACTACACCAGGGCCAAGGAGACGATTACCGCGGCCAAGAGCCAGATCAATTATGCCCGGCTCGACACGGCTACCGATGTCGCCAAGATCTCGGTGATCGGCAGCGGCATGCGCAGCCATGCCGGCGTTGCCGCCCAGGCGTTCTCGGCCCTCGCAGGACGGAATATCAACATCCGGGCCATTACAACCTCCGAGATCAAATTCTCGGTTCTAATCGACACCGCCTATACCGAGCTTGCGGTGCGCACCCTGCACACGCTCTACGGTCTCGATCAGGCTTAGGCTAATTTTCTCTTAGCGGTCGCAGCAAACGCGAAGGTGTCCACACTTTCGCGTTTGGCAGGCGTTTTGCTTGGCAAAACAAGCCCCAATTCGCTATACGGCGAACTGGGTGGGCTGCCAGAAACTGTGCCCCAGTTGAGGCGGTGCTGATTCGGCCCAGGCAACCGCCGGGGCTGGCGCCGGACGAGCAAATTTGTTGTTTTTCTGGATTTCTGGGCGAGCCGCCGCGGGTCCTTTCGGCCCCGGCAGACGGAGGAGATTGACGGTTCATGCGGAGCGCGTCGGGAGGTCCCCGCGTCTTGTTGAGACGGCTCCGCGAAACCATGGCGGAGCAGGTCTCGGCCCAGGAGCGGCTGGACAAGATCGTGGTGCTGATCGCCGCCAACATGGTGGCCGAGGTGTGCTCGGTCTATGTGCTGCGCGTCGACAACACGCTCGAGCTCTATGCCACCGAAGGCCTCAACCGCGAGGCGGTGCACCACACCGTGCTCAGCGCCCATGAGGGCCTGGTCGGCCTGGTCGCGAGCGAGGCAACGCCTCTCAACCTAAGCGATGCGCAAAGCCATCCGGCCTTCTCGTTCCGCCCGGAGACCGGCGAAGAGATTTACCACTCCTTCCTCGGCGTGCCGATCCTGCGCGCCGGCAACACGCTCGGCGTGCTGGTGGTGCAGAATCGCGCCAAGCGCAACTATGTCGAGGAGGAGCTCGAGGCGCTTCAGACCACCGCGATGGTGCTGGCGGAGCTGATCGCCTCCGGCGAGCTGTCTGCGCTGGCCCAGCCAGGCCATGAGCCCGCGGCGCGCCATTCGGCGCAGAAGGTCGGCGCCATCCTGTCGGAAGGCATCGCACTCGGCCATGTCGTGCTGCACGAGCCGCGCGTGGTTATCAAGGACTACATCGCCGAGGACCTGCCAAAGGAGATCAAGCGGCTCGACACCGCGCTCGCCAAGCTGCGCGCCGATCTCGACCGCATGCTGGAGCGCGGCGACGTCGCCGAGGGCGGCGAGCATCGCGAGGTGCTGGAAGCCTACCGCATGTTCGCCAACGACCAGGGCTGGTCGCACAAGCTGCACGAGGCGGTCGCCACCGGCCTCACGGCGGAAGCCGCCGTCGAGCGTGTGCAATCCGACACCCGCGCGCGCATGCTGCGCTCGACAGATCCCTATTTGCGCGACCGGCTGCATGATCTCGAGGATCTCGGCTATCGCCTGATGCGACAGCTGGTCGGCCAGGATCACGCGCCGTCACGCGAACAATTGCCCGACAACGCCATCGTCATCGCGCGCGCGATGGGCCCGGCGGCGCTGCTCGACTATGACCGCAAGCGCCTGCGCGGCATCATATTGGAGGAAGGCACCGCCAATTCCCACGTCTCGATCGTGGCGCGCGCGCTCGGCATTCCCGCGGTCGGCGAAGTCCCGAACGCGCCTGGTATCGCCGATCCCGGCGACGCCGTCATCGTCGACGGCACCTCCGGCATGATCTATGTGCGCCCATCGCAGGAGGTCGAAGCGGCCTTCGCCGAGCGCGTGCGCTTCCGGGCCCGCCGCCAGGCGCAGTATCTGGCGCTGCGCGACCGGCCCTGCGTCACCAAGGACGGCCAGAAGGTCGAGCTGATGATCAATGCGGGTCTCGCGATCGACTTGCCGCACATCGAAGACACCGGCAGCGCCGGCATCGGCCTGTTCCGCACCGAGCTGCAATTCATGGTCGGCCAGAGCCTGCCGCGCACCAGCGACCAGCTCGCGCTCTATCGCACCGTGCTGGATGCCGCCGGCACCAAGCCCGTCACCTTCCGCACCCTCGACATCGGCGGCGACAAGGCGCTGCCTTATATGGAGGCGGTAATCGAGGAGAACCCCGCGCTCGGATGGCGCGCGATCCGGCTCGGGCTCGATCGTCCCGGCCTGTTGCGCGGCCAGATCCGCGCACTGCTGCGCGCCGGCGGCGGCCGCGCGCTGCGCATCATGTTCCCGATGATCTCGGAGGTGGGTGAATTCGATTCTGCGAAGGCGCTGGTCGAACGCGAACTGACCTATCTGCGCCAGCACGGCCACACGCTGCCGGAGCGGATCGACATCGGCACCATGGTCGAGGTGCCGGCGCTGCTTTATCAGCTCGACGAGCTCCTGAAGAAGGTCGACTTCATCTCGGTCGGCTCCAACGATCTGTTCCAGTTCCTGTTCGCGGTCGACCGCGGCAACGCGAAAGTCTCGGAGCGCTTCGACACCATGTCGGCGCCGATCCTGCGCGCGCTTCGCGACATCGCACGCAAGACGCAAGCCGCGAACAAATCGCTGTCGCTCTGCGGCGAGATGGCGTCGAAACCGATCGGCGCGCTGGCGCTGATCGGGATGGGCTATCGCTCGCTGTCGCTCTCGGCCACCGCGCTCGGCCCGGTCAAGGCCATGGTGCTCGATCTCGACGCCAAGAAGGCCGAGGCGATGCTCGGGCCGTTGCTGGACGCGCCCGCCGGCAGCGTCTCGATCCGGCAGAAGCTGACGGAATTTGCCGAGGCCGAAGGCCTGGCCTTGTAGCGGGCCTGTCGCCCCCTCCTGCCGCCTCGCCCTTTTCCGCATTTGAGACCGAACCGATGTCGTCACTCCCCGAAGCCAAACTGGACGTCCTGCTCGCGCATCACGCCTCACTCGAGGCCGAATCGCTCGGTCAGCTCGCCTCCGAACGCTATGTGCAGATCACGCGTGAGCTCGCCGAGCTCACGCCATTGATCGAAGCGGTCAAGACCTATCGTTCGGCCCTCAAGGAGCTCGCCGACACCGAGGCGCTGATCGCCGATCCCGCGACCGATGCCGAGATGCGCGCCATGGCGGAAGCCGAGCGCGGCGAGCTGACGCCGAAGATCGAGGAGTTGGTCCAGAAGATCCGCGTCGCGCTGCTGCCGAAGGACGCCATGGACGATCGCAACGTGGTGCTGGAAATCCGCGCCGGCACCGGCGGCGACGAGGCTTCGCTGTTTGCCGGCGACCTGTTCCGGATGTACGAGCGCTTCGCGGCCCTGCAGGGCTGGAAGGTCGAGGTGATCTCGGCCAGCGAAGGCAGCGTCGGCGGCTACAAGGAAATCATCGCCGAGGTGCAGGGCCGCGGCGCGTTCTCGAAGCTGAAGTTCGAGTCCGGCGTGCACCGGGTGCAGCGCGTGCCGGACACCGAGACGCAGGGGCGCATCCACACATCTGCCGCCACCGTCGCCGTGATGCCCGAGGTGGAGGAGGTCGACGTCGAGATCCGGAACGATGATTTGCGTATCGAGACGATGCGCGCCGGAGGCGCCGGCGGCCAGCACGTCAACAAGACCGAATCAGCGATCCGCATCACCCACATCCCGACCGGCATCGTGGTGATGATGCAGGATAGCCGCTCGCAGCACAAGAATCGCGCTTCCGCCATGAACATCCTGCGCTCGCGCATCTACGACGCCGAGCAGCAACGCCTCGACGCGGCGCGCTCGGCCGAGCGCAAGGAGAAGGTCGGCTCCGGCGACCGCAGCGAGCGCATCCGCACTTATAATTTCCCGCAAGGACGCGTCACCGATCACCGCATCAATTTGACGCTCTATAAGCTGCCGCAGGTGATGGCGGGCGAAGCGCTGGGCGAACTGACCGACGCACTGACCACCGAGCACCAGGCCGCGCAGCTCGCCGCTCAGGGCGCGGCGGCGTAGAGCTCGCGGCTTCGCGCTTTCTTCAGCGTGTCCTCAGCGTCTCTTGGCTCGAAACGCTCGCAGGATCTTGCCCAAACCGGGCGCGGCGGCGCTGAGCTCGTCCAGATGGATGCGCGAGAGGGATCGCAGCTTCCGCTCGCCCTTCGCTGTCAGCTTGACCAGGACGCGCCGCGCATCATCCGGGTCGGCTTCCCGGCCAATCAGCTTCAGTTTCGCCATGCGATCCACCAGCTCCACCGCGGTGTGGTGCCGGATCAGCAGGAAGCGCGCGATGTCGCCGACGCTGGCGCCGTCAGGGGCGGCCAATCCTTTGATCGCCAGCAGCGCCTGGTGCTGCTGCGGCGTCAAGCCGGCGCTCTGGGCCGCGGCTTCGCTGAAGGCCAGGAAGGTTCGGAGCTGATAGCGAAACTGCGCAAGCGCCCCGTAGTCGGCCTCGCGCATCGCGCCACCCTTTGTGGGCACAGCACGCGCCGGGCGTGTCGTCTTCCGCTTCGATGGGGCCATTCCCTGCCTGCGACGTCGAGCCAGCCGGTGCAACGGGCGGCCTCACCGAGACTAGCAAGGAAGGCCAAGCCGAACCAACCGACCGGCGCCCCGGACACACAAATATCGCCACCTATTCGAAGCTGGACAGCAGGATCTTCACCAGGATGACCTGGAACGCGATCGGGATACGGACGCTCTTTCGCCGGATCGAGCGCTGCAGCGCGCCGGCAATCTCGGCGCTGGTCAAGGCACCCGCGGATGCATTGCTAATCAACTCGGCCCACATCTGCGACAGCGAGCCGCCGGGCGGGATCACCGGCTTGATCGTCACGCCACAGCCCTGCGCCCAGTCGATGATTTCCCTCATCGTGTGAGGACCGCAATTGCGCGCGGTCGCGAGGCGTTCGGCCGTCAGCGCAAGCAGCAATTCGCGCGAGGGCGACCAATTCCCCTTCGGCGGTTGCTCGGCAGTGAGCTCGACCGCGAGTTCCTTGAGGACGTTCTGGGCGCGCACGCTCAGCTTCTGCATCGGACCGGGCGCGCGCTTCGCCTGAACGGGGCCGACGGCGGGCCCGCGCCGGCCGGCCGGCCAGTTGCGCGGATCGGGCATGCGCGAGGCATCGCCGGACTGCGGTGTCGCCCGCTGCCCGCTCACCTCTTCCGGCCACGCCGCCTCCTGCCGCTCCGCACCTTGCGGCCACGACCGTCGCTTTCGGGTACCCGCCA
The DNA here is from genome assembly GCF_023073155.1 of Bradyrhizobium sp. 45. NCBI lineage: Bacteria > Pseudomonadati > Pseudomonadota > Alphaproteobacteria > Hyphomicrobiales > Nitrobacteraceae > Bradyrhizobium > Bradyrhizobium sp. 45. Next base: position 35,201 of record NZ_JADPIX010000122.1, on the reverse strand, counting down.
CTGTCGTCTGCCGCGCCATTTCTCTCGCCGAACCCGCCAGCCTCGTACTCACAAAGGCTAATATATATCGTGATGCGATATGTTTTCACGAGATAATTTTCGGCGTTCGACCAAAGACGAAATTGACAGAAGGCGTTCACAAGCAATGCTTGCGCCCAAGAGCTACACGCGGATGTGACGTGCCCGGCGCGGACAGGCCTTCGAGGCCGGCTGCCGTCGGACAGGTCGTGCTTTGCCTGCAAACAAGAACGACGTTAGGAGGAAACGATCATGACTGACAATCTCATCCGCCGCGGCCTTTCGCGCCGTGGCCTGCTTCAGACCACCGCGGGCCTCATCGGTGGCGCGGTTCTGCCGGGGATGCCGGCGTTTGCCGAGGACAAGCCGGCGATCGGCTCCTACCCCGCAGGGGTCTCGGGCTCCACCGCCTTCATCGGCATCTCGGTGCCGCGCACCGGCACCTATGCCGTGCAGGGTGAAGACGAGCTCAAGGGCTACCAGCTCGCGATCGAGCACATCAATGAAGGCCACGAGCTGATCAAGAAGATCTCGCCCAAGACCAGCAAGGGCGTGCTCGGCAAGGAGCTGAAGTTCGGCGTCGCCGATTCCGCGGCCAAGCCGAACGAGGCAGTGCAGGCGCAGCAGCGCTTCATCAGCGAGAACAAGGCGATCATGATCACCGGCGGCACGTCGAGCGCCGTTGCGGTGGCGCTGAACAAGCTCGCCCAGCGCGAACATGTGATTTTCGTATGCGGCATTTCCGGCTCGAACGACACCACCGGCAAGGATTGCGTCCGCTACGGCTTTCGCCAGAACTTCTACGGCCAGACTGCGGCCGCAGCGATCGGCCCGGTGATGGTACGTGAGTTCGGCAAGGGCAAGAAGGCGGCGTATCTGACGCCCGACTACACCTACGGCCACACCGTTACCAAATCGATGCAGGACTTCCTGGCGACCGCCGGCTGGACCACCGTGACCAACCAGGTCGCCCCGCTCGGCGCCCCCGACTATTCCTCATACCTGCTGAACGTCGCCAACTCCGGCGCCGACGTGCTGATCAACGTCAATTGGGGCCACGACGCGGTACTGTCGACACAACAGGCCAAGCAGTTTGGCGTGCTCGACAAGATGAAGCTGGTCGTGCCGTACCAGGTGCCTTTCATCGCGCGCGAGACCGGGGGCCTGATGCAGGGCGTCTACGCCGCCACCGACTATTGGTGGACCATCGAGGACAAGTTCCCGCTGGCGAAAATGTTCAACGAAGCGTTCGAGAAGAAGTACGGCTACAAGCCCGAATGGGGCGCCGAGAACGCCTATGTCAGCTTCGCGCATTGGGCGCACATGTGCGAGCAGGCCGGCAGCTTCAGTCCGCCTGACGTGATCAAGACCTACGAGAAGGGCGAGACGATCCCCTCCCTGGTCGGCGACGTCCATTACCGCCCGGAGGATCACCAATGCGTCCGCCCGGTGATCATCGTCAAGGGCAAGCAGCAGAAGGACATGAAGAACAAGGAAGACTGGTACGACGTCGTCGAGATCGTCCCGGGTGAAGGCCTGATGCAGAAGCCCGACGCCTTCGGCTGCCATCTCGGCGACTACAGCTGAGACCTCGCCAACCCCTGTGACGCCGCGGACTGCACTCCGGTCCCGCGGCGTCGCCTTTTTCTGACGCGCAACATCGCGCGCCACAACAGCGATTGTCGCATGATAAGTTGGCCCAACCTCGTTTCACAGCTTTTCAACGGGCTCGCGCTCGGCGCCCTGCTCGCGCTGATCAGCTCCGGCCTGACCATCATCTACGGCACGCTCGGCGTGCTCAACCTCGCACACGGCGCGATGTTCATGATCGGCGGCTATGCCGGCTTCGTCGCCTATCAGTACACGGAGTCGTTCACCCTTGCCGTGATCGCGGGCTCCCTGTTCGTGATGCTGCTCGGCGTTCTCATGGAACGCGGCATCATCCGTCATTTCTATCATCGTCCGCACGAGGATCAGCTGCTCGTGACCTTCGGGCTCGGCATCTGTTTCGTCGAGCTCGTGCGCCTGATCTTCTCGAGCCAGTCGCAGCTGGTGCCGCCGCCGGCGCTATTCCAGGGCATCACCAATCTCGGCTTCATGTTCTATCCGACCTACCGCCTCGCCGTCGTCGGCATCGTCGCGATCGCCCTCGGCGCATTGTTCATCGTGCTCTACCGGACCCGGCTGGGCATGATTGTGCGCGCCGGCATCGAGGATTCGGTGATGGTGGATTCGCTTGGCATCAATGTCTATCGCGTCTTCATGGTGGTCTTCGGCATCGGCGCAATGGCCGCCGGCTTTGCCGGCATCGTCAACGCGCCGGTGGTGTCGCTGACACCGGGCATCGGTGACGACATCCTGGTCCAGACTTTCGTGGTGGTGGTGATCGGCGGCGTCGGTTCGTTCCCCGGCGCAATTCTCGGCGGCCTGATCGCCGGCGAGATCATCAGCGTCACCTCCATGTTCAACCCCGGCTATGCCTATGTGATGCTGTTTGCGGCGATGACGCTCGTACTCGTGGTACGACCGCATGGCCTGCTCGGCGTCCAGGGCCGCGAGTAAGCGATCACCTGATGCTCAAGCAACGCCCCTTCCTGATCGAAGCCCTGACTGCGATCGGCTTGATCGCAGCCCCCTTCGTGCTGCCTCATCTCGGGTTCGCGCCGAACACCGTGAACAGGATCCTGGTCTGGGGCCTGTTCGGGCTCGGCTTCGACATCCTGTTCGGCTTCACCGGCCTGCTCTCGTTCGGCCAGTCCGCCTTCTACGGCACCGGCGGCTTCGTCGCCGCCTACCTGCTGACCCGCGCGGGCTTCGGCAACGTGCTGGGCGCGCTGATCATCGGCATGATCGCGGCCGCAGCGACCGGCTACCTGATCGGCCTGATCGCATTGCGCCGCACCGGCATCTATTTCGCGATGATCACCGTGGCAATCGCGGAAGTGTTCTTCTTCGTCGAATTCAATCCACTTTCCGATTTCACCGGCGGCGAAAACGGCCTGCCCGGCGTGCCGACGCCGAGCTTCAATCTCGGCTTCATCTCCATCCACTTCACCAATGGCTGGTCGCTCTATCAGTTCATCGCGCTGTGCTATTTCGTCGGCGTTGTCATCGCCCTCAGGATCGTGCGCTCGCCGGTCGGCGCGGTTCTGAGTGCGATCCGCGACAATCCGCTGCGCGCCACGGCCGTCGGCCACAACATCCATGGCTACAAGCTGACCGCCTTCGTGATCGCAGCCGCTTACGCGGGCTTCGCCGGCGGACTGCTCGGCGTGCTCCAGGCCTTCATGCCGCCCGACGCCTTCACCTTCGACACCTCGGGCCAGCTCGTGATGCAGACGGCCATCGGCGGCAGGGGCACGCTGTTCGGACCGCTGGTCGGCGCAACCGTTTGGCTGTTCCTTCAGGACTTCCTGCAGTCCGCACTGGGCCTCGGCGCAGCCTGGAAGTTGGTGCTGGGTGTCGTGTTCGTGCTGCTGGTCTGCTTCCTGCGCGGCGGCATCATCGGCGGCCTTGCCGATCTCTACCGCCTCGTCTCGGGAAAGCGAAAGCAGACGGATGCGGAGATGGAGCAGGACGCCGCTGACACCGAGGCCAGGCTGCAACCTCCACCGGCGCCGATGCAGGCCAAGGAGGTCGAGCACCCCGCCTATTCCGGGCCGATCCTGAAAGCCACCGGCCTGACCAAGCGCTATGGCGGCCTCGTTGCCAACAGCGACATCGATTTCAGCGTCAATCGGGGCGAGCTGCGCGGGATCATCGGCCCCAACGGCGCCGGCAAATCAACCTTTTTCAAGATGCTGACCTGCGAGATCGCGCCGAGCTCCGGCCAGATCGTGTTCGAGGGCCGCGACATCACGGGATTGAAGGTCACCGAGGTTTGCCAGCTCGGACTGACCAAAAGCTACCAGGTCAACCAGCTCTTCACCGGGTTGACGGTGCGGGAGAACCTGACGATCGCAGCCCTTGCCGAACTGCGCGGAAAATTCCGGCTCGACCTGTTCCGCACGCTCGGCGGCGTCAAGGGCCTGACGGAGCAGGTGGCGCACACGCTCGCTTTGGTGAACCTGACCCGTCGTGCCGACACGCCCGTGTCCGAGCTCGCCTATGGCGAGAAGCGCAGGCTGGAAATCGGGCTTGCGCTCGCCACGTCGCCGCGCCTGTTGCTGCTTGACGAGCCGCTCGCCGGCATGAGCCCGCGAGAGCGTCTCGAGACCGTCAAGCTGCTCAAGTCGATCGCGCGCGGCCGTACCATGATCATCATCGACCACGACATGGATTCGCTGTTCGAGTTGGTCGAGCGCGTCACCGTGCTCCAGGAAGGCCGGGTGCTGGTCTCCGGCACGCCGGAGGAAATCAAGGCCAACGCCGCCGTCCAGGAAGCCTATCTCGGTGGCGTGCACGGAGAGATCGCGGCATGAGCCTGATCGAGGTCAACGGCCTGAACAGCTATTACGGGGACTCCCACATCCTGTTCGACGTCGCCATGCATGTCGAGCGTCACGAGGTGGTGGCGCTGCTCGGACGCAACGGCGCCGGCAAGAGCACCACGCTGAAGAGCCTTATGGGCGTCGTGACGCCGCGTAGCGGCAGCGTGAAATTCGACGGCATCGATATCGCCGGGCGCAAGAGCCACAGAATCGCGCAGGCCGGCATGCAGCTCGTGCACGAGGAACGCCGCATTTTCGGCAGCCTGTCGGTGGAGGAAAACATCGTCCTCGCCGGCATCACCGCGCCGAAACGCTGGCCGCTCGATCGCATCTACGAGATGTTTCCGCGGCTGAAGCAGCGGCGCAACAACCGCGGCACCGAGCTATCCGGGGGCGAACAGCAGATGCTCGCGATCGCACGGGCGCTCGTGCGTGATCCCAAGATCGTGCTGCTGGACGAGCCGTTCGAGGGACTCGCGCCCGTCATCGTCCACGATCTGGTCAAGGCCTGCCGCGAGCTCGCCGCCGCCGGCCAGACCATCGTGCTGGTCGAGCAGAACCTGGCGGCGACGCTGGCGCTGGCGACACGGATCTACATCATCAACAACGGACATATCGTGCACGAAGGGCCGGCGCGGGAGCTCAAGGCCCAGCCGGAGCTGCTCCAGCGCTATCTCGGCGTCTAGAGAGCGGCGATCATTCGCCTGGCGTGAGCGGCGAGCACCGCCGTGTCCTCCTTGCGCGTCTGCGCCGGCAGCAGCTCGATTCCGGCCCTGACCGGCATGACGTGCATGTGCAGGTGAAAGACCACCTGGCCGCTGGCCGGCTCGCTGAACTGCTGAAGGATGATGCCCTCGGCGTCGAACGCCTTCATCGCGGCAATCGCGATCCGCTTGGCGGTTCGGGCGACCGCGGCGAGGTCGTCATCCGCGATGTCGAGGATGCCGCGTGCCGGCGCCCGGGGAACGACCAGCGTGTGCCCGGGCGAACGCGGCATGATGTCGAGGAAGGCGAGGCTACGGTCGTCCCTGAAAACCTCGAAACAGGGGATCTCGCCACGCAGGATCTTTGCGAAGACGTTCTGATCGTCGTAGGGCGTCATGGACCCTCCTTGGTTGCGAGGCGCGATCTGACGCGCTCCTTTTCATTGACGCAAGCAAGCCAGCCGATCTATCCACGATGCTAGGCAGGATGGTTCCATTGGCGACAGATTTCGATCCAGGACACAGCATCGAGAGTGCGCGGCGCGTGCTTGCGGCACGGCTGCAATCGGCCGGCATCGAGCAGCCCGCCCTCGATGCGCGCCTGCTCGTCGGAGCTGCGCTGAGGCTTGATCTGACCGGGATGGTGACGCAGGCGGGCCGACAACTCGCGCCTGAAGAGGCTGCGCGGCTGGAAGCGTATGCGCAGCGCCGGCTCGCGCATGAGCCCGTCGCCCGCATTCTCGGCGCTCGGGAATTCTGGGGCCTGCCGTTCCAGCTATCCGAGGCGACGCTGGTCCCGCGGCCGGATACCGAGGCCGTGGTCGAACTGGCGCTCGAGATCTTTCATGGGCTTACGAATTCGGGACGGCGCCCGTGCATCGCCGATATCGGCACCGGATCCGGCGCCATCCTGCTCGCGCTGCTGCACGAAATTCCCGGCGCCGTCGGCGTCGGCACCGATCTCAGTCTGACCGCGCTCAAGACCGCCAGAGACAACGCCGCGGCTCTTGGCCTCGCCGACCGCGCCAGCTTCGTCGGCTGCTCCTACGCAGCGGCGCTCCGCGGCCCGTTCGACCTCGTCGTGTCGAATCCGCCCTATATCCCGTCGGCCGAAATTCCGAAATTGAGCATCGAGGTGCGCGAGCACGATCCGCACCTGGCGCTCGACGGCGGCAATGACGGTTACGACGCCTATCGCGCCCTGATCCCGCAGGCGACTGAACGTCTCGCTCCCGGCGGAGCACTGATCGTCGAGGCCGGACAGGGCCAGGCCCGCAATATTGAAACCTTGATGACGGCTGCCGCGTTGGTCGTGGACAGGCCGCCCAAGGCCGATCTGGCGGGCATCCCACGGGCGGTTTCGGCCCGGAAAATGCCCCCATAAAAGCCGGATTGGGCTGCAAAAAACCTCTTGGAATATCCCTTGGGAACGACTACCTTCCTATCAACACATCGGTGCCGGCCCCGTAGACCTACGGGCGAAAGCCGGGCTCTCGGGCGAGAGCTTACTGATAATGGTTCCAAGCCGCAGGTCCTGTTGAGCGCGATGGCCATTTGAGCTGCGCTGCTTACCGACCGCAACGTGAACGAAAGCCTGATATTGCGCTTGAAGACTTACGCAACAAAGCAGGGCTTGTTTCGGCAGGCGATATGAATGGGTTCGCTGGCGATGGATGCTGGCGGTGGGGAACGCGTCTTTTGTTGAACGCGACGGTCGACGAACATCGGCAGGGATCAATCCGCTCTTGCGTGCGGTTGCGCGCAAGCGATGTGAACCGCTGTCATCAGGTCACTCTCGGCAATCAGTAATGCGTGCAACCTTTAGGGCTGGAATTAAAGGCAGGACATGAGAAACGGTCAGAACAAGCAGCGGATGCGCAACCGCAACAATAATAATAACAATAACAACAATAATAACCGGCGCGGCCAGAACCCGATGACCCGGGTCTACGAGTCCAACGGACCTGACATCAAGATCCGCGGCACGGCTTCGCATATTGCTGAAAAGTATCTCCAGCTCGCGCGCGACGCGCGCTCCTCCGGAGACCCCGTTGCGGCCGAGAACTACTACCAGCATGCCGAGCATTATTTTCGTCTGATCGCGACGGCTCAGGAACAGTTCCGGCAGAACCAGCAACCGCGCGGCGACGAGCCCATCAGCAACAACAGCGGTGACGACGGCGAGGACGACGGCGAGAATTTCTCGAATTTCGGCCAGGAACCGGGTTTTGTCCCACAGCCGCCACCGCCGCCCTTCACCCGCGACCGCGACGGCCCGCGCGATCATCAGCCGCGTGATCATCAGCCCCGCGACAACCATGCTTATCAGCGCGACAACCAGCAGCCGCGCGAGCATCGCGAACGCGACCATCGTCCGCAGCCGCAATATCAGCCCCAGCCGCAACCGCTACCGCTGAACCAGCCTCAGCCCGTCGTCGCCGACGCCGTCAGCGTCGATCGTTTGCCTTCCTTCATCACCGGCCCGCAGCCGCAGGTGAGCGGTGGCGCGCCCGGCCAGGCCGGCTTCGAAGGTGGTGGTGGCGAGCGCTTTCCGCGGCGGCGCCGCCGCCCGAATGGCCCGCGCCCCGAGCGCGAAGCCGCTCCGGCCGCCTCAAGCGACGAAGTGGCTCCCGGCGAGTAAGCCTTTCGCCGGACATCTTGCGCCAGATGTCCTGACCCGAATCGTCCCGGCATGTCCGGGACGATTTGTTTTTAGCCGCGCGTCGCCGTCGTCGAGGATGGTACCAGCACCGGCTTCGCCAGTGATGGAATGAGCCGCGCCCGCTCGCGCTTGGCGGGGATCGCGCGGTAGACCTGCTTGGTCGCCTCGACGATGTGCACGCCGGCGAAGGGCAGCGACAGCGCCGCGCCGGCCCGCTCCCACATCTGTGCGGATTTCAGCACCCAGCCCCCGGCATAGGGCGGCATGAACAGCGCCTCGCCCCAGGCGGTCGGGGTGAACCAGGTCTGGCGCAACAGGTCCGTGATCTGCGAACGCGAATAGGGCCGGCCGTGACCGAACGGCGTGCTGTCGGTGCGGGTCCACACCCCGCGCCGGTTCGGGATGACCGCAATCACGCGACCGGACGGCGACAGCACGCGCCATGCCTCGCGCAGCAGCGCGGCCGGATCGTCCGACATTTCCAGTGCGTGGACCAGCAGGATGCGATCGACCGCGGCGTCGGGAAGCGGCAGCGAGAACTCGTCCACCAGCGAGGCAAGCGCCGGCCGTCCGGTGGGCCATTTCAGGACGCCCTGGGCCGAGGGCATGAAGGCGATGCAGCGCTCCGCGTCCTCGCGGAACAACCCGAGATAGGGCGTGGGATAGCCGAAGCCGAGCACCCGCTGGCCATCGACGCGCGGCCAGCGCTCCCGAATGCCGCGATTGATCATTTGCCGCGCCACAATCCCGAGGCGACGGGAGTAGAACTCGCGGAGGTCGACGACATCAATGGTCATGATCGCAATGTAACATGCACGAGGCGGCCCCCGCGCGCGGAATATTGCATTGCCTGCGCAACGTTAACGCCATATTTGTCTGACGGAGCTGAGCGCGATCGGAGATGACATGGCCGCCGAAATTCGTACTTTCACCTGTTTAAACGACAATTTCGGTTACCTCATCCACGATGTGGAAACCAAGGCGACGGCGTCGATCGACGCGCCGGAGGCCGGCCCCATCGTGAGGGCGCTCGAGCGCGAGGGGTGGCAGCTCACCGACATTCTGATCACCCATCATCATGGCGATCATGTCGGCGGGGTCGCCGAACTCAAGCAGAAATACAATTGCCGCGTCGTCGCGCCGCATGACAAGACGACGGAGATCGCAGACGTCGACCTGCGCGTCGCCAATGCCGAAATCGTCAGGGTCGGCAGCTTGCTGGGGCGCGTACTGGAGACGCCCGGCCACACGCTCGACCACATCTCCTATGTGTTCGACACCGACAAAGCGCTGTTCGCCGCCGACACGCTGTTCTCGATCGGCTGCGGCCGCGTGTTCGAGGGCACCTATCCGATGATGTGGGATTCGCTTCTGAAGCTGCGTGCCCTGCCCGACGACTTCAAGCTCTATTGCGGCCATGAATACACGGCCTCCAACGTCAAGTTCGCGCTGACCGTCGACCCCGACAATGCGGCGCTGCAGTCGCGCGCGGCGGAGGTGGCGAGGCTGCGGGCCGAGAACAAGCCGACCATTCCCGCGCTGCTTGGTGACGAGAAGCGGACAAACGTGTTCCTGCGCGCCGACGAACCCTCGATCGCAGCCAGGCTGCACATGAAGGGCGCGGATGCCACCGCGGTGTTCGGCGAGCTGCGCGAGCGCAAGAACAAGTCTTGAAGAACAGATCCTGACGGGAATCGATGCCGACCGCAGCCGAGATCATCGCGCGCCTCGAACTCCGCCCGCATCCCGAAGGCGGGCATTACCGAGAGACGTTTCGCGACCAGACCACCGACGCCAACGGCCGCGCGCGCTCGACCCTGATCTATTTTCTGCTGGCGCGCGGCGAGCGTTCGCACTGGCATCGCATCGATGCTGTCGAGAGCTGGCACTATTACGCCGGCAGCCCGCTGACCCTGCGGATAGCGCACGAAGGCTGCTCCCAGCACGAGGTACGGCTCGGTACGGACCTGTTGAACGGCGAGCGGCCACAGGCGATCGTGCCGGCCGATGCGTGGCAGACGGCAGAGACCACCGGCGAGTGGACCCTGGTCGGCTGCACCGTGGCGCCCGCCTTCGAGTTCGCGAAGTTCGAGGTCGCGCCGAAGGGCTGGGAGCCCTAAGGCCCTGTCGCTTCGGCTTGCGCCGGCAATGATGCTACCGCTTCCGCAGCAACATGTCCTTCGCCGCAATCAGGCCGCCGCCGGCGATCAGGATCGCGGCGATGGTGATGTTGGCGCTGGCATTGGCAAAGCCAGCGGCGATGAGGAAGCCGGTCGAGAGCAGCGGCGTCGCATAGGAGGCGGCGCCGAGCACGCGGATGTCGCCACGCTTCATGCCGATGTCCCAGGCGTAGAACGCAGCACCGACGGGACCGATGCCGAGCGCGATGACGGAGAGCCATTGCAGCGTCGTGTCCGGCCACACCGTGGTTTCAAGCAGTCCATGCATCAGCGCGGCGAGCACCGCGGTGGCGAGGCAGAATCCCGCGACCGCATCGGTCGGCACCGCCTTCAGTCGCCGCGACAACACCGAATAGATCGCCCACACGAACGCTGCGATGAAGGCCGCGGCCAAACCCGGCAATTGTCCCTGCGTGAAGCCCGAGGTGTTACCGGCGAACAGCAGCACGGTGCCGACGAGGCCGAGCAGGGCGCCAACGACGTGATGCACGGCAAGCCGCTCGCCCGGCAGAAACGACGAGAACAGCACGATCAGGAGCGGCCACAGATAATTCAGCAGGCCGGCTTCAGCCGGTGGCGCAAAGCGCAGCGCGAGGAAATACAGCGCGTGATAGCCGAACAGTCCGCCGACACCGACGATCCACACGACCAGCGGCTGACGCAGGCTTTTGGCCGCTGCGCCGCGGCCGATCCAGGTGAGCAGGCCGACGAGCCCGCCGATCGCGAACGTCATCGCGGCCAGCTGGAATGCCGGGATCTTTCCGGTCGCCACCGTCATCACTGACAGCAGCGACCACATCAGGATCGCGGTCAATCCGATCAGCGTTGCGGTGCGGGGAGTCATCGATCAAAGGCTCTGAGGACGTTTATGCCCGGCACAAGGCCGGGCATTTTCGTCCTCACTATCGCCTTGTCGCGACTGAAGCTACATATTTTGCCTCAGCGACGTTGCGCCAAGAGAATGGGCGCCATCAGGCCTGATATTGGCCGCCATTGATGGTCAGCGTCGAGCCGGTCATGAAGCCGGCCTCGTCCGCCGCCAGGAACACGACCGCACGTGCGATCTCTTCCGGTTCGCCGAGCCGGTTAACCGGGATCTGCGGGATCACGTTCTTTTCCAGGACGTCCTTTGGCACTGCCTGCACCATTTCGGTGTTGATGTAGCCGGGGCAGATCGCGTTGACGGTGATGCCGCCCTTGGCGTTCTCGAGCGCAAGTGCCTTGGTGAAGCCGATGTCACCGGCCTTCGCCGCGGAATAGTTGACCTGGCCAAACTGTCCCTTTTGGCCGTTGATCGACGAGATCGAAATGATGCGGCCGAACTTGCGCGCACGCATGCCTTCAATGATGGGACGCGTCATGTTGAACAGCGAACCGAGATTGGTATTGATGACGGCGTTCCACTGCTCGAGCGTCATCTTGTGGAAGGCGGTGTCGCGGGTGATGCCGGCATTGTTGACGAGCACGTCGATCGGCCCGACGTCCGCCTCGACCTTCTTCACGCCCTCGGCGCATGCATCGAAACTGCTGACGTCCCATTTGTAGACGGCGATGCCGGTCTCGGCCTTGAACTTCTCCGCCGCCGCGTCGTTGCCGGCATAACTCGCCGCAACCTTGTAGCCGGCCGCCTTCAGCGCTTTGCTGATCGCAGCTCCGATGCCCCGCGTACCACCCGTCACCAATGCAACACGTGCCATATCGTATTTCCTTCCCTTGGACTCTTCGGACGTTTCTGAGTGATCGTTTTTAAGTGCGGATTATGGGGGACGTTTGACGGACATCAAGAACAAAACGCCCGGCGTCGAGCCGGGCGTTTCTCTTTAGTCGAGGCTTGTACGGTTGCGAAGAATATTTGATTTGCAACCGCTGCCTTTTTAATCGCGTGCAACGCACTCAGTCACGTGTGCAGCGCACGCGCAAATGACGCGTCAACTATCTCAGTCGCGCGCCACACACATCGCGATACCCATGCCGCCACCGATGCACAGCGTGGCGAGGCCCTTCTTCGAATCGCGCTTCTGCATCTCGTGGAGCAGCGTCACCAGCACGCGGGCGCCGGAGGCACCGACCGGATGGCCGATCGCGATCGCGCCGCCGTTGACGTTGACCTTGGAGGTATCCCAGCCGAGGTCCTTGTTGACGGCACAGGCTTGCGCAGCGAAGGCTTCGTTGGCCTCGATCAGGTCGAGATCGCCGACGTTCCAGCCGGCCTTCTTCAGCGCGGCACGCGAGGCCGGGATCGGGCCCGAGCCCATGATCTTCGGATCGACGCCCGCCTGCGCCCAGGACACGATGCGCGCGAGCGGCTTCTTGCCTTCCTTGGCGGCCTGCTTGGCGGTCATCAGCACCACGGCAGCAGCGCCGTCGTTGATGCCGGACGCCGAGCCCGCGGTGACCGTGCCGTCCTTCTCGAAGGCGGGACGAAGCTTCGCCATCGCGTCGACCGTTGCGCCATGGCGCGGATATTCGTCGGCGCTGACGACGACATCGCCCTTGCGTCCCTTGATGGTGACGGGAACGATTTCGTCGTTGAATTTACCGGCCTTCTGCGCGGCCTCGGCCTTCTGCTGCGAGGCGACCGCGAACTCGTCCTGCTGGGCGCGGGTGATCTGCCACTGCCGCGCGACGTTCTCGGCGGTGTTGCCCATGTGATAGCCGTTGAAGGCGTCCCACAGACCGTCCTTGATCATGGTGTCGATGAATTCGACTGCACCCATCTTGACGCCGCCACGCAGGTACTGGGCGTGCGGAGCCATGCTCATGGATTCCTGGCCGCCGGCGACCACGATCTCGGAATCGCCGTTGAGCAGCGCCTGATAGCCGAGCGCAACGGTGCGCAGGCCCGAGCCGCAGAGCTGGTTGACACCCCAGGCCGGGCTCTCGACCGGAATGCCGGCATTGATCGAAGCCTGACGGGCCGGGTTCTGGCCCTGGGCGGCGGTCAGGATCTGGCCCATGATGACTTCGGAGACCCGGCCGGGCTCGATGCCGCCGCGCTCCAGCGCGGCCTTGATGGCAATGGCGCCGAGATCATGGGCGGGAAGGGTTGCGAACGCTCCGTTGAAGCTTCCGACCGGGGTGCGGGCGGCGCTGACGATGACGACATCGTCTGACATGGGCATCTCCTGGGTTGAATGGGGGCAGACGGGGCTGGGGAAACGGCTCGCCAGTCTCGGACGGCATCCTGTTAACGTCGTTGAGGCATGTCAATCGGCCGGTGGCCGAATTCATCCCGCAGCGCATTCAAAATAGCGTTCTTGGCGCTTTCGCAAGCACGTTTTTGCTGCCCGATTAACCGTGGCGCACAAAACGGTAGCGTGACCCCTTTGAAAATGCTTATTTTGTTGCGTTGCGTACTCTTCCCGCCCTGCGGCATAGCCCGTCAGGTTCCCGTTCTCCGCGCTTGCAAGTGAGAGCCCATGGCGAAATCAGACCAACCCACCACGATCAAGAAATACGCGAACCGCCGGCTCTATAACACCGGGACGAGCACTTACGTGACGCTGGAAGACCTCGCCGCCATGGTCAAGGATGGCGAAGATTTCCTGGTTTACGACGCCAAGACTGGCGACGACATCACCCGCTCCGTGCTTGCCCAGATCATCTTCGAGCAGGAGAACAAGGCCGGCCAGAACCTGCTCCCGACCACCTTCCTGCGCCAGCTGATCCGCTTCTACGGCGACAGCATGCAGATGGTGGTGCCGAAATATCTGGAGCAGGCCATCGCCTCGCTCACTCAGGAGCAGGAGAAGTTCCGCAAGCAGATCGCCACCTCGCTGTCGGGAACCCCGTTTGCGCCGCTGGAGGAACAGGTCCGCCGCAACATGGAGCTGTTCCAGCAGACCTTCTCGATGTTCAAGCCTTTCGCGCCCGGCGCAGCCCGCCCCGCGGGCTCCGCGGAGCCGGCGCCCGAGCCGGCCGCCGAAGCCCCAAAGGACAGCAATATCGACGATCTGCGCCAGCAGATGAAGGACATGCAGGAACGCCTCGAGCGGATGTCGAAGAAGGACGAGTAGGGGTTCCTGCCACGCGCTAACGCGCCTTGCTGCCACAACTCCGCCGTCGTACCGGCGAAGGTGGGGAAGCTACGCCGCCAGCTTCACTGCGTGGGCAAAGTCCCAATAGAGCTTGCGCGCGCGCGTGTAGAGCGGGCCCGGCTGCAGCTCGCGATCGTCGATGCGGATCACCGGCGCGACTTTTGCGAAATTGCCGGTCGAAAAGATCTCGTCGGCGGCGAGGAAGTCGGCGTAACGCAGCGTCTTCTCGACCACGGTGACGCCGTCGGCGCGAAGCAGGCTGACGACGCGCTGGCGGGTGATGCCGTTGAGGAAGGTGCCGTTCGGCACCGGCGTGTAGACCACGCCGTCCTTGGCCATGAACACGTTGGAATTGCCGAACTCCGCGACGTTGCCGAGCATGTCGAGCATCAGCGCGTTCTGGAAGCCGCGCGAGGCGGCCTCGGCAAGCGCGCGCGAATTGTTCGGATAGAGACAGGCGGCCTTGGCCTCAACCGGGGCGCATTCGGCGGTGGGCCTGCGGAACGGCGACAGCGTGATCGCGTTGCCGACCGGCTTTGGCATCGGCGCCTCGTAGATGCACAGGCACCAATCGGTGGTCTCGGGGTCGAACAGCACGCCGCCGCCCGCGCCGTTCCGCGCCCAGTACATCGGACGAACGTAGAGCTCGGCATTCGGCGCGAAGCGTGCGATGCCCTCGTTTGCGAGTGTCATCCAGGTTCCGGAATCGACCACCGGCTTCAGGCCAAAGTTGATCGCGGATTGATTGGCGCGGGCGACGTGGCGGTCGAGATCAGGCGCGACGCCTTCGAACGCCCGCGCGCCGTCAAACACGACCGAGCCGAGCCAGGCCGCATGCGTGCGCGGGCCCATGATCGGCACATTGCCGTCGTGCCATTTGCCCTCGAAGAAGGTCCAGCTCGGCGAATATTCGATGGGCTTTTTGATCTCGGCCATGACCGGCCTCTCCCTTGGCGTGGTGCCGCATTATAGCGCCACTATTGGGCGCAATTTCTAAATGATTCCCTGCGGGAAAATGGTGAGTTACCCTCCCGCGAGGGGAAAGGAAGCACCATGCCGCTCGATCCGCTCGCAAAGCGCTTGTTGACCATGATGGCTGCGGCTGCGCCGCAGGCACGGAGCCGGCCGAGCGTGGAAGCACGGCGGCAATCATTGGCAAAGCTGATGCAGTTTGCGCGCGCCGATGCGCCTGACGTGCCGACGTCCGACGGCGTGCTGCCTGGTCCCGGCGGCGCGCTGCCCTATCGTCTCTATTCACCCGCAGGCGCCGATGATCGCGCGCCCGGCTTCGTGTTCTTTCACGGCGGCGGGCTCGTTGCCGGCAGCATCGCCACGCATGACCGCATCGCGGCGGCGTTGGCACATGCGACCGGTTGCCGCCTCGTCTCGGTCGATTACCGGCTGGCGCCAGAGCACAAATTCCCCGCCGCCGTGGACGATGCGATTGCTGCCACCGAATGGGTGGCGCGCGAGGCCGCATCGCTCGGCATCGACGCCGGGCGTCTGGTGCTCGGCGGCGATTCCGCCGGTGCAACGCTCGCTGCGATCGTGTGTCAGGAGGCGGCGCAGACAGCTGGTCTTTCCATCGTCGCGCAATGCCTGATCTGCCCGGTGCTGGATTTCGAGGAGGCCTCGCCTTCGCGCGAGGCGTTCGCCGAGGGCCACCTGATCGACCGCGTCACGATCGAAGCCGATCTCGCCGACTATCTGCCCGAAGCCTTGGACGCTGCCGATCCCCGCATCTCGCCCTTGCGCGCGACACGGCTTGCGGGCTTGCCGACCGCCATCATTCACACCGCGGAGTTCGACCCGATGCGCGACGAGGGCAATGCCTATGCCCGCAAGCTGCTCGCTGCGGGCGTCACGGTCGAGCACGTCTGCCACGAGGGCATGGTCCACAATTTCCACGCCATGGGCGCAATTCTGCCGCAGGCGCAGCTCGTGCTGTCGCAGATCGGTGAGCAGGTCAGGCGGGCGGTGGGGACGTGAAGCACCTGGTGTTGCCGCCTCCCGCAACGGGAGAGGAAAGAGAATGCCTCACGCTCTTGCCCCGATGACGGAACGCGCCGCCGCGACGTAGTTTGGCCAATGCGCATCCGCATAACGCTCGGCCTGTCGCGCGCAGGTGATTTCGGGCGCATGCGCAGCTGCGATCATGCGCGCAAAGCGCTCTTCGGCGACCGTCACATCATCGGCCGCGGTCGAGGGCGCGGCTCCAGCGGCGGTCGGCGCAACGGCGAGTCCCGCCAGTCCGGCGAGCAGGATGCGGCGTGACGTGTCCATGGCTGTCGTTCCCTCTTCATTGCACTTCGATCGTGACCGGCGAATGCATCGCCATGGCGGCGGCAGGGTACCGTGACGCTTCCGTCCAGTCCAGCAGCTGGGGCAGTGTGGTCAGTCCGGCACCGGCACGTCGAACGTGTTCAGCGTGACCGACACCATGCAGTAAACGCCGACGAGATAGGACAGTTCGGCCGCACCGTGCTCGCCGAATTCCTTGACCGCGGCCCGATAAGTCAGTTCCGGCAGCACGCCGCCGCTGACCAATGCGGACGCCACGTCGTAGGTGACGGCTTCCTGCTTGGTGAGATCGACCGGCCGCTGTCCGGCGACGATGGTCGCGAGCTTCTCGTCGGAGAGGCCGCGCTGCTCGGCAACCAGCACATGCGCATAGAGCTCGTAGCCGGAGCGGAAATGCGAACCGGTGACGAGGATCGCGACCTCACGCACCGGAGCCGGCAGCAGCGGGTTCGCCGCGATCGCCTTGACCAGCTCCCACACAGGCTTGCCGAAGCGCGGCTCGCGGATCCATGGATTCCAGGGCCCGAGCAGCGCGCCGTCGTCGCGCATGTTCACAAAGCCCTTGAAGTGGTCCTTGATGCCCGCTCGCATGTCGTCATAGAGCGGCTTCTGTTCGGCACTCAGGTCTTTCGGATCGAGAATGGGAAGGCGCACGGCAGGTCTCCTCGTTAAGAAGCCGCGAAACTCGCCCGCAGGCGCTCGCAAGGCAAGTGAAGTTGCCGTGACATTCGGTTTGGGGCGAGCCGATGGCGTCGGTTACGATGCTTCCGGCCGCACCAGCGGCTCGCCCAGCGTATGCATCAGCCGGTTGGCCCAGCCGAAGATCGCGGCCGACAGCACCAGGTCGAGCTGCTCAAGCTCGCTCAGCCCGGCCTCGCCAAGTGCGTGCGCATCGTCTGCGCTCGCTTCGATCGGAGTCGTCGAGAGTTTTGTAGCGAAATTGAACAATGCCTGCTGGCGCGTCTCCAGCGTGGCATCGCGCTCGTCGGCAAAGATCTCCTCGACGACCTCTTTGCGCCCGGAGTAATTGATGAAGCGTGAGGCGTGCACGGCGGCGCAATAGATGCAGCGGTTGACGACCGAGGCACTCAGCGCGCCGAGCTCGCGCTCCGCCGGGGACAGGCCGTCCTTGCCATACATAATGAGGTTGAACAGCGGCGAGCGCACCGCGAGCGACTCCGGGTCATGCGCCAGCGTCAGCACGTAAGGCGAGACGCCCTTGTTGGAGGGGGTGACCTTCATCGCCGCGAGCTGCTCGGGCGTTGCCGAGGCGAGCTCGACTGGCGTGACATAAGGCGACCAGGTCGGGACCGTGGTGGTGAAGCTATGGACGACCTCGCTCATCAGGCTTCGACCTCTTTCAGGAGCCTGAGGCCGGCCAGGACCCGCAGCTGGTAGTTCACGAAGGCGCCAAGCTCGGACAGCCGCACGATATCGGCCTCGCTGACGCCGGCCACCTTCAGCGCCGCAATGTCCTGTCGCGTCGCCTCGCGCGGCGAAAGCGTCAGCAGATCGACGTGGCGGGCCATGGCATCGTGAAGAGGATCGCCGCACACACCGCCGGGCCGGGTGAGCACGGCCAAATCAAGATCGCTCGAATGCGCCAGGTAGGATTCGTAATGCGCGATCAGCGCCCCGTCGCCGACATGACGGCACATCCGCGCCGCGAGTGCCGCCCGCAAGCCGTGGCTCAGACCGCCGGGCTCGCGCGGCAGCAGCACCGCGTCATGGGCCGCTTCGCTGAGGCGCAAAATCTCGGTGCGGGCGTTCAGAGCGTGGCCGAGCCGCGACGCCGCGGGCACGCCGACAATGGTTTCGATCAGCGTGGTCAAGCATTGCTCCGCGAGCTCTGTGGATTGGCGACGTCCTCGACGGCGAGCGCCGGCGGCTGCGCCGTATCGAGAAACGCCGACAGGGCAGCCTCGATCGGCATCGGATCAAGGCCGCGAGCTTTCAGCCACGTGGGATCATAATAGGTCTGCCGGTAGCGCTCGCCGGAATCGCAGATCAGCGTGACCAGCGATCCGGTTTGACCGGCGCTGCTCATCTCCGAGGCAATGCGGCACAGCGCCAGGAAATTGGTGCCGGTCGAGCCGCCGACTGGCCGGCGGAGCCGGCGCGACAGCACGTTCATCGCTGCGATCGTTGCGACATCCGGGATCTTCATCATGCGATCGACGACGCCCGGCACGAAGGAGGGTTCGCAGCGGGGCCGACCGACGCCTTCGATCAGCGAAGGCCGCTCGCAAACATGGGAGCGGTCCTGCGAGCGGAAGCAGTCGAAGAAGGCGGAATGCTCGACATCGGCAACGCAGAGCCGCGTCGGGTACTGGCGATAGCGCAAATAGCGTCCGAGCGTGGCCGAGGTGCCACCGGTGCCCGCCCCCATCACGATCCAGTCCGGCAACGGACGCGTCTCGCCCTTCAATTGCGTGAAGATCGATTCGGCGATGTTGTTGTTGCCGCGCCAGTCGGTGGCGCGCTCGGCGAAAGTGAACTGGTCCATATAGTGGCCGTTCAGGCGGGCGGCGAGCGCCGCCGCTTCCGCATAGAGTGCACGACCGTCATCGATCAGATGGCAGTTGCCGCCATAATGCTCGATCGCGGCGATCTTCTCCGCCGATGTCGTGCGCGGCATCACGGCATAGAAGGGCACGCCGATCATCTGTGCGAAATAGGCTTCCGACACCGCGGTCGATCCCGACGAGGCTTCCACCACGGGCGTGCCTTCGCGGATGTGGCCGTTGCAGAGCGCGTAGAGGAAGAGCGAGCGCGCGAGCCGGTGCTTCAGGCTGCCGGTCGGATGCGTGGACTCGTCCTTCAGATAGATGTCGATGCCTGATAGCGCCGGCACGATCAGCCGGATCAGATGCGTGTCGGCGGTGCGGCACTGGTCGGCCTCGATCGCCGCCACGGCCTCATCGACCCAGCCGCGCCGATAGGCCGGTCCGGCCGGATTGTGATGGCGAAAGGGGTTCGGCTCCATCGACATGACCCTCAACTTCTCATAATGCCTATTGCACATCAAGAAATATTGTTCATTCTATATTCGCATAATGCGGGCACCAGACCATGAACCAGGACGTTATCGACATTCGCCTTCTCGAGGCCTTTGCCGCCGTGATGTCGGCCGGCAGCATCACGGGTGCGGCACGGTTGCTCGGCCGTTCGCAGCCGGTCACGACGCGTCAGATCCAGGATCTCGAGGCTGACGTCGGCTATCTCCTGTTCACCCGGAATGGCCCGCGCATCAGCCCGACGCCGAAAGGCGT
This sequence comes from Bradyrhizobium sp. 45, assembly GCF_023073155.1. Classification (NCBI taxonomy): domain Bacteria; kingdom Pseudomonadati; phylum Pseudomonadota; class Alphaproteobacteria; order Hyphomicrobiales; family Nitrobacteraceae; genus Bradyrhizobium; species Bradyrhizobium sp. 45. The sequence continues at coordinate 15,597 of NZ_JADPIX010000122.1, read as the reverse complement.
CTTGTTTCATGCCGAGGTCGAGCGGCTTCTGATGGGCCTGAAGCACATCCGCCAGCGCGCCAACGCGATCGGCGCGGGTGCGCTTCCCGTGCTCAGCCTGGCGGCGATCCCGGCGCTGGCGGCCGGCTTCGTCCCGGCTGCGCTCGCAGCGCTCGAACGCGAGTTGCTACCAAGCCAGATCCACGTGCAGGCGCTCTCGGCCGAGAATGTGGTGCAATCGGTGCTGTCGCAGTCGGTCGATTTCGGTCTTGCGAGCCTGCCGATCCAGCATCCCGGGCTCGACGTGCAGTGGGTCTGCGAGGTGCCGTGCGTTGCGTGCCTCGCGTTGGATCACCCGCTGGCGAAGAAGAAGGTCATTCGCCTGAAGGACCTTGGTGGCGTCCGGCTGCTGACGATGGCCAACCCCTACCGGCTTCGCCGCCGCGTGGAGGAGGCGCTGGAGCGTGAAGGTGTCGTGCCCGCTGGGGTCATCGATACCAACGCTTCCCTGACGGCGATTGCCATGGCCAAGCAGTCGCTCGGCATCGCCGTGGTCGAGCCGGTGCTGACGTCCAGCCTGCCGGTTGAAGGCGTCGTCACCCGGCCGTTGGACGTGTCCATTTCGTTCCTGTTCGCCGCGATTGCGCCGACCGGGCGCGAGCCGACGCCAACGGTTGCCGCACTCAACGGCGCACTGCGCGCCGCGGTCGCGCTGATGCCGGGCGCAAGGCTGCATAGCGGCGCCACCGCGCTAGCCGAGGCCGGCGACGAAACCAGTCAATTCGAGAAAGCTTCCTCATGACGATGACACCTGGTGCGGCGGGCCTCGGGGCACTTGAAGCGCGCCTGAAGCAGGATCTGGCCTGGCTCGAACTGCCCGCCAAGTCATGGGTGCCCCGCCGCGTCGTCGATGGCGAGGGTGTCTTCGACGTCGTCATCGTCGGTGCCGGCATGGCCGGCCTTGTCGCCTCCGCCATGCTCAAGCGTCTCGGCGTCGACAACCAGCTCGTGCTCGACCGCGCGTGCGCAGGCGAGGAAGGTCCCTGGGTCACGTTCGCGCGGATGCGGACGCTGCGCTCGCCCAAGGAATTGACCGGCCCCGCGATGGGCATGCCGGCGCTGACCTTCCGCGCCTTCTACGAAGCGCAATATGGCGAGCAGGCGTGGCAGGCGCTCGACCGCGCGCCGCGCACGGTATGGATGGATTACTTGATATGGTACCGCAAAGTGCTGGGCCTGCCGGTCCGCAACGGGGTCTCGGTTGCGCGTATCCACGCGCGCCCCGATGAATTGTTCGCTCTCGACATCAGCGAGAGCGGCACGTCGCGACACATTCTCGCCCGGCATGTCGTGCTGGCGACGGGGCGCGACGGCCTCGGCGGCGCTTACGTGCCGCCGCTCGCCGACGGCATCGACCGGCGCTTCTGGGCGCATTCCGCCGATCCTATCGACTTCGAAAAGCTCCGCGGCAAGCGCGTCGCCGTCGTCGGCGCGGGCGCATCCGCGATGGACAACGCGGCGATGGCGCTGGAGTCGGGCGCCGCGCGCCTCGACCTCTTCATCCGGCGCGCGGACATCCCGCGCGTCAACAAGTTCACCGGTATCGGCAGCCAAGGGGTCGTGCACGGCTTTGCCGGCCTGACGGACGACTGGAAATGGCGCTTCCTCGATCACACGCTGAAAGCGCAGACGCCGCCGCCGCGGCAGAGCGTGCTGCGCGTCTCCGCCTATCCGCAGGCGCATTTCCATCTCGCAAGTCCGATCGATGATCTCGTCGTCAAAGAGGATCATCTCATGGTGACGACGCCGAAGGGCCGCTATGCGACCGACTTCATCATCTTCGGAACCGGCTTCAAGGTCGACCTCGCGTTGCGCGACGAGCTTGCCGCGTTTGCGCCGCATATCCGCTTCTGGAGCGACCGCTTCCCGACGCCTGACGGCATGGACAATGCGGAGCTGGAAAACTCGCCCGACCTCGGCGACAGCTTTCAGTTCCTGGAGAAGCAGTCAGGCGCCTGCCCGATGCTGGCACGGCTGCACTGTTTCAACTATCCGGCGACGCTGAGCCACGGAAAGCTTTCCGGCGATATTCCCGCGATCAGCGAGGGCGCCGACCGGCTCGCGCGCGGCATCGTCCGCCGCCTCTTCGTCGAGGATCGCGAGATTCATTTCGCCAACCTCAAGGCCTTCGCAACGCCGGAACTCGTTGGCGACGAATGGCAGGATGCCGACGCCACCCATCAACTCGCCGAATAGGCGCAACCGGACAGGCAAGCGAGAGATGCAGACGAACAGGAAAGCCATCGTGGCCGCGGTCGCCGGCAACGCAATGGAGTGGTACGACTTCACCGTGTTCGCGCTGATGACACCGGTCATCAAGAACCTGTTCTTTCCGGTCGACCCGAAAATTCCGGGCAGTGAGATCAACGCGCTACTGCTGACGACCGCGCTGTTCGGCACCGGCTTCTTCATGCGACCGATCGGCGGCCTCGTGCTCGGCTATTTCGGCGATCGCAAGGGGCGGAAAGCGGCGATGACGCTCGGCATGGGCATCATGGCGCTGTCGGTCGCGCTGTTGGCATTGACGCCGACCTACGCCACGGCCGGCATTGGGGCACCCCTGATCGTGCTGCTGGCGCGGCTGTTACAGGGCTTTTCGGTCGGCGGCGAGTTCGGTACCTCGACCGCCTATCTGATCGAAGCGGCGCCTCCCGGCCGCACCGGCTTCTATGGCTCGTGGCAGATCGCCGGCCAGCTCATGGCCAACGTGCTCGGCGCAGTGCTGGGCGCCGCCCTGACGCTGACCTTCACGCAGGAGCAGCTTGCCGCCGGCGCCTGGCGTATTCCCTTCTTCGTCGGCCTCGTGATCGTTCCGATCCTGCTCTATATGCGCGCCAGCGTCATCGAGCCCGAAGCGTCCCGGCGCAGCATGGCGACGGTGCACAAGGAGGATTTCATCGCCGCGCTGAAGAATCCCGGCCGCAATTTCCTGATCGGCATGGGCATGGTGGTGGCGAGCGCCGTGTCGTTCTACGTCACCTTCGGCTACACCGTGACGTACGCCAAGGAGGTGCTGAAGCTGCCGCTGATGCAGAGCTTCCTGGTTCAGATGATCGCGGCGATCGTGATGGTGATCGTCGTCCCCATTGCCGGCGCCATCTCCGACCGCTACCCGCGCAAGCCGCTGCTGCTGGTCTCGCTCATCGGCTATTTCGTCTCGCTCTATCCGCGCTATAGCTGGGTGATCTCCGAGCCGTCGATCGCAAAGCTCCTGGTCGCCCAGGTCGTCATCGGCTGCTTCAGCGCCTTCTTCCTCGGCGTCTACTGCACCACGCTGGTCGAGCTGTTCCCGATCCGGGTCCGCTCGACCGCGCTTGCCATCGTCAACAATGTCGCGGTGCTGGTATTCGGCGGCTTTGCCCAGTTCTTCGTGACATGGCTGATCGCGCTCACCGGCTCCCCGTTGGCGCCGATCTTCTATGTGATGATCGGCGTCGGCCTCGGGCTGATCGCGGTGATCGCGATGCGGCCGGAGGACGCCGGCCGGGAGCAGGTCGCGGACGGCATCGTCGAACAAGCGTTGTGAGGCCGCTCAAAACTCCAGCGGCGCGTTGTCGACGACTTCCTTCATCACGAAGAAGGTGCGGGTCTGGCGCACGCCGGGCAGCGCGATCAGTTGCTCGCCGTGGATACGGTTGAAGTCCTCCATGTCGCCGACGCGGATCTTGAGGAAATAGTCGAAGTCGCCGGCGACGAGGTGACAGTCGAGCACGAATTTCAGCCTGGTGATCGCCTGCTCGAAGATCGCAAAGCTCTCCGGCGTCGAACGGTCGAGCACGACCCCGACCATCACCAGCGTACCCTTTGCCACCTTCTTCGGCGCGACGATGGCGCGGACGGCGGCGATGAAGCCGTGCTCGAACAGGCGCTGGGTGCGGCGATGGCAGGTGGCGGGACTGATGGCGACGGTTTCGGCCAGCTCGGCGTTGCTGAGCCGGCCGTTATTTTGCAGCAATCGCAACATCTTAAGGTCGACACGATCAAGACGAGCGGACATGGAAGAAGCTTCCGTTCTTAGTACCTAGTCCGAAAGGAATACCACACATCTCGTCCATTATCGCAAGATCATCCGCAATAGAGGCGCAATATTTGAAAGCACCTTTTTGCAGAGCGATGCTAGCATTTTTGGAGACATTAACGCCAATCGGGATGACCTGACGATGCTCGAAAAATTCGCGCGCTATCCGCTGACCTTTGGTCCGACGCCCATCGAGAAGCTGGAGCGGCTGTCAAAGCATCTCGGCGGCAATGTCGAGGTCTATGCCAAGCGCGAGGACTGCAATTCCGGCCTCGCTTATGGCGGCAACAAGCTGCGCAAGCTCGAATACATCATCCCCGACGCGATCGCCTCGAACGCCGACACGCTGGTCTCGATCGGTGGCGTGCAGTCCAACCACACCCGCATGATCGCGGCCGTCGCGGCCAAGATCGGCATGAAGTGCCGCCTGGTGCAGGAGGCCTGGGTGCCGCACGAGGACGCCGTCTATGACCGCGTCGGCAACATCATGCTGTCGCGCATCATGGGCGCCGACGTGCGCCTGGTCGACGACGGCTTCGACATCGGCATCCGCAAGAGCTGGGAGGACGCGATCGAGGAGGTGAAGGCGGCGGGCGGCAAGCCCTATGCGATTCCCGCCGGCGCCTCCGTGCACAAATTCGGCGGCCTCGGCTATGTCGGCTTCGCCGAGGAAGTGCGCAAGCAGGAAGCCGAACTCGGCTTCAAGTTCGACTACATCGTGGTCTGCACCGTCACCGGCTCGACCCATGCCGGCATGCTGGTCGGCTTCGCCGCCGATGGCCGCGCGCGAAAGGTGATCGGCATCGACGCCTCCTTCACCCCGGCGCAGACCAAGGCGCAGGTGCTCTCGATCGCACAGAACACGGCCAAGCTCGTCGAGCTCGGCAAGGATCTCGTCGCCGACGACGTCGTGCTGATCGAGGATTATGCTTATCCCGCCTACGGCGTGCCGTCGGAAGAAACCAAGGAGGCAATCCGCCTCACCGCGCGTCTCGAAGCCATGATCACCGACCCCGTCTACGAGGGCAAGTCGATGCAGGGCCTGATCGATCTCACGCAGAAGGGCTATTTCGAGAAGGGCGCAAAGATCCTCTACGCCCATCTCGGCGGCGCGCCGGCGCTGAACGGCTATGGATATGCGTTCCGGAACGGCTAGCGCGTCGGTGATGTGAGGCGGCGCGCACCTCCCGACGAGTGTCGTCCTGGCGAAAGCCAGGACCGATTACCCCGACTGCCAATTGTTGAAACACGCTGAGGCAGTCAGCGTGCCTTTTCCTACGGCCCGTGGCTATGGATCCCGGATCGGCGCTCCGCTTCGCTGCGCTTGTCCGGGATGACGGCGGAGGTGTGCCCGCGCCCTACCGCGTCCTGACGATCTGCAGCAGCTCGTCGCCGTAATGCTCGAGCTTCTTGTCTCCGATGCCGGGCACATTGCGCAGTTCGTCCAGCGTGGTCGGCCATGCGCGAACGATGCCGTCGATGGTGGCGTCATGCAGCACGACGTAGGCCGGCACGCCACGTGCGCGGGCAATGTCCGAGCGCCACGCTCGTAGCCGCGCGCGCAATTCAGGATCGACATCGCCCTGCGGCGCGTCGGCTGCCGGGGCCAGATCACCGCGGCGGGACTTGGCGCGGCTCGAACGGATCCGGACGCCGGGCGCCTCTTCGCGCAGCCACACTTCCGTTTCGCCCCGCAGCACGCCGCGCGACGAATCCGTCAGCTTCAGCGCGCCGAACGATTCGCTGTCACTCAGCAAATGTCCCATCGCCACGAGCTGCCGCAGCACCGTACGCCACTGCTTCTCGTTGAGCTCGCGTCCGATGCCGAAAACGGTGAGCTTGTCGTGACCGAACTGCGTCACCTTCTCGGTCAGGCGTCCGATCAGCACGTCGATGAGGTGCATCGCGCCGAAACGCTGCCCGGTGCGATAGGCACAGGATAGCAGTTTTTGCGCCAGCACCCTGCCGTCGCGCATTTTCGGCGGCGTCAGGCAATTGTCGCAATTGCCGCAGCCCTCGCCCATCACGATCTCGCCGAAATAGGCGAGCAGCCGCCGGCGCCGGCAGTGCGGCGTTTCGGCGAGGCCAACGAGCGCATCGAGCTTGCCAATCGAGACCCGCTTGAATTCGTCGGAGCCGCTCGACTCGTCGATCATGCGGCGCTGCTGCACGATGTCCGAGAGACCGTAGGCCATCCAGGCCGCCGACGGCTTGCCGTCGCGGCCGGCGCGTCCTGTCTCCTGGTAATAGGCCTCGATGCTCTTGGGTAGATCGAGATGCGCGACGAAGCGCACGTCCGGCTTGTCGATGCCCATGCCGAAGGCAATGGTCGCGACGATGACGATGCCGTCCTCGTTGAGGAAGCGGTCCTGGTTGCGCGAGCGCACGCTGCTGTCGAGCCCGGCGTGATAGGGCAATGCGGCAATGCCGGCGTCGTCGAGCGCCGCGGCGACCTCCTCGACCCGTTTGCGGGAGAGACAATAAACGACGCCCGCATCACCTGCGTGACGCCCCCGGATGAAATCCTTGAGCTGCGACACCGCGTTGCGCTTGTCGACGATCTCATAACGGATGTTGGGACGATCGAAGCTGGAGACGAAGTGCGGACTGTCTGCAAGCTGAAGCCGCTCGACGATCTCCTTGCGGGTCAATTCGTCGGCAGTCGCGGTCAGCGCGATGCGCGGCACGTCGGGAAAGCGCTCGGCGATGATCGACAGGCCGACATATTCGGGGCGGAAATCATGGCCCCATTGCGAGACGCAATGCGCCTCGTCGATCGCGAACAGCGCCACCTTCGCCCGCGCCAGCAGCGCCAGGCAGCGCGGCGTCAGCAGCCGTTCCGGCGCGACATAGAGCAGGTCGAGATCACCCACGATCAGGCGCCGCTCGATGTCGGAGGCTTCCTGCGGGGTCAGCGACGAGTTCAGCGCGGCCGCGTTGACCCCGGCTTCGAGCATGGCGGCGACCTGGTCGCGCATCAGCGCAATCAAGGGCGACACCACGACACCGCAGCCTTCGCGCAGCAGCGCCGGCAATTGATAGCACAGCGACTTGCCGCCGCCGGTCGGCATCAACACCAGGCAATTGCCGCCGCCGGTGACGTGCCGGATGATCTCGCCCTGCGCGCCGCGGAACCCGGGCAGGCCGAACACCGAACGCAGCACCGACAGCGCATCGCGGCCCTGGGCCGGCGCAGGCAGCGGAGCGGTGGAAGGAGAGGACATGGGCATGTCGGGGTGAGGCCGTGAGATTCGTCACAAGGCCAGTCGCATGACCGCGCAGGCGTGGCAAGGCTGTTTGCTCCGCAGGACGCCGCCTTCCACCCTTCGTGGGAAGAAAACTTTCTTACGCCCCGATCCTCCGCAGCGCTTCCGCGACCGTCACGATCGGCATGTCGCGCCTCGCGGCGGCCTGCAGCGCATGGCGCATCAGGTCCGGCGTGCAGCCATACGGGCTCGGCGCGTTGGCGACGTCATGACCGTAGAAGATCAGCCATCCGCCGCTCTCGACCGCCTCGTCGAAATAGCCATCGACACCCGTCGTATTGATCTCGCGATCGACCAGGGGCGAGGCCCGCAGGAACTGGAGATCGATGACGTCGCGATTGACGCCGGGAAGGATGCCGCGCGCCGAGCGGAAGGTCTTGGCGAGCTGCGGCTTGCGCCACACCGACGCGATGCCATAGGGGTAAGCAAAATTTTCGAGCGTGATCGAGGAATCGATGCCGCGAAAATGGCTGCGGTTTCGCTCGATCTCGCGGGCCATGGCGGTCTCGTCGAGATTGACCGCACTCTGGTGCGAGAAGGTGTGGCACGCAATCTCGTGCCCCGCCCGGTGAAGCCGCACGATCGCGTCGTTCGACAGGCCGTGCCAATGGTCCGAGGGACGATCGACCAGGCTGCCCGCGAGATAGAAGGTACCGCGGCCGCCATGCTGCTCCAGAAGCTCGGCGCCCTCGCCTGCGGCGCTATCGGGGGCATCGTCGAAGGTGAAGCTCACCATGGGCGCATGCGCGGGCAGACGGTGCGGCGCGGCACGAAAGTGCCGGGCCAGCCGATTGCTCACGCGTCCCTGGAGTGCCGACCACACGACTCGCATTTCCTGTCTGCCCCGCCGTCACTGAAGCATTCGTGCGCCGCTCGAGGCAAGCTACACACTTCGTTAGTCCTAACGTCGATGCCGTCGTCCCGACCTAACGTGCAAGCACCGACGCGTCGGTCCCCGCGCCGAGATATTGCAGCCAGTTCCGGAACAATGCCGCCGCGGCGCTGCCCGCGGCAATATCGGCACGCAAATTCAGCGCGGGCAGCTCGTTGCTGAGCGCGGGGTGGCGCTGGTGCCTTGCCTGTTTCTCGAAGCGGACCAGCTTCTCTTCGGTCGAAGCGTCAAAATAGCTCACGGGCAGATGCGGATAATTGTCGCGCTCACGCGCGAGATAACGGCCGATGTCGCGCAGATATTCACGCTGAAGCGACAGCGCGTCATATTCCGGATGGCCCTGGAAGAACACGAATCGGCTGGCATATTGGCGGACGAAGGTATCGACGCCGGCCTTTGCCGAACGCGTCAGCACCTGGTAGCCGGCCTCAACGAGGTCGCTCTCGGCGATCTCGTTGAGACGCGAATGCGAGACCTTGAGGGGAGCGGGCGCGGCCCGCGTCAGCGGATCCCTGGTCACGGCTTCGCAGTCGAAAATGCCGTGACATTTGGCCGGCAGCGGCCGCCGTTCGATGCGGTCGAGATGCAGCACCGCGGCATGCGCAGCGAGGCACGACCAGATCGTCGAGCGCGTGTTGACCTTGGCCCAGTCGATCAGCTCGGTGAGATCGCGCCAATACGGTTCCTGGTCGAGCTCAGGCGCGATCGGCTCGGCGCCGGTCACGATCAGGCCGTCGAACCTGTGGCGTCTGAGCTCGGTGAGTTCCGAGTATTCGCTCTCGACATGCCATCTCGCTTCCGGCGAGCGCTTCACCGAAGGCAGCGAGAAGCAGTGAAAGCGGATGCGGCGCGGACCTGCTGCGGCTTGCAGCAGCTTCATGAATTGCCGCTCGGTCGCCTTCAGCGCCGGATCCGGCATGTTGTTGATCAACCCGATCGTGAGCTCGGTGCCGCCGGGCTCGCGCGCCAGATCGCCCGCTCCCGGCACCAGCGCCGGGCTCGATATAGCTTGATCCCTGTCGATCAGGATCGTCATCGGCGCAGCCGCCTACTCCGCGGCCTGGAGGCGCGCGGACGGGCAGGCCTTTTCCAGTGCCTGATCGAGGTCCTCGATGATGTCCTGGCAATGCTCGATGCCGATCGACAAGCGGATCGTTTCCGGCAAAACGCCGGCGACCCGCTGCTGCTCCGCCGACATCTGCCGGTGCGTGGTCGAGGCCGGATGGCAGGCCAGCGACTTGGCATCGCCGATATTGACGAGGCGCGTGATCAGCTTCAGCGCATCGTAGAAGGACTTGCCGGCTTCCATGCCGCCCTTGATGCCGAAGGTGAACAGCGACGAGGCGTTGCCGTCGAGATATTTCTGCACCAGCGGATAATAGGGACTGTCCGGGAAGCCGGTGTAGTTGACCCAGGCCACGCGCGGATCCTTGCGCAGGAATTCGGCGACCTTGCGGGCGTTTTCGCAGTGGCGCTCCATGCGCAGCGCGACGGTTTCGATGCCCTGGAGCAGCAGGAAGGCGTTGAACGGCGACAGCACCGAACCCATGGTGCGCTGATAGATGCTGCGCGCGCGCTCGATATAGGCTGTGCGGCCGAAGCGCTCGGCATAGACGAGGCCGTGATAGGAGGCATCCGGCTTGTTGTAACCGGGGAAGCGGTCGGCGTGCTTGGCCCAGGGGAAATTTCCGGAGTCGACGATGGCGCCGCCGAGCGTGGTGCCGTGACCGCCCAGAAACTTGGTCAGCGAATGCACGGCGATGTCGGCGCCGTAATCGAACGGCTTGAGCAGGATGGGCGTTGCAACGGTATTGTCGACGATCAGCGGCACGCCGTGGGCGTGGGCGACCTTCGCCAGTGCTTCGATGTCGCAGACATTGCCGGCGGGATTGCCGATGGTTTCGGCGAACACGGCGCGGGTGTTCTCGTCGATCAGCCTTTCGATTGCCTCGGGCTTGTCGCTCTCGGCGAAGCGGCCGGTGATGCCCTGCCGCGGCAGGATGTGCGAGAGCAGCGTATGCGTGGTGCCATAGAGCTGCGGCACGGAAACGATGTTGCCGCCGTGATCGGCGACGTTGACGAAGGCGAAATGCAGCGCGGCCTGCCCGGTCGCGACCGCAAGCGCGCCGACGCCGCCCTCGAGCTCCGCGATACGCTTTTCCAGCACCGCGCTGGTCGGATTGGCGATGCGGCTGTAGCGATAGCCTTCGGTCTCGAGATTGAAGAGCGCCGCGCCGTGATCGGCGCTGTCGAAGGCGTAGGCCGCGGTCTGGTAGATCGGCACGGCAACCGCGTGCGTGGTGGCTTCGGGCTCGTAGCCGGCGTGAATAGCGATCGTCTCGTTGCGCATCGTGCCACCTCCGCGTGGAGCGGGCCGCACTTATTGGCCTGTATGAGGCATGTGCGTTGTCCGCCGTCCCTCTGTTAGAGGCGGGTGGTAAAGCGGACAATAATTCGTCTAGAGATCGAGGAAGTAACCCTAACGGTTGTTGGGGAATTGGCTAAAATTCAAGTCAAATTGGATTAATGAAGTTTTGCGGTTGGCGGCAGCGAACACGCTGCACTCCCTTCTCCCCTTGTGGGAGAAGGTGGCGCGAAGCGCCGGATGAGGGGTCTCTATCCATACGGCCAAGCTTGCGTTAGCGGAGAGAGACCCCTCACCCGTCTCGCCGCTGCGCGGCGAGCCACCCTCTCCCACAAGGGGAGAGGGAAACAACTTCGCTGCCCTATCAGTCCATCTGTTCCCACAGCCGATGGGCGAGCACGCCGGCGCGCTTCTCGATCGCGGCCGCTGCATCGAGCGCGAGATCCTCGCGATAGCGCCCGGCAATGAGCTGCACGCCGATCGGCTGGCCATCGTGCAGCGTCACCGGCACCACGGCGCCCGGCAGGCCCAGCACGTTGATCGCGGAGATGAAGCGGATCTCGCCCCAGAAAATCTCGCGCACGCGCTGGGGGCTGACAGTGTCCTCGCGCGGGCTAGGCGTCGGCTTCACCGTGGTCGGTGCCAGCACCACCGGATACTCCTCGAAGAACAATTGCCAGGCGCGAATGTGGCCGTTGCGCGCGGCGGTCGCCTGCATCCAGGCCTTGAGGTCGAGCACGTTGGCCTTGGCTTTCATGCCGCCCCACGCCTTGTGGAAGTCTTCCGACGTCACCTTCAGCATGCCGGCCTCCTGCATCACCATCGTCTCGTTGGTGATGATGTCGCACCAGGTCTGCCAGACGCCGTCGATGTCGGGCACATCGACCTCGCTGACGCGATAGCCGGAACGCTCCAGGTGATCGGCGGCCTGACGCAACGCCGCCGCGACGTGCGGATCGACGTCCATGTCTTCAGGAATCCTGGCGAGCGCGACCTTGATCGGCCCCTTCGGCTTCGGCCCGACCAGCGGCGCCGGTACCCACCAGGGATCGCGCGGATCGCGCTGGCTCATCACCTCCAGCGCGAGCCTGACGTCGGCGACGTGGCGGGCGAGCGGCCCCTGCGCCGACATCAGATGCGCCAGCATCGGCCGCTCGGCGGTTGCGCTTGCGTTGAAGGCCGGAATACGTCCCTGCGTCGGCTTGATGGTCGCAACGCCGTTGCAATGCGCCGGCCAGCGCAGCGAGCCGCCGATGTCGTTGCCGTGCGCGATGGTGCCTATGCCGGCGGCGACCGCCGAACCCGCACCGCCCGAGGAGCCGCCGCAGGTGATATTGGGATCCCAGGGATTGAGCGTCAGCCCGTGCAGGGGATTGTCGGTGAAGCCGCGGAAGGAGAATTCCGGCGTGTTGGTGAGGCCGATGATGATCGCGCCAGCCTTCTTCAGGTTGCGCACCACCGGCGAATCCGACGGCGCGATGAGGTCCTTGTTGGCGGGGACGCCATTGAAGTTCGGACGGCCCTCGTAGTCGACGTTCTCCTTGATCGTGATCGGTACGCCGTGCAGAAGGCCGAGCTCGCCGCCCTTCGCGCGCCGCTTGTCGGCCGCATGCGCCGCGGCCAGCGCCTCCTCAGAGAGATCGACGACAACCGCGTTCAGTCGCGGATTGACGGCCCGCATCCGCTCGAGATGCGCCTCGACGGTCTCGACCGCCGAGATGGCGCTGGAGCGGATGGCGGCTGCGGTCTCGACCGCCGACCATTGCCAGGCCGGGCCTTTTGGGCGGCGTGGTGCCGATGATTTGCGCGGAGCTGCCTGCTTGACCGGCTTGGTTGCAGCCTTCGCGACCTTGCCCTTGCGAACGGCGCTTGTCTTGCTGGAGGTCTTCGCTGCTTTCTTCGCAGCAGATTTCTTCCTGGTCGCCGTCTTCTTCGCCACGTCGCATCTCCTCACATTGCGCCGCGGAAGTTATGGAGGTCACGCCACCGTGTACAGGCGCGTTTCTGCATGGCGCGACTTCACGACGCGTTGTGGCGGCCGAAGGCGCGCGAGAGACGCTCATGCACCTTTGGGGCTTTTCCCACGACGCATGTACTGGTTGAATGATGGAATAAACTGCGGCCAGGTTGCCGCATCGCGACCGGGTTTTGACGCCGCCATTTGGACAGCGGCAATTGGAGCGGACACGGGGCTGATGGCGGAGAGAGTGGCCGCCTTTATAGCGGTTGGTAAGCCCCGAAACGGCCCGAACAGGACCGGCGGTGAGGCCTTAAAAAGCCTTGCGCCGTCAGATTTTCTCCACTTGTTCCTGCCCGTTTTCGCCCGATATTGGTCGGTATGCACCGCTACGGCCGAACCGGGGGTCTAGCCGGGGGTTTACAGCCGGGGGGAAATTGCCATGGCATTGACCACAAGGCAGGTCGCGAAACTCACTGAGCCGGGCCGCTACGGCGACGGCAAGGGCCTCTATCTGCAGGTAACGCCGACCGGCGCCCGCTCATGGCTGCTGCGCTATGAGCGCGGCGGGCGCGAGCGGGCGATGGGCCTGGGACCAGTGGATGACTTCACATTGGACGAGGCCCGCGAGCGCGCCCGCAAGGCACGACAGCTGTTGAAGGATGGGATCGACCCGATCGATGCTCGAACCGAGGAGCGCGTCAACCAGGCTGCAGAACGAGCTTTGGCGGCGGCAGCGAACGTTACATTTAGCGAATGCACCCAACAATACTTCAAATTTCACTCACGCAAATGGAGCAACGCAAAACACAGCGCGCAATTTCTCTCGACAATGAAGATGTACGCGTACCCGGCGTTAGCAAAGTTGCCGGTTGCGGCGATAGACAAGACGCTCGTCCTCAAGGCGATCAAGCCGATCTGGGACACCAAAACCGAGACGGCAAGCCGAGTGCGCGGTCGTATTGAAGCCATTCTTGATTTTGCGAAGACGAGCGGCTATCGGACGGGGGATAATCCCGCTGCCTGGGATGGCAACCTGGCTCACGTCCTTCCCGCACGGAACACGATCGCCAAGGTCAAACACCACGCCGCGCTACCCTTGGCCGAAACATCTGGCTTTATGGCTCAGCTCGCAGTTCGCGAGGGCATCGCCCCGAGGGCATTGGAGTTCACGATCCTGAATGCCAGCCGCACAGGTGAAGTCATCGGCAGTCGCTGGTCGGAGATTGATCTGGATGCAAAGCTGTGGACCATCCCAGCAGAGCGCATGAAGGCCAAAAAAGAACATCGCGTACCGCTGACCGGCCGTTCTCTTGAACTATTGAAGGCGCTTCCCCGTGAGGGTGATTTTGTATTCCCCGGCGCCCGCAAGGGCGTTCCGATTTCGAACATGGCGATGGCTGAGGTGCTGAAACGCATGGGCCGCTCCGACATCACTGTCCACGGCTTTCGGTCTACGTTTCGGGATTGGGCGGCGGAACGGACTAGCTATCCTAATCACGTCGTCGAAATGGCACTCGCCCATGTGGTTGGCAACAAGGTGGAGGCCGCCTATCGACGTGGCGATTTGGTTGCTAAGCGTGCGCGGCTCATGGCCGATTGGGCAAAGTATTGCACCTCACCGAAACGCTCAGGCGACGTCGTTGCCATCCGGGGGGGCAAATGATCGCCAAAAATGAAATTCCGAAGCTTATCGAAGCCGTGAACATCAAGGATCTCTACTATCCGTTTAGCCTCGTTCCCGATGGGCACATTGACTTCTTTTTCACGGATGAAGCTTTTTTCGCGGATCAAGTGTTCCTACCCGGAGGGGGGAGGTACCAAGGTGCGATTCAAAAAGCGCTCCACATCCTCAGGCCCAACCCTGCGGAACGGGCGACATGCCGAACAACTATCAGACATGCCATCGGTACCGTTAATCGTGCCGAAGAAGAGCAAAGAATCCGATCTCCACGATCCAAAGATTCCGAACGTGCAGTGAAGCGGCTTGCCGAGGCGTTAAATAGGGCCAAGGTTGCCTATAATGACTTGCCGCCTCTCCAGCAAATTCACTTCGACAAAGCGTTCGACCTTCAGGGCGCAATCGAGTTCTGCGATGACCTAACGTTCGAGTGGAAGAAGGTACCAATGCCGCAAGGGCGCGCCAGTCATCGTCAACAAGCAGCGGTAGATGTGGCCTTCAAATTGACAGAATACTGGCTGGTCAAGAAGCTGCGCCTCCGTGAGGCCATCACGCTGACGCGCAAAAACGCTTGGCACCAGCTCTCAGCCATTTTGTTTGGCGACCCCAAGATTGATCTGCTTACTCACATGACGCGGTACCTGCGATCTGGCCGCAAACCGGGTGTCAAATAGTCCCGGTTCGCGGCTACAAGTGACGTTATGGCTGTCCACCTGGCATTAAACCGTGGAGAGCCCCAATGTCCAAACGCCGTCGACACCCAATCGACAATCAACCTATCAATCCCGACTGGTTTTATCGCGTAGCCTATGGTCACTATTTTTTTGGCTATCGCGACACCGCCCTCGCCGGAAAGATTGCTTCTGGCGAAGTCCCGTCCCCCATTTCGCTTAGCGACACGGGCAGAGCAAAAGGCTGGTTTGGCCGCGTGATTCTTGCGTGGCAGGCAGAGCGTGAGGCAAAGGCACGCGCCGAGGCCGGCACCAATACCACGCGCAATCGAAAAATCGGTTGACGCACCATGGCGCACAAAAGGAAAAGCCGCGTCGGCCATGGCACGCGGGGTCCGGCTGGTAGAAATTTCTCAGCTGCCAAGCAAGGCGCTTCTTCCCGAAAGGCCCCCGCCGGACAAGCCGCCGCCAACGAACGTCATTGGCCAGACAGTTACGCCATCGGGGACG
Source organism: Bradyrhizobium sp. 45 (assembly GCF_023073155.1). NCBI lineage: Bacteria > Pseudomonadati > Pseudomonadota > Alphaproteobacteria > Hyphomicrobiales > Nitrobacteraceae > Bradyrhizobium > Bradyrhizobium sp. 45. The sequence continues at coordinate 198 of NZ_JADPIX010000122.1, read as the reverse complement.
CCTGTCGCGAAGCACAGGACGCCACCGCTGCACGGGAGGCGCAGAAGGCCCATAAATTAAGATCTGCGGCGTTGCAGCTCGGCTTTACGCGGGACGAAAGTAAGCGCTTAGCCGCAACCCTATTGAGGCTGGCTTGACGTTTTGCGGAATCGCCACGGCATGAGGTCTTCGATGCGGCTATGGGGATGGCCGTCGATG